>CAMWHJ010000040.1 GCA_947174015.1 uncultured Lachnospiraceae bacterium | reverse complement strand
CAGACCGTAAGAAAAAGTGGATATAACAGGCAAAGAACCATTGCCGTAGGCAATGGTTCTTTGCTCGTAACTATGAAGGTACTGAATAGTTACGTTGCTTTTTTTGAATAAGAACTGCCTGCCAGATCGGATATGATGACCTGACAGGCAGTTTTTTTAATTCAAATGGGATATATGCATAAATAGTTTAGTCATGATAAAATATATGAGGACAAATCAACTAAAATTCAGGGAATTGAATAAAGAAAGCAGAATAGGAGAAGTGGTGGCAAATGCATAGTAAAGCAGTGGAAATTATGAATGGGTGGCTTAGCCATGAAAATGAATTAGGGAAGAAACCGGCAAAAATTCAGGCAGCAGGGGAATTTACCTATGAGGACAATCAGTATATTATTGTCAAATTTAAACCAAGATTGCTGGACCGTTGGCAGGTTGGCGTGGTAGGTTTTGATGAAACGGGAGAGGAATGCGGGCATACCTTCAGCGAATTTGAGATTTATGATGAGAAAACTGCCAAGGAGCGTTGTATTGCCATGATAGAATATTTGAAGGAATACTGGAAATCCCGCTTTCTTTCAGAACTGGAACGCATAGGCATCACAGAGGAAGAGTATGAGCAAATGACTGAGGAGGAGTATCAGGCAAAAGTAAAAGAAGCACAGGAAAACAATAAGGCTCACCGACAAGGATTTTTGCTTCTGAAGGAAGCGGAATATGACTTATCACGACTGCAAAAGGAGATTGGGGAAGAATTCGAAATTGATATGGAGGAATGTGGAAAACTGGAGGACGGCACACTGATTTTTGAATTGGAAAAAAATACAGTGGTTATTTCCCTGATGGAGTTTCCGGTACCGGAAGGAGAGGCAGAGCATTTTGCAGAGGCCAACATTTTCTGGAAAGATGCAGTTAAGATTGCAAAAGAGCATCAGGCTCATCTGATTGTGATGGTGATGAGCAATGAGGGAGAACCCATAGAAGCTGCTTATTATTTTACCCATATTGTGGATATTTGTATGCATCAGGAAAATGTATCTGCCATTTATACCACAGGAACTGTATTAGAACCATCTTACTGGCATAAAGGAACAGAAATGCTCCGCAAGGGAGAGATGCCCATTTCTCTCTGGGTGTATGTGGGCATTATCAGAAACGAAAAAGGAAACAGCGGTTATACCTATGGTATGAAGGAATTTGGCTATGAGGATATGGAAGTGATTGACAGCAGTAAAAAGTTGGAGGATATTTATGACTTTCTTTATAATGTGTGCATTTATGTTTTGAAAAGTGATATGAGGTTTCGTGACGGAGAGACCGTGAGCTTTAATTCTGACAATATGCTTAAGATTACAAAATCTCAAGGGGTTTATGTGGATGGAGACACATTGAAAATAGAGTATTAATTATGGGGTAGAAATATGGTTGCACATAAAGAGGAAAGACAATTAGGAACAAAAGCAAAATTTTGTCTAAGGTACTGCATACATAAAAATTAAAAAAGTGATGATGGAAGAATTCATTTTCCATAAAGATAAGAAGCATCCAACGAAAAGGGATGCTCTTTTACTGTATGCAGAAGGGTTCCTTTTTCGAAATAAATTTGTTAAAAAAATATCAATTATGTTAGTTGGACACTGTCTTTGCCTTTTGGACATTTTGTATTAATTCTTTGAAAAAAAGACCGAAATAAATATAAAATGTTATATTTATCAATGGGATGAAAAGGTAATTACATAAGTATAACAAAAGGAAAGGAGAAAAGGGTATGAGACCGAACATAAGAAGCAAAGTATTAGCATACTCACAGATGGGGAATAAGGAAAGTGACAGAACCATCGTTTTTATCCATGGTTCCACAATGACGAAAGAAGGGATGGGGTTATTTGCAAAAGCATTTGCTGAGTATAACTGTATTGTATTTGATTTGCCGACTCATGGAGAATCGTATGGAACAAAGACAGGTGGTATTTCAGATTGTGCAGCAGCGGTGGAAGATTCCATAGAGGATTTGAGGGAATGCAAAAAGATTGGGAAAAAACTTTGGATAGCAGGATATTCCATGGGAGGTGCCATTACTTTAGAAATTGCTTTGCATAAGAAGATTGCAATGAATGGAATTATTCTTTTGAGCACAGGGGCAAACTTAGACAAGTATACACCATTGATTGATGAAATCAAAAAGAAACCTGTCAGTGAGTTTCAATCCATGGATTTGTTTTTGCGTGCTTTTGGGCAGGATACCACAGAGAAAGAAAGGCAGGAAATTTTACAGGGGTTGGAGCAAACAAAAGTGTCTGATGAAATCGGGTATCAGGATTTGGTTTACTCAAACGGATACAATCGCATAGCAGATGTCGGAGAAATTCAGGTACCGGCCTTGATTGTACACGGAGGTGATGATGAAATTATACTTCCAATGTCAGCGATGGATCTGTGGAGTAGTTTAAAAAACAGTCAGTTGCTCTTGATTCCTTATCGTGGGCATACAGCTATTTTTGAAGAGAGAGACTATATTGTAAAGAAAGTGTATTCATTTATTGATAAGTGTTGATAACACAAAAGAAGACAAGGAGTGGGTTACGATGGAAAATAATGCAATGATTAAAGGGGTGGCATATTATCACCCAAAACATAAGGTGGATAATGAATATTTTGTGGAACATTTTAAAAAGCAAGGTGAGGATGTGGATGGTCTGCTAAAAACCACAGGCAGAAAGAGCAGATATATTTCAGATGATGTGAATGAGACGATTCTTACCATGGGATATGAAGCGGCAAAAAAGGTATTGGAGAAGGTTCATGTGAAAGCAACTCAGTTGGGTATAATTGTTTTCTCATCAGGTACGCCTGAATTTATGCTGCCTCCAAATTCATTAAAACTGCATGCCATGTTAGGGGCAGCACAAAAATGTACCGTATTTGATATGAATGCAAATTGTGCCGGAATGACAGTAGCGTTGGAACAGGTATCCAGAGTAATGCGGAATAATCAAAATATTAAATATGCATTGATTGTTGGTTCTGACCAGCTGAATAAGTATTCACGTTATGATGAACCTTTGGCATATTGTAACTTTGGGGATTCTGCATGTGCTATGGTGTTGGAAAATATATTTCATATGGAACGTGGTTTTATGGATTCGGATTATTATACAAATTCCAGCAATCATGACAAGATGGTTTTTCCTGCCAAAGGGTTGTCTAATGTGGTAAGAGATCGGAATATGCCCACACAAGACAAATTGTTTCAATGGACGCCTTTTGATTTTAGCGGCGCCTTTAAAAGTGCCAAATATTCCATTGAAGAAATACTTTTTAAAAATAATTTAAAGAAAAGTGATATAAAGAAATATTTTGTTTCACAGTTTTCGTGGAAAAGTATCCGGGGAATTTGCGAAGATTTAGGGGAGGATATCAATAAATTTGTTTTTGTGGGCGATGAATTTGGGTACACAGGTACCACAAGCCCTATGCTGGCTTATGCAAAATCAGTGGAAAAAGAAGAATTGGAGATAGGAGATAATGTATTGTTTTGGACAGTGGGAGCCGGAACCACATGTATCTGTGTATTGTATAAGTATTAGATAAGATAAAACCCTAAAGGAGGCAGAGTTATGGAATTGCAAATATTAAAGAATGAAGAAAAAAGAATGAATATGCTTATGTTTTTGGTGTTATTGATAATTCCGATAGTGGCTTTTTTTTATGTATTGCTATTTAATGGAGGTTCCATAAAAGACAGTGTTGTTTTGATTATGCCCATAGCAGGGATTTTGATAAAGGTGCTTGAGAAATCTCTCGGCCAATATGCAAAATATTTATATTTGACAGTCTTGCCGCTGTTTGGAGCTGTGACCATTGTGGTGGGAAATGATGGGGTGTTTGGAGCGTTTCCTGAGGCATATATATGGGTACTTATGTTAGCCATACCATATTACGATTTATCCACAATTAAAACAGCTGTTGTGGCTACCATTGTGCCAAATGCGATTGGCTTGATTTTCTTTTCAGAAGCATATTTAAAAATGAGAAGTTTTTCCATTTGGATTTTCATTTTAATGGTTTATACACTGGCAGTTTTGGTGGCTGTTTTTATTGTAGTAAGAGCCAGAGAGTTGTTTGGAACGGTAGAACAGAAGGAAAAGGAGGCAGAAGAACTCTTGGGGGATGTGAAGCAGGCATTTGAGGGATTGCAGCAGTCTTCAGAAGAAATTTATGCATCACTGCATGAATTTGAATGCAATACCCAGGAGATTGCTGCCTCCACAGAGGAAATTTCTGATAGTGCAGACATACAGATTAAAGAAGTAAGCAGCAGTTTATCCATTTTCCAGGAATTAAATGATAAAATAGCCAATTCTGAGGAACGAGTAAGTAAAACTGTTGAGACTATGATGGAATTAAAGGGAAAGAATGATGAGGGAATTGCTGCCATTGGAGAGCTGTCTAAAAAGTTTGATGAAAATATTAAAACCACACAAACAGCATCAGAAGGTGTTACTCAATTATCTCAAAAGTCATCTTCTATTGGAAGTATTATTGAAAGCATTCGGGAAATTGCCCAGCAGACCAATCTGCTTGCCTTAAATGCTGCTATCGAGGCAGCAAGGGCAGGTGAAGCAGGAAAAGGATTTGCAGTAGTGGCAGATGAAATCAATACGTTATCTTCGCAATCCGCAGATGCCACACAGAAGATAGATGCTATTTTAAAAGATATTATTGTCACTGTGGAAGAGACTAATAAGGTCATTGAGTACAATAATATAGTGGTACGGGAGTCGCATGACAGACTGGACGATACCGTTACCATTTTTAAAACTATGCTTGGTTCCTCCGAGGAGGTTATTAAGGTGATAGACTTATTGAAAGCAGAATTGTCTAATATTATTGCTATCAAAGAAAGATTGCTGAAAGCAATGGAAAAGGTGGAGGAAATTTCTGAAAAATCTGCTGATAAAACCAATGAAATCAGTGCCTCAACAGAGGAACAGGTTGCAGGAGTTGATAGTATTCTCAAGTCCATGGAACTTATGCAGCAAGGAATACAAAAATTATCTCATGTGCTAAATAGAGGCTAAAGTCCGCTTTAAATTGGTATCTATTTATGGATACATATTTTATATAAAGCCACAGACCATGATCTAGTTCCACCCAATTATTTTAGATTTTGGTCTGTGGTATCTTTATGCCTTTTTGTACGACTGTCTTTTGTGGGAAAGTTCTCTTTACAAAATCAAAAAAGCTGCCGATAAACAAACATAGAAAAGAAATCATTGTTCTGTACAGAACTGTATATTTACTGCACAAAGAAACCATAATTTTGTCTAAGAAAGACGAGGTACAGCTTATGACACATACAATTCTTATCTGCCGTTATCAGAGTATTTGTGAGCCTGATGTGATTGCCGGATTTGAGAAAAACGGCTATCGGGTGGAGGAATTTACGAAGGAAATACAGGATCCGGATTATGATGTGGATTATTTGCAGCAGTTGGCAGAAGTCATATTGGCAAATCATTATGATTTTATCTTTTCCATGAATTTCTTTCCTATCATTTCAAAGCTATGTAATGCACTCCGTCTGCCCTATGTGTGCTGGCAGGTAGATGCTCCCTTTTTTCTGCTGAATGCCCCGGAGATTTCCGGTGAGTATAATTGTATTTTTCTCTTTGACCGCAAACTGTACCAGCAGTATCGGCACAAAAATCCACAGGGAATCTATCATCTGCCGCTGGCTGCCAATACAGAGCGTCTGCAAAATACAGTTTTGAACTGTCTGCCGGAGAAAAAACTGCGTTGTGGAAAAGAAATTGCTTTTATTGGTTCCCTTTATACTGAAAAAAGTGTGTTCAACCGTATTAGACAGATGCCGCAGAAACTAAAAAAAGAACTGGAAATTTTGATAGAAAAACAGCTTGCCCAAGGTCAGCAGGATCTTTTGGCAGAACTTCTCACACCAGAACTTATAAATGACTTTTTTCAGGTGGTAAGCTTAGATGCAATGCCAGAGGGCTATCAGGTAGACAAAAGGCTCTTTTTGGCAGACGAATATTTGGCAGTGAAAGTAACGGAATTGGAACGTATCCGGCTGCTGAATAGGCTGGCAGAGGAATTTGCAGTTTCTGTCTACACGCAGAGTGATATTTCACCTCTGCACAATATAAGATTCTGCGGCAGTGCGGATTCTTTGTATGAAATGCCCCATATCTTTAAATACAGCAAAATTAATTTAAATCCCACTGCCAAGGGCATTCATACCGGTATTTCCCAACGGGTCTGGGATGTATTGGGAGCAGGAGGATTTTTAATCTGCAATGCACAGCCGGAGGTGTTGGAGACTTTTGAAGCAGGGAAGGATTTGGAGGTGTATTATAGTTTGGAGGAGCTGGCAGATAAGTGCCGGTATTATCTCCGTTATGAAAAGGAGAGGAGAAGAATTGCGGTACAGGGCTTACAAAAGGTTCAGAAGTATCACACATATGAAAAGAGAATAGGGCAAATGCTGCAAATCATAGAAAAAAGGTAACTATGAAGGTATTGAATCGTTACAATTTCATAACTTGCCGATTGCAAAACAAGCATAATTGATGTATAATTAGCCACAGAAATATCTGCCGGCGAAAGCAATGCAATATACCGTAATTTTACAGGAGTTGTTCAAGGCGACAGAGAGGAGATACAATTTGGTAGAGCTGTTTTGCAGCAGAATGGAGGATATTATGGAAAAGAAAAACATTGACTGGTCCAATATAGGCTTTGGCTATATGGAAACAGACCTAAGATATGTTTCCAACTACAAAAATGGATCATGGGATGAGGGATGTCTCACAGAGGATGCCATGATTACCATCAGTGAATGTGCTGGGGTACTTCAATATGCCCAGACGATTTTTGAAGGCTTAAAGGCTTACACCACAGAGGATGGACATATTGTCTGTTTCCGTCCCGACTTAAACGCCAGCCGTATGGTTGATTCGGCAAAAAGATTGGAGATGCCGGTATTTCCAGAGGATAGATTTGTGGAAGCGGTAACGAAGGTAGTAGAAGCCAATGAAGCCTATGTTCCACCCTTCGGTTCGGGAGCAACTCTTTACTTAAGACCTTATATGTTTGGTACCAATCCGGTCATCGGTGTAAAACCGGCAGATGAATATCAGTTTCGAATTTTTGCCACACCGGTGGGTCCATACTTTAAAGGCGGTGCAAAGCCCATTACCATTCGTGTCAGTGATTTTGACCGTGCTGCACCAAATGGAACAGGACACATCAAAGCGGGACTGAATTATGCCATGAGCCTGCATGCCATTGTATCTGCCCATGAAGAAGGTTTTGATGAAAACATGTACTTAGATTCTAAGACCAGAACTAAGGTTGAGGAAACCGGAGGGGCCAACTTTATTTTTATCACCAAGGACAATAAGGTAATCACTCCAAAGTCTAACAGTATTCTGCCTTCTATCACGCGTCGTTCTTTGATGCATGTGGCAAAAGAATATTTGGGCTTGGAGACAGAAGAGAGAGAAGTATTCTTTGACGAGATAAAGGATTTTGCAGAATGTGGTCTTTGCGGAACTGCTGCCGTTATCTCACCGGTTGGAAAAATTAATGACCATGGAAAGGAAATCTGCTTCCCAAGTGGAATGGAAAAAATGGGACCCATTACACAGAAGTTGTATGATACGCTCACCGGAATCCAGATGGGCAGGATTCCGGCACCGGAAGGCTGGATTAAGGTGATTAAATAAGACAGAGAATAAGGAAAGAGTTCTTATAAGAAAACATGGCGGAGAAGATGTATCTTCTCTGCCATTTTGTATACAAGTAAATTTTGCCAGTGACAAACTTGCGTGTGAATGAGACTGCATAATAATGGTTCAGGTATCTGATACACCACGTAAGCTTTTATCTCCATCGAATGTTTCTTACTAGTTGTAAAAAATGAAAAAAAGTGGTAAACTGAAAACATGAGATGTAGTGTCAGAGCCTTTGACACTATTTTAGTAAAGAAGGAGCGGGTTAGAAATGAATGCAGCAGAACTAGAGGGACAGGAGAAGAAAGTTACAAAGGGAACATTGGTGTTCGGGGAAAATCAGCAAATCAGTGAGCTGACGGTTATTGTGGAGGGAAAGCTGGTCTCTGTGAGCAAAACAGGGAGAATGGAGTTTAAAAAGGGAAGTGTCATCGGTCTGGTGGAGGGCTTAAGCGGCAAAACCACCGCCAATTATTTTGCAGATGAAGATACGGTAATGATGGTCTATCCCTACGGAAACATGGCGGATAATATTGCGGTGAGCATGGCGAAAACGGTAAATCCGGGAAATATGATTGCTGCTGCCATTTGTCAAGTGAATATGATTTTAGACAATGCCACGGCAGAGGATGAACGCACCAAGAAGTTTTTCGCATTTGTGAAGGAAGAGTATAAGAGATACACAGAGCTTTGTAAGGGCTACAACGCAGAATGCAGAACATCTGCAAGAATCGACAGTCTGATGGAATTTATCCAGCAGACAAAGTTGGATGAAGATAAGATGGAATATATGAAGCAGTTGATGAAGATACCGGAAAATGTGCGTACTGCTTTTTTTGACTCCAGCATTTACATGGTGAGAAGGCATTTGATAGACATTATGATGGCAGCCCAAAGTGTAGTAAAGCTTTATGGAGAAATTAACAGCTATTTGTCAGAAAATTCATTGGCACTGATCGCCGATGACAGTGACAATCTGTTTTCTATGTATGAAGATTTGATTTTGCAGCTGGCATCCAAAAAAGGCAAAGTATCCACTTTGTTGAAAAAAGCAGATGAGATTTTAAATTATGCCAATGCCTTTGAAAACATTGACAAGAAGGTGATTCAAAAAGTTAAAGATGACTATCAGGACAAATTGCAGATGATGAATGTGAATTCTGACAATGAGACAGAATTCTCCAATGAGAATCAGCAGCCTGCCAAGGAGAGTGCACCTGCTGGCGGTTATACTTCTGCCCAGTTGGAAATTATCCGCAAGATTACCCAGAATACCACCGAAAAAATTCTGGCATATGCAGGCATGGAGGAAGCAAAGAATGAGAAACTGCGTCAGCAGCTCACGGTCTTTGCAGGCATAGATGACAAGCGGAGCAACACCGATGAGGCAGGCTCTGTGCGTAGAAGTCTCACTGCCTTGTATTATGACTTGTATGAGGCGGTCATTAAAAAGTATGTAAAGGAAGAAAAACCCATTCCGTTGTTGGAAATGTTCTTGACCTTTGGACTTTTGGATGAGCATTTAGTCAATGATGTGGCGCTGGCTGATTTGTTTTACACCAAAAGGGATGAGGATATGGGCGGCTATCAGATTTACAATATGAAGGAATGGCTCTTTAAGATTTATCGGGGAGAACATGAGCCTTCCAGAAACGAGTTTGACTTGGATTATGATGGCACCTTCCGTGATATGAAGAAGACTCAGAAATTCACCAAGGAGCAAGAGGAAGCATATAAAAAGGATCAGGTCGGCAAGATGGTATTTGAGCTGCGCAATATGCTTACTTCCACAAATAAAATGACAAATGGTCAGATTATGAGTTTCTGTCCCATTTTGTTTACGGATGGCAATGAATCCCTGAAACCTATGCTCACTCAGAAGAGTGCTGTGCGTAAGACCTTTGACTCACTGTTGCGGCTGGATTATTCATGCTTTTACCGTGAGATTACCTTCTGGGATACAGAACATGGGGTAAATAAGGAATTTATCCAAAAGGAAGTGAAGCCTATCATCATTCTGATGCCCAATATAGGTGCTAAGGGAGCGATGTGGCAGGAATTGTCAGGTCCCAGAAAGGATACACCTGCAAGATTTGCACTTCCATTATTGTGCAAAGAAAATCTTTCCAAACTGGCAGTGGCTATGATGGGTCAGTACCGTTGGGAAATTTGTCGTAACATTCAAGGTGTGTACTGGAATGATTTGAGCGAAAAGTCATTGACCTCAGAGTACTTTGACTATGCCCAGTTCTATAAAAAGAATCATGATTTGTCCCAGCAGGCAAAGGATAAGATTAAGCAGAATCTTACCAAGGCAAAAAACAGTTTTCGAGGAATGTTTGTGCAGGATTATAGTGAATGGGTATTGTTGGAATCCAAGGGCTCTCAGAGATTGAATAAGGTGGTGCGTGAGATTCTCACAGAGTATATTCCGTTTCCAAAGGAGATTCGAGAGGAATTAAAGAAGAATCCCACCTATTCAGGAAATATTGAAAAGTTCGAACGGCACACAGCAGAAAAGGTGAAAAAGGCCACCAATATTGAAACAACAATCATTAAGCATAAAGGAAAAGTAACAGAGGATTTGGAGAAGTATTTGGAGTTTTTGAAAATGTAGGAGATTTGATAACTGTTCAGTAGGTCTGTGCATTTACTGCACAGACCATAAGAGCAAGTGGATATAACAAGCAAAGAACCAGAAAATCCCTGTGAAGAGTAAGAGATTGAAATGGAATAAATATACAATTAAAACAGTTTCTCAGGCAGAGGACATCATTGTCAGTAGCCTGATGGATCTTGGAATTGAGGGAGCGGAAATTGAGGATAATGTTCCTCTGACAGACTACGAAAAAAGCCAGATGTTTGTGGATATTCTGCCGGAAAACCCCAATGGGGGGAATGAGGCGTATGTATCTTTCTATATAGAAGATGGGCAGGAAACGGAAGAATTATTGAAAAGTGTCAAGGCAGAACTGGCAGTCCTGGCAGAGTTTATGGAGGTGGGCGAATGCACCATCACCCAGAGTCAGACAGAAGATGCAGATTGGCAGAATAAGTGGAAAGAATTTTTCAAACAATTTTATGTGGATGATATTTTAATCAAGCCCTCTTGGGAACCCTTAAAGCCGGAAGATGAAGGGAAAATGCGCATTGACATTGATCCCGGAACTGCCTTTGGAACGGGTATGCATGAGACGACACAGCTTTGCATCCGCCAGATTAAGAAATTGATCAAGAAGGATGATGTGGTGCTGGATGCTGGATGCGGCAGCGGAATTTTATCCATTGCAGCCCTTAAGCTTGGAGCTTCCTATGCCTTGGGAACGGATTTGGATCCTTGTGCCATCAGTGCAGTGGCGGAGAATATGGAAGTCAACGGAATTTCCAAGGACAGCTATGATGTGATTTTAGGAAATCTCATCGATGACAAAGAGGTGCAGGACCACATAGGCTATGAAAAGTATGATTTGGTGTGTGCCAATATTCTGGCAGAAATTTTGGTGGCAATGACACCAAGGATTCCCGCAGTTATGAAATCAGGAGCTTACTATGTCACCTCAGGAATCTTAAAGGAAAAGGAAGAATTGGTAAAAGAAGCGATGGAAAAGGCTGGACTGGTGGTTGAGGAAGTGACTTACCAGAATGACTGGTGTTCCATTACAGCCAGAAAGAATCAGGTGTCAGGATGAATCATTTTTTTGTTGAGGAATGGCAGGTGCAGGGTTCGGACATTTACTTGGAAGGTTCGGATGTGAACCACATTAGAAATGTTCTTCGGATGAAAATAGGAGAAGAAATCATGATAAGCAATGGAACAGATAAACATTTTATCTGTTCCATTACTGAATTATCAGAGAAAAAGGTAACTGCCAGAATTGTGGATGTGGACAGCGAAAGCTCCGAACTGCCGGTGAAGCTGACCTTGTTTCAGGGACTTCCCAAGGCAGATAAGATGGAGCTGATCATTCAAAAAGCCGTGGAGCTGGGTGCCTATGAGATTGTTCCCGTTGCCATGAAGCGCAGTGTGGTAAAGCTAGATGCCAAGAAGGAGAAGAATAAGCTTATCCGCTGGAATGCCATCTCAGAAAGTGCCGCCAAGCAGTCAAAGCGTATGATCATTCCAGAGGTAAAGCCGGTGATGACTTTTCAAGAAGCAGTTGCATACGCAGAAGGTTTGGATTATAATGTTATACCGTATGAGTTTGCCAAGGGAATGGAAGCATCCAAAAAGATTGTGAAAAAAATAGCAAACTATAAGCATGTGGGAATTTTCATTGGACCGGAGGGCGGTTTTGATGAAAGAGAGATTGCACTGGCAACTGAAAAAAGCATGCAGCTCATCAGTCTTGGCAGACGTATCTTGCGAACGGAAACAGCGGGGCTTGCTGTCTTGTCCATTATTATGTTTGAATTAGAGTAACAATTCTGGTAACTGTTCAGTAGGTCTGTGCATTTACTGCACAGACCGTACGAAAATACAGCGGGGACAGGCAAAAGCCCCATCTGCGGAGCAGATTTTAAATGGGCTTTTGCAAGTAACAGTTCAGGTATCTGAACTGTTACGAATAGTTACCAATTCTGTATAGTATAAAATCCGGATGGAAAGTAATGAATATATATGACTGTTCCGCACAGAATAGATACAAATATATAGAAGTCATAGGAGAAGTGTGAAAGAAAAAAGAAGGAAGGATAAAATGCAAACACATATCTTTCACCCTTTGTGTTTGTGCCTCAAATGAAAATGCAAGCATTTTCGCTTGGGGCTTGGTGCAAAATATGGAAGCGTATTTAGATAATTCAGCCACCACCAGATGTGAAAAGCAGGTGGCGGATTTGGTAACCACCGTGATGCTTAAGGATTACGGCAATCCCTCCTCCATGCATAAAAAGGGCATGGAGGCAGAGCAGTATGTGAAGGAGTCCTCCAGACAGATTGCAAAGACCTTAAAAGTGAAGGAAAAGGAAATTATTTTTACATCCGGCGGAACAGAGTCGGATAATCAGGCATTGCTTGGTGTGGCACTAGCCAATCAGCGTGCAGGAAAGCATATCATTACTACTCAAGTGGAACATGCTGCCATTCATGCCCCTTTGGCAGTGTTAGAGGAGGCAGGATTTGAGGTGACAAAGCTGCCGGTGGGCAGAGATGGAGTTATTTGCTTAGACCAACTTGCCGAAGAATTGCGGGAGGATACCATTCTGGTATCCATCATGCATGTGAACAATGAAGTGGGATCCATCCAGCCCATAGAGGAAGCAGCGAAGTTGGTGAAAGAGAGAGCCCCTAAGGCTTATTTTCATGTGGATGCCATTCAAAGCTATGGGAAATTTAAGGTATCTCCAAAGCAGATGGGAGTCGATTTATTGTCTGTCAGCGGACATAAAATTCATGGTCCCAAGGGTGTGGGATTTCTTTATGTGAATGAAAAGGTGAAAATTAAGCCTATCATTTTTGGAGGTGGTCAGCAGTCGGGCATGCGTTCAGGTACGGAAAATGTACCTGGAATTGCAGGATTAGGACTTGCCTGTCAGATGGCTTATGAAAACCTGGCAGAGAAGCAGAAACATCTTTTCAAATTAAAGGAGCGTTTCTGCCGGGGGCTTTTGGAATTGGAAGATGTGAAGATAAACGGCACATGGCAGGAGACGGCTCCCCAGATTGTCAGCGGAAGTTTTGTGGGAGTCCGCAGTGAAGTGCTGCTCCACGCCTTAGAGGATAAGCAGATTTATGTATCTGCCGGATCCGCCTGCTCATCCAACAAGCCATCCCCCAGTAAGACTCTGCTTGCCATGAAGGTACCCAAAGAAGAATTAGTGTCCACCATACGGTTTAGTTTTTCCCATCACACCACTTGGGAGGAATTGGAGTATACCCTGCAAGTGTTAAGAGAAGTGCTGCCAACACTGCGCAGATATACGCGTCATTAAGGGAAAAGATAGCATACCCTGCAAGACAGTTATAAAAGGAGAGAGATATGTATAAAGCATTTTTAATTAAGTATGGAGAAATTGGAGTAAAGGGAAAGAACCGTTATCTGTTTGAGGATGCACTGGTAAATCATATCCGCTATGTGTTAGAGGATGTGGAGGGGGAGTTTCTGGTGCGCAAGGAGCAGGGAAGAATCTTCGTAGAGACGGAAGGGGAATATGATTACCAGGAAACCATTGAAGCCTTGAAGCGTGTTTTTGGCATTGTGGGAATTTGTCCTGTGGTTCAGATGGAGGATAATGGTTTTGAGGATTTTGCGGCACAGACGGTGGCCTATTTAGACCAGGCGTATCCCAATAAGAATTTTTCCTTTAAGGTAAAGGCAAGAAGGGCCAGAAAGAATTATCCTTTAGATTCCATGGAAATCAATACAGAGCTGGGCAGTAAAATCGTGGAGGCTTTTCCGGAAATTAAAGTGGATGTCCACCATCCAGATGTGGAAGTGCAGGTGGAGATCCGGGAGAAAATCTATGTGTATTCCCAGACCATCAAAGGTGCCGGCGGCATGCCTTTGGGAACCAATGGAAAGGCAATGCTTTTATTATCCGGCGGCATTGACAGTCCGGTGGCAGGATATATGATTGCCAAGCGAGGGGTAAAAATTGATGCAGTTTATTTTCATGCACCGCCTTATACCAGTGACAGGGCAAAACAAAAGGTGGTGGATTTGGCGAAAATAGTCTCACGCTACGCAGGCTCGATGCGGCTGTTTGTGGTTAATTTTACCGAGATTCAGTTAGCTATTTATGACAAGTGTCCCCATGATGAATTAACCATCATTATGAGGCGTTATATGATGAAGATAGCCCAATATCTGGCAAAGGAAAATAAGTGTCTTGGTCTTATCACTGGAGAGAGCATCGGGCAGGTGGCAAGCCAGACATTGCAGAGCCTGGCAGCCACCAACGAGGTATGTACCATGCCGGTGTACCGTCCCCTCATCAGTTTTGACAAGCAGGAGATTATTGATGTGTCGGAACAGATTGGTACCTTTGAAACCTCCATTCAGCCCTTTGAGGACTGCTGTACCATATTTGTGGCAAAGCATCCCGTCACCAAGCCCAATGTGAATATTATCAAACGCTCGGAAGAAAACTTGCAGGAGGTCATTGATGATTTGATGAGGCAGGCAATAGAAAGTGTAGAAGTGATTGAAATTTAGATAACACCAGGAGAATAAAAAAGACCAGTCTGCACTGGTCTTTGCTCCTAAATGATATATGGGCTTAATACGTTCATGATATCAGCCAAATCGCCTTCTGCATGAATGTTTAAGTCAATAGGCTTTGATAAATCAAGGCTGAAGATTCCCATAATAGATTTTGCATCGATAACATATCTTCCAGATACTAAATCGAAATCATAATCGAATTTTGTAATTTCATTTACAAATGATTTTACTTTGTCGATGGAGTTTAAAGAAATCTGTACTGTTTTCATAGATATACCTCCCTTAATTAGTTAGATTTTAGTTCCTTATAATATTACAGTTTTGACTTTTAAAAGTCAATAAGAAAGAAGGTAAAAGCTGAAATTTAACTAATATTTCACATTTTAAACAAAAAAATGTAAGAAATGTAGTCATGCCGACCAAAATTTTGGTTAAATTTGCAGAAGGATACTTGAAAATAACTAATATACTGAAAAAATAAGAGAAACTTTGTGAAAAATTATAAATTGTAACTATTCAGTACCTTCATAGTTACTATAAATTACAATATTAAAGGGGGAGAAATAATTATGCCAACAGCCGCATTACATAACCTTGGGTGTAAGGTAAATTCCTATGAAACAGATGTTATGCAGCAAATGCTTGTGGATGCAGGCTATGAAATTAAGGATTTTACAGAAGCAGCAGACATATATATTATTAATACCTGTACTGTCACCAATATGGCAGACAGAAAATCGCGCCAAATGCTCCATAAAGCAAAGGCAAAGAATCCAAAGGCAGTGGTGGTGGCAGTGGGATGTTATGCACAGGCTGCCGGTGAAAAGCTCTTAGAGGATAAAAGTGTGGATATTGTGGTGGGCAACAACCGAAAAAAGGACATTGTGCGTATTATCCAAGAATATAATGAGAGTCATTCTGCCAGTAATACACTGATAGATATTAATCAGACAAAGGAATATGAGCCCCTGACATTGAAGAAAACCTCAGAACACACCAGAGCTTATATTAAGATTCAGGATGGCTGCAATCAATTCTGCAGTTACTGTATCATTCCCTTTGCCAGAGGAAGAGTCCGCAGCAGACAGGCATCTGACATTCAGGCAGAGGTAACGGCATTGGCAAGAATGGGATATCAGGAAATCGTCTTTACAGGCATTCATATCAGCTCTTACGGTGTGGACACAGGCACCGAAACCTTGTTGTCATTATTGAAAAAAATTCACGAAACAGATGGAATTGAACGTATTCGTCTGGGTTCTTTGGAACCGAGAATTATCACCGAGGAGTTTGTGAAAGAGGCAGCACAGATGACAAAACTCTGTCCCCATTTTCATCTGTCCATGCAAAGCGGCTGCAATGAGACGCTGCAACGTATGAATAGACACTACACATCAGAGGAATACTATGAGAAATGTGAATTGCTTCGAAAATATTTTAGAAAACCTGCCATTACCACGGATGTGATTGTGGGCTTTCCACAGGAAACAGAGGAAGAATTTGAGACCACCAGAGCTTTTGTGGAAAAGGTCAACTTTTTTGAGACACATATCTTCAAATATTCCAAACGGCAAGGTACCAATGCAGCCAAAATGGAAGGACAAATTCCAGAGGAGGAGAAAACCAGAAGAAGTGCTATTCTTTTACAGAAGAATCATCAGCACAAAAGGTCATTTTTAGAAAGTTTTGTAGGAGAAATTGTGCAGATACTCATAGAAGAACCCATGGGAAAGCCGGGAGAGCTGGCAATGATGGGACATACCAGAGAGTACATGAAAGCATGGGTGACCGGGGATTTGGAACTTGCCAATACCATTGTAAAGGCAAGGGTTTTGGAGGTTACAGAAGATGAAATGCTGAAATGTGAAATAATAGATTGAATTTTCAGAGGTTTTATATTACAATATAAAATGAAATTTTATTTTAAGGTCGTGGTAAAATGCAGAATTTAGGAAATACACAATATTTTAAAGTGCAGGCAGAGCCTGAAGTACAAGTAAAGGAAATCATTGCGTCTGTTTATGAGGCAATGACAGAGAAGGGCTATAATCCCATTAACCAGATTGTGGGTTACATTATGTCCGGTGATCCCACTTACATCACAAGTCATAAAAATGCCAGAAGCATGATTATGCGGGTAGAGCGTGACGAGCTGGTGGAGGAGCTTTTGCGAGCATATGTAGAGAACGAATCATGGAAATAGCGGAGGCTAAATATGCGGATTATGGGGTTGGATTACGGATCTAAGACTGTTGGTGTGGCCATGAGCGATGAGCTTCTGATTACGGCACAGGTGTTGGAGACCATAACAAGAAAGGAAGAGAATAAGCTTCGGAAAACTTATGCCAGAATTGAGGAAATTGCAAAGGAATATCAGGTAGAACGGATTGTACTTGGATATCCTAAGAATATGAACAATACCTTGGGAGAAAGAATAGAGCAAACAGAGAAATTCAAGGAAGCTTTGGAGAGAAGAACCGGACTTCCCGTGATTCTCTGGGACGAGAGACTGACCACCATTGCGGCAGAGAAATCCTTGATGGATAGCCAGGTGCGCAGGGAACACAGAAAACAGTATGTGGATCAGGTGGCGGCATCGCTTATTCTGCAAGGTTATCTGGACAGGATAAAAAGGGAGAGTTAAATGGAAAAAATAACGTTTACGTTTGATAATAATGAGACAGTAGATTTTTATGTATTGGAAGAAACCAAGATTAACGGATTCAAATATATTTTAGTAACGGAATCTCAGGAGGACGAGGCAGAAGCATATATTTTAAAGGATGTATCTGTGGAAAACCAGACAGAGGCAGTTTATGAAATGGTAGAGGATGATGAAGAACTGGAGATGGTATCTGCTCTGTTTGCAGAACAGCTGGAGGACGTTGATATTGAGCTTTAGGGCAATGAATTAGAATAGATGAAAAAACACTCGCAGAGATTTCTACTGAGGAGGCGTGTTATGTCAGTGAATCAGGATAAACTAATTAACTTATTAAAAGAGAAGGGACTGAAGGTAACCAGTCAGCGCATTGGTGTGTTAGAGACCCTTGCAGCCTTCCCTGACGAACACCTGACGGCAGAGGAAATTTATGGCAAAGTAAAGCTACAATACCCGGAAATAGGGCTGGCAACTGTTTACAGAAATGTGCAGTTGCTGTTAGAACTTCACTTAATTGAAAAAATCACATTGGATGACGGCTGTGTGCGTTATGAGATTGCCAAGCAGAAGGATGGAAAATCAGGACATCACCATCATCATCTGGTATGTATATCCTGTGGAAATGTATTTTCCTTTCAGGATGATTTGCTGGAGGAATTGGAGAACCGTATTCAGGAGAAGAAAGGGTTTCAAGTGACGGATCATGAGGTGAAATTTTACGGCTATTGCAGGGATTGTGCCACCAGTAGAAAGTGAGCGGGTACTTATGGAGGTGCAACATTGAAAAATGTAAACAATTCAAAATTGAAAATCATTCCGTTGGGCGGCTTAGAGCAGATTGGAATGAACATTACTGCTTTCGAATTTGAAGAAAGCATTATTGTGGTGGACTGCGGTTTGTCCTTTCCTGAGGATGACATGCTGGGCATCGATTTGGTGATTCCGGATGTGACCTATCTAAAGGACAACATTGACAAGGTGAAGGGTTTTGTGATTACCCACGGTCATGAAGACCATATTGGTGCCCTTCCTTATGTGTTGAGAGAAGTGAATGTGCCCATTTATGCCACCAAGCTTACCATGGGAATTATTGAGAATAAATTAAAGGAGCATAATCTCATGCGGGGCACCAAGCGGAAGGTGATTAAGCATGGGCAGTCCATTAATTTGGGATGTTTTCGCATTGAGTTTATTAAAACCAACCACAGCATTGCCGATGCAGCGGCACTTGCCATCTATTCGCCGGCAGGTATCGTGGTGCATACAGGAGATTTTAAGGTGGATTATACACCGGTCTTTGGAGATGCCATTGATTTGCAGCGGTTGGGCGAAATCGGAAAAAAAGGCGTGCTGGCTGTGATGTGTGACAGCACCAATGCGGAACGGAAAGGTTTTACCATGTCTGAAAAGACGGTGGGTATTACCTTTGACAATATTTTTGCAGAACACAAAAATACCAGAATTATCATAGCAACCTTTGCCTCTAATGTGGACAGAGTACAGCAGATTATCAACTCAGCCTACAAATATGGCAGAAAGGTAGTGGTGGAAGGACGAAGCATGGTGAGCATTATCTCCATTGCTGCGGAACTGGGCTACTTAAATATTCCGGATAAAACCCTGATAGATATTGAACAACTGAAAAATTATCCGGATGAACAGACAGTAATCATTACCACCGGAAGTCAGGGGGAATCCATGGCGGCACTGTCCAGAATGGCAGCGTCCATTCACAAGAAAGTGACCATTATGCCGGGAGATACCATTATTTTCAGCTCTAATCCTATTCCTGGTAATGAAAAGGCAGTATCCAATGTGATTAATCAGTTGATTGCCAAGGGGGCAGATGTGATTTTTCAGGATACCCACGTATCAGGACATGCCTGTCAGGAGGAAATTAAGCTGATTTATTCTCTGCTGAAGCCAAAGTATGCCATACCGGTTCATGGTGAATTCCGCCATTTGAAAGCACAGGCAAATTTAGTACAGGAATTGGGAATTCCCAAGGAGAACACATTTATTCTCCGTTCCGGTGATGTTTTGGAGCTGGGCGAAGACAGTGCGGTAGTTACCGACCATGTGCAGACCGGTGCTATTCTAGTGGATGGGCTGGGGGTAGGTGATGTGGGCAACATCGTACTTCGGGATCGCCAAAGACTTGCAGAGGATGGTATTTTAATTGTAGTGCTGACTTTGGAAAAATACGGCAATCAGGTTCTGGCAGGACCAGATATCGTATCACGAGGTTTCGTGTATGTGAGAGAGTCAGAAGATTTAATGGAAGAAGCAAGACTGATTGTGGGTGATGCTTTGGAAGAATGTATGGATAAGAATATTACAGACTGGGGCAAAATTAAGAATATCATGAAAGATTCCCTCAGTGATTTCTTATGGAAGAGAACGAAGAGAAATCCTATGATTTTACCCATTATCATGGAGGTGTAATCGGCAGAGGAAAGAGGTAGTGACATGAGTCTGATAGAAGAAAAGGCAAAAGAACTTGCAGAAATCATATCAAACAGTGCGGAATATCAGAATTATTTAAGAGTAAAACAGGAAGTGGAACATAGTGAGACACTTTGTCATAAAATTAACGATTACCGTTCCAGAAACTTTCAACTGCGTGCCACACTGGAAGGGGAAGAACTCTACAATGCCATGGAAAATTTTGAGAGAGAATACGCAAGCTTTCGCAAAGATCCATTGGTAAACCAGTTTTTGGCAGCGGAGCTTCGCATGGTGCGAATTATCCAGCAGGTAGAAAAAATCATAGTAGATACGGTGGATTTAGATTTGAATCATGTTTCCTCTCACAATCAAGGTGAAGCATAGATTCAACATACAGGAGGCGTGGGATGAGAATGAAAACAGCAGCGACATCTATTATCGGTGTAGTCATGAGAATATTGATTGCCTTACTGGTGATTGTGTTTATTTATCGCGGAGCTATGTACTGCTATGATTTTGGTTATCGGATATTTACCGATAAGCCGATGTCCATTGAGCCTGGAAGAGATGTAACCGTAATTATCAATGAGGGCTATTCTAGCAAACAGATTGGAGAAATTTTGGAAGAGAATGGACTCATTAATGATGCCTTACTATTTGTATTGCAGGAAAAGCTTTCCGAGTATTCCGGTGAGATCAAATCAGGTGTCTATACATTGAATACCTCTATGAACACAGAGAAAATGATTGCCATTATGTCTGGCAATTATCAGGAGGAAGAGGAAGAAAAACAGTAACTGAAAATAAGAGTAAAGGTGAAAACAGTGATAGTTGATGAACGTTTTGTCACCTATATTAACTCATTAGATCAGGGAAATACAGAATTTTTAAACCAGTTAGAACAGCAGGCTTTGCAGGACGATGTTCCTATTATCCGACGAGAAATGCAAAGCCTGCTAAAGGTGCTTTTGGCCATAAAACAGCCGGATACCATCTTAGAGGTGGGCACAGCTGTGGCATTTTCCACGATCCTGATGGGGGAATATGGGAAAAAGGATGGCAGGATTACCACCATCGAAAAATATGAAAAAAGAATACCCATTGCCAGACAGAACATTAAGGCAGCCAACATGGAAGAGAAAATTACATTGCTTGCCGGGGATGCCTTAGAAGTAATGAAAGGGTTAGAGGAACCCTTTGATTTTATTTTCATGGATGCAGCCAAGGGTCAGTACATTCATTTTCTGCCGGAGTGTCTGCGGCTTTTAAAGGTGGGAGGAGTGCTGGTGTCGGACAATGTACTGCAGGATGGGGATATTATTGAATCACGTTTTGCAGTGACCAGAAGAAACCGTACTATCCACAGTCGTATGCGGGAGTATCTCTATGAATTAAAACATAATCACAAACTTTCCACAGCTATTTTGCCCCTGGGGGATGGAGTTACCATAAGTACAAGGATTCAGTAAAGGATAGAAGAATATGAGAAAACCAGAACTATTAATTCCTGCCAGCAGTTTGGAAGTCTTAAAGACAGCAGTGATATTTGGTGCAGATGCAGTATATATTGGCGGAGAGGCCTATGGCTTAAGAGCCAAAGCCAAGAATTTTTCCATGGAAGATATGAAAGAGGGCATTTCCTTTGCCCATAACCATGGTGTACGGGTATTTGTCACAGCCAATATTCTGGCACACAATGAGGATTTGGCGGGAGTGGAAGATTATCTTCAAGAATTGAAGGAACTGAAACCGGATGCCCTTATTATCGCTGATCCAGGTATTTTTACTATTGCAAAGAGGGTATGTCCGGAGATAGAAGTGCACATCAGCACTCAAGCCAATAATACCAATTATTTGACCTACAAATTCTGGCATGAACTGGGAGCCAGGCGTGTGGTGGCTGCCAGAGAGCTTTCCTTAAAAGAAATTAAGGAACTGCGGGAAAAGATCCCGAAAAATTTGGAGATAGAAGCCTTTGTACATGGAGCCATGTGTATTTCCTATTCTGGCAGATGCCTGCTCAGCAATTATTTTACCGGAAGGGATGCCAATCAGGGAGCCTGCACACATCCCTGCCGCTGGAAATATGCAGTGGTGGAAGAACAAAGACCCGGAGAGTACCTTCCTGTATATGAAAATGAGAGAGGTACTTATATCTTTAATTCCAAGGATTTGTGTATGATTGAGCACATACCGGAAATTTTAGATGCAGGCATAGACAGTCTGAAAATTGAGGGAAGAATGAAAACAGCCCTCTATGTGGCGACGGTGGCGAGAACGTACCGAAAAGCCATTGACGACTATTTTGAAGATGTAAAAAAATATCAGGAAAATATGGAGTGGTACAAGGCTGAAATCGGCAAGTGTACCTATCGCCAGTTTACCACAGGATTTTTCTTTGGAAAGCCCGATGAAAATACCCAGATATATGACAGTAATACTTATATGACGGAATATACTTATCTTGGAATTGTAGGTGAGAAAAATTCTCAAAATGAGTATTGCATCGAACAGCGGAATAAATTTACCATAGGAGAACAGATTGAAGTCATGAAGCCCGATGGCAGAAATATAGCAGTAACGGTCAAGTCCATTCGGGATGAAGATGGTAATAAGATGGAAAGTGCACCTCATCCAAAGCAAAAACTTTGGATTGATGTGGGCATGGAATTAGAACAATATGATATTCTGAGACGACATGAGCATAAGGAAAATGTATAGAAAAAATGATTTGGAATAACAAAAATTGTGCAAACATTCCAAAATTCAGAAAATAGAAAAAATTCGCTTGCATTTTGAAAAGGAATCGGTTATTCTTTAGTGGAACGGTAAGACCGTATAAGTTGAGCGAACAAGGGTGTTCCATTTGGGATACCCTTTTTTTGCATTTTTTTAGTGAAAACTTTTAAAGTTTATAAAGAGAAGTTCTAAGCAGGAAAGGAAAGGGAATTATGAGCGAAAAATTTAATGTGGAAGAAATCTTCGCAGAAGACGTGTTTACTTTAGGTAAGATGAAGGAGTACTTACCTAAGAAGGTATTTGCAGAAGTAAAAAATGTTATGGAGAACGGCGGTGAATTATCACTGGCTGCTGCTGATGTTGTTGCCAAAGCGATGAAGGATTGGGCAGAAGAAAAAGGTGCCACACATTACACTCACTGGTTTCAGCCTTTGACAGGTGTTACAGCAGAAAAGCATGATGCCTTTGTAACACACCCAAATGCAGAAGGTAAAATGATGACGGAATTTTCCGGAAAAGAATTAATTAAGGGTGAACCAGATGCTTCTTCTTTCCCCTCCGGTGGATTGAGAGCTACCTTTGAGGCAAGAGGATATACTGCTTGGGATATTACTTCCCCGGCTTTTGTGAAGGAAGATGCAACAGGTGCCATTCTTTGCATCCCTACGGCATTCTGTTCTTATACAGGGGAAGCTTTGGATAAAAAGACACCATTGCTTCGTTCCATGGAGGCTGTCAGTGAGCAGGCTCTCCGTATTGTTCGTTTATTCGGCAACACAGAGGCAACCAAGGTGACAGCATCCGTAGGTCCGGAACAGGAATATTTCTTAGTTGACAGACAAAAATATTTACAGAGAAAAGATTTGATTTATGCAGGACGTACCTTATTCGGTGCACCAGCTCCCAAGGGTCAGGAAATGGATGATCACTATTTCGGTGCCATCCGAGAGCGTATCGGTGCCTACATGAAGGACTTAAATAAAGAATTATGGAAATTAGGTGTTACTGCAAAGACACAGCATAATGAGGTTGCTCCTGCCCAGCACGAGTTAGCACCTATTTATGAGACAGCCAATATTGCAGTAGACCATAATCAGTTAGTAATGGAGACCATGAAAAAGGTGGCAGGACGCCATGGCTTGACTTGTCTTCTTCATGAAAAGCCCTTTGCAGGTGTCAATGGTTCCGGTAAACATGATAATTGGTCTTTGACCACTGATAACGGAGTAAATTTATTGGAGCCGGGTGACACACCAAATGAAAATATCCAGTTCCTGCTGGTACTTGCCTGCATGATGAAGGCGGTAGATACCCATGCGGATTTACTTCGCCAGTCTGCATCTGATGTGGGTAATGACCACAGATTAGGAGCCAACGAGGCACCGCCTGCGATTATCTCAATGTTCTTAGGCGATCAGTTGGAGGATGTGGTAAAGCAGTTGATCGAAACAGGTGAAGCAAAGAATTCCAAAGAAGGCGGTAAGCTGGAGACAGGTGTATCTACACTTCCGGATTTAGTAAAGGATGCAACGGACAGAAACAGAACATCACCCTTTGCCTTTACAGGAAATAAATTTGAATTTCGTATGGTTGGTTCTGCGGATTCCATCGGAAGCCCAAATACCGTATTAAATGCCATTGTTGCAGAGGCATTCTGTGAGGCTGCTGATATTTTGGAAAAGGCTGACGATTTCGATATGGCAGTGCATGATTTGATCAAAGAATACATGACAAAGCATCAGAGAATTGTATTTAACGGAAACGGATACTCTGATGAATGGGTTGCAGAGGCAGAGAGACGTGGTTTGCCAAACATTAAATCTATGGTAGAAGCAGTCGAGACTTTAACAACAGAAAAGGCTGTGAATCTCTTTGGCAAGTTCAAGATTTTCACAAAAGCAGAGCTGGAGTCCAGACAAGAGGTATTGTATGAAACCTATGCAAAGACCATTAACATCGAAGCATTAACCATGATTGATATGGCAAGCAAGCAGTTGATTCCTGCCATTATTAAATACACCAAATCTTTGGCAGATACGGTAATCGCAGTGAAAGAAGCAGGTGCAGATGCAACCGTACAGTCCAATATTTTAGCAGAGACCAGCAAGCTGCTGGCAGAGGCTAAAGAGGCTTTAACAAAATTAACTGACATTCAGAAGAAAACTTCTGCTATGGAGGATGTGAAGGCACAGGCATTTGCATACAAGGATGATGTGAAGACTGCAATGGATGAGTTGAGAGCACCAATCGATGCACTGGAAATGATTGTAGACAAGGAAATGTGGCCAATGCCATCTTATGGAGACTTGATTTTCGAGGTTTAATTTAAAATCCTAATTTCATAATGGAAATCTTGGGACGGATTTGTAATTGCAAATCCGTCTTTTTCCATATTCTGTTACTTTTTTCACAAAACAATAAAAAAATAAAAAAATTTGCATAAACTACTTTAAAAAAGGAAAATAATTGTATATAATAAGAATCGGGTATATTTGCCTATGAGTTGACAGTTGACTTGTTCTTTTGAACATATAAATATAGAGATAAATGTGAAATAAATACAGAAACGGAACATAGAAAGGGGACCATATAAGATGGCAGCAAGTATAGGAATAGATTTAGGAACAGCAAGTATTCTTGTTTATATAAAGGGGAAGGGCGTTGTGTTAAAGGAGCCTTCCGTAGTAGCATTTGACAGAGATACGAACAAAATCAAGGCCATCGGAGAGGATGCCAGACAGATGTTGGGAAGAACACCGGGAAATATTGTGGCAGTACGACCACTTCGGCAGGGTGTAATCTCCGATTACACAGTAACGGAGAAAATGCTGAAATACTTTATTCAGAAAGCAATGGGTAAGAAAAGTTTTCGAAAGCCCATTGTCAGTGTCTGTGTACCCAGTGGTGTCACAGAGGTAGAGAAGAAAGCTGTGGAGGATGCAACTTGGGAAGCAGGTGCAAGGGATGTGAAGATCATTGAGGAACCCATTGCAGCCGCCATTGGTGCAGGGATTGATATATCCAAGCCCTGTGGCAATATGATCGTGGATATCGGAGGCGGTACTGCGGATATTGCAGTGATTTCTCTGGGAGGTACCGTAGTAAGTACTTCCATCAAAATTGCAGGAGATAACTTCGATGAAGCCATTGTAAGATATATGCGTAAAAAGCATAATCTGCTCATTGGTGAGCGTACCGCAGAGGATATTAAAATTAAGATTGGTTCGGCTTTCAAGCGTCCGGAGGTGGATACCATGGATGTGAGGGGAAGAAATCTAGTCACCGGTCTGCCAAAGACGGTAACGGTAACATCCGAGGAGACAGAAGAGGCATTGCGGGATACCACAGCTCAGATTGTGGAAGCAGTGCACAGTGTGTTAGAAAAGACACCACCGGAATTGGCAGCGGATATTGCAGACAGAGGAATCGTCTTAACCGGTGGCGGCAGCCTGCTTCGGGGGCTGGAGGAACTGATTGAGCATAAGACAGGAATTAACACTATGACGGCAGAAGAGCCCATGACCTGTGTGGCGATTGGAACCGGAAAATTTGTGGAATTTATGAGTGGAAGAAGAGATGATTAATCATCATTTCCAATATTCCAAAGGGTAATCATGTAAACAATAGGAAACAAAAAAGAAGATTTGAATGGAGGGCAGACATGGTAAAAGGTTTATATACAGCATATACCGGTATGATTCACCAGCAGAAAAGGCTGGATGTTATCAGTAACAATTTAGCGAATTCCGCCACAGTGGGATTCAAGAGAGAAGGAGCAACTGCCAGAGCTTTCAATGATGAACTGGCAATTAAGATAAAGGATGCCTCAGAAGGTTTTGTGGACAGAGGCATTGGAGACATGAGCATGGGTGTGAAATTTGGAGAGACCTATCGAGACTACACCCAAGGTTCTCTTCGGGTCACAGATAACGATTATGACCTTGCCTTAAGCGGTGAGGGATTTTTCCAGATTTCTTTCACCAGCAAAAGTGGTGAGACTGTCACCAGACTTACAAGAGACGGCAACTTTACGGTAAATACACTGGGATACTTGGTGACTCAGGATGGAGATTTTGTGTTGGGAACGGATGGAAATCCCATACGAATTGACCCCAATGAAAAGACCACCATCGATGCTGCCGGAAGAATTTTGCAGAATGATACCGTGGTAGCTAATCTTTCCATTGTGGATGTGGAGGATTACAATTATCTTCAGAAGTATGGTGAAAATCTATTTGATTTGGTGGAGGGTGGTACTTTGACTGCATCTTCTGCCGCAGTGGAACAGGGCTGTTTGGAACAGTCAAATGTTCAGGTAGTCAAAGAAATGGTAGAGATGATAAATGTAACAAGAGCGTACGAAACCAACCAGAAAGCCATTCAGGCAGTGGATGAAACGCTGGATAAAGCGGTAAATCAGGTTGGTAGAGTATAAATAGAGAGAGGAGCAGATAAGCTATGATGAGGTCATTATGGACTGCGGCATCGGGAATGATTGCCCAGCAGACAAATGTGGATACCATTGCCAACAATCTTGCCAATGTGAACACCACAGGTTACAAAACACAGGTAGCAGAATTTAAGTCGCTGTTATATCAAGATTTACAGCCTAAGACAACAACAGCCAACGGTGCCAATAAGCCTATTCCGGCGGAAGTGGGTTTGGGTGTGCGGAATTCATCAATTTCCACCAGCTATGCTCAGGGTGCATTTCTTGCCTCTGATAATGATACCGCTTTTGCCATTAACGGAGATGGATTTTTTGCAGTGCGGGGAATCGATGGAGAAACTTATTATACCAGAAACGGTAACTTTACATATGCGGTGGGCACCAATGGAATGATGCTGACCACCACTGACGGACTTCCTGTGCTGGATTCTACGGGACAGCCGATTGTTTTTGATACATCCCAATATGAAATGTCCAAGGTGTATCCGTCTGATGATGGCAGCTTCGGCTATTTGGATGCCAACAATAACTATGTGGATCTGGGAATGAAAATTGGAATTTTCCAATTTAACAATCCGGGAGGTTTGGAGAAGTTGTCCGGAAGTCTTTTGGCGGTCACTGCTGCTTCCGGAGATCCAATCAATGAGGCTTTAAGTGATGATGTGAGAAAATCCACAGTGAAAAATAAGTATTTGGAAGGTTCCAATGTACAGGTAGCAGACGAAATGGTAAATCTGATTGTGGCACAGCGTGCTTATGAGATGAATTCAAAAGCGATTCAGGCATCCGATGAGATGCTGCAGCAGGCAAATCAGTTGAGAAGATAATAGGAGGTTTCTATGGATATTTCATCAATGACATCTTTCGCCAATCAGTATGCTCTGGATTCGGTATCTGCCACAAAGACGGAGGATACTCTAAAGTCCGATTACAGCAATGCCACCAGTGAAGAGCTGATGGAGGCATGCAAGGAGTTTGAACAGTATTTTGTGGAACAGATTTTTAAGCAAATGCGAAAAACCATACCCCAAAGTGAGATGACATCTTCCTATTCTTCCACTTTGAAAGATTATGTGGAGGACAGTCTGTATCAGGAATATGCCAAGGCGGTCACAGAACAGGGAGAAGGCGTGGGATTGGCAAAGACCTTATATGAACAGATGAAACGAAATTATAATATAGAAGATTAGTAACTGTTCAGTAGGTCTGTGCATTTACTGCACAGACCGTAAGAAAAAGTGGA
>CAMWHJ010000039.1 GCA_947174015.1 uncultured Lachnospiraceae bacterium | reverse complement strand
GAGCTGGCAATGGATAATGGTGATATTCTGCCCATAAGCCGAACGAAGGGAAAGCAGGTAAAAGAAGCATTGTATAGTTATGTGCAGAGGGAGGCATTGTGATGCAGGCAGCCATGAAAATATTGACAGGTTCTTTTACAATTTCATTCAGGCAGACCATAGGTGTTACCGATGCAGCCATAGAAATATTGTCAGAAGCTCTTATAAGCATAATGGTATTATTTGCAGGAAAAACCTTATATGAGTATTGGCAAATAATTTTTGTTTTTTGTTCGTAATCAATTATAATAAAAATACCGACAAGGAAAGGGGATGGATATGGCACCAAAGAAACAAAGGCGACTGGTTGAAAGAATCCTAAAGATATCCGTTTAGATGTAAGGGTAATAAAAGAAGAATTGTAACTATTCAGTAGGTCTGTGCATTTACTGCACAGACCATAAGAAAAAGTGGATATAACAGGCAAAGAACCATTGCCGCAGGCAATTTTGCATGGTTCTTTGCTAGTGTACTGAATAGTTACGAAGAATTAGAAATTTTTCAAACATAACAGAAAGGAAGATCAAAATGAGGAAGATTTTAGAAGCATTTGCAAATGATTAATTCTGTGTGGATGCCTTAAAAAAACGAATCCTAAATATCATAAACTTTGGGAAAAAATTTTGACTTTACAGATAAGGTGGAAGAAAAATTGAACGAGGAAGAACAGATGCTGTTAAGAAATTATATAAAAATTATGCTAGATGAGATAAGTGTTATGCACAGGAAAAATTTATTTATGGATACTGTTTTGGTGCTCGCATGATTATGGAGATATTGTTAGAACAGGACACGCTGTTTACTTCAAAAGTAGGGATATCGCAGTTTTGGGTGATATTGGACTTGCGAAGGAGTTTGCCAATCTGTAATTCCTTGATTCCGTTGGCAAATTAGGTATTTTTAATTAAGTCATTTTGCTTTATCATAAGATTAGCATCTCTTTTATTGGGTTATTATGATGTGGTAATCTTATGAGACTAAAGATTAGGTGTTTTAATGTCAATACACCCATTTTTGAAATTATTTTGCTTGTAAAATTATATCTTTATGCTATTTTTGCTGGTGGGAAAGTTGGGTATGTAATTTAAGATAATTGTTTGCTGAGTTTATCATTTTATAGCACTTTTTATAAAAAATGCAAATATGGGACATAAAATGTCAAATTTGGAATATTGAGTGGTGAACAGAACACATATATAGTGAAAAGTAAAATAAATATTTAGATGAATGGTGGGAGATGTTATAATGTTTGAAAAATTTATAGATAGAATAATCGAAAAACAGGTACAGAATAATATGTTGAAACAGGATGATGTTAATATATACAGGTATGGATATATACTTGTATATGAAGTATTTTTAAATATTATTTTAGCATTTGTGATAGGAATGGTATTTAACTCATTGGGAATTGTTTTGTTTTTTCTTTATATATATATACCATTAAGAAGTTTCTGTGGTGGTTGGCACGCAGATAAAATATGGAAATGTACAATTGTGTCTAATTTTGTGCTGATTTTAGCAGCTCTTTGTGTGAAATATTTTACGAAGCAAATAAATATATTGATATTGCTGTTATTGTTTTTGATTTTTGCAATAAATATAATTTGTATAGCACCAGTGGAAACTAAGGAAAAGAGAATTTGCAAAGAAGAGAAAAAAGTATACAGAAGAAAAATATATGTTATAATTATTATGCATGGCATAATAATTACAATATTAACGATATTTCATATAAAGAATTATATATTTGTTATTCCATATGCGTACATAATACTGGTAGTTTTTTTATTTTTTGAAAAGATGAAGGGTACTATGTCTGAAAAATTATGTAGTAAAAAATAATAAGAATACATGCAAAATTAGATGGAAAATGGTAGAAATATAAGTTAAAAATTAGGATAGGGGGTAAAACCATGTATCATATAGCAGTATGCGATGATGATGAGATGTTTATTAAATACATAGAAAAGATTATAAAACAGATAGGGAATAAAGAAAAATTTAAAGCTAAGTTTTATGAATATTCTTCAGGAGAGGAACTTGTTAATGGTATGAGTGGACTGATACAGTATGATTTGTTGATACTGGACATGCAGTTAGGTGGTATGGATGGTGATGAAACAGCGAGGCTTTTCAGAAAGAGGTTTCCTGATGCGGTACTTGTATTCTGTTCAGGGGTCAGGCAGCCTACCATTAAGTCTTTTAAAGCGACGCCATTCCGATATCTTTTGAAATCTCATTCTAATGTGGAGTTTATAAGTGAAATGACAGAAATTCTTAATGAGGTAATAAAACAGTCCAAAGATTTGTATATTGTAGGGCATTACAGAAATAATGTTATAAGGGTAAAACTAAGAAACATACTTTATATTGAAAATGCAAAAAGAGGCAGCAGGGTTGTTGTCAGTCCGAATTGTGAAGAAGCACAATTTGAAGAAACCATATTGGTTGATGAGAAACTTATGGAACTTTCAAATAAATTTTCACAGTTAGTTTTTGCACATAGCAGTTATATCGTGAATATAGATCATGTAAACTATGTGAATGGTAGTGAAATTATTATAGATAGTGGGGAAAGATTATCGGTATCAAGATTATATCAAAAAACATTTAGGGAGGTATTTACAAAAAGCATTGCAAACAAATACTAATAGAAACTGGAGAAGAATATAGTGAACTGTTTGGATAAGGTGATAATGTTTTTAGCATGTTTGGCAGAAGTTTTTATGATATATGACTATTTTAGGAGTTTTTTTGATTTGAAATTAAAAAGAGAATATGTGAGAATCTGCTGTGTTGGAACTGTGTTAGTGCTTTTTTTGATTAATGCTGTTCAAAATGGTATTGTAAATCTTATTTTTGTTCCAATCTTATTTTGGCTGTTTGCTTCAATATTGTTTGATGCAAAGCCTGGTGTTAGATTTGGTTATTTTTTTATAGCTTATGCTGTTATGATTGGTGTGGAATTTTTTTATATTATTTGGTCGGAGACAACAGTAGAAAGTGTATCGAGGACAGGACTGATACGGGTATCTGAATATGCATGGCAGCTGATTCTGATAAAATTTTTAAATTATATTGTTTTTCTTATTCTGAAGCAGTCATCAGCAAAGTCGAAAAGAAAAATGACAAATAAGTTATTTTTAATTTATATGTGTGTACCTTTTACTACATTGGGAACAATGATTACGGTGTTCTATTCGGGGGTGAATTTTGATAAATACGTTTTGTCAAAAGTGGTAATGACTTTCTTTTTTGTGTGCATGTTGGCGGGGAATATGCTGTTTTTTTATGTATTTCAAAAATATGCGGAAAATCTGAATGAAACTCATATACAACAGATGGAGATTGTTTATAATAAAGCGGAAATTAAACGACTTTCACAGATATCAGAATTAAATGAAGATTTTAATGAAATATTGCATAATACTACACATTATTTGAAGATGATTAGAGAACTGGCATATGAAAATAGGAATAAGGAAATATGTGATATGGTTGATAATTTGAGTGGAAAATTAAAACGGGAAAATGTATATGAATACAGTCATCATAGAATATTGAATACAATATTATCTGAATATAATGATAAGGCTTATAATATAGGAATTGAATTTGATGCATATGTTGAGCCTGGATGTATATTAGAATATGTGCAGGATATTGATTTGATATCAATGCTTGGAAATATGTTTGACAATGCAATTCTTGCAGCTTCCAAAAAAGAGAATGGTGCAGTAATTACTGTTAGGATATTTATGCAAAAAGACGGAAAACTATGTGTAATCAAAGTGGTAAATGATTTTACCGGTGAAATAAAAGAAGATAAAGGAAAACTATTATCAACCAAGAAAGAATCAGGGATACATGGAATTGGAATATCAAGTATTTCGAAGATGGCAGAGAAATATGGGGGGTACATGGAACACTATAAAGAAGAATGTAAATTTAATGCAATATTGGTGTTGCCAGTGCCTGTTTCTAAGTAAAAATTTATAAAATAGTCTAAGAAAAAATAGTTCGATATTTTGTTATCGGACTATTTTTTTGCCAAATTGGGACATAAAATGTCGAAATTGGCACATTGGGTTGAAATAATAATTGTATATTGTTATTGTAAAGAAAAAATAAAGGAGGGACTGCAAAATGAGGAAAATTAAATTTCTAAATAAATTATTAGGAGGTGTTAACGTATTAGCATTAATGTTAGTAATGCAGACTGCTAACTCTGCATGTATATGGTTGGCGTATCAGCCGGAGTTTCCGGAGGAGGCTTGTAAATTTAAGAAAATGGTAAAATAAGAGATGAAAGCTTATATACAATAAAATATTTACTTTGTTTAAGAGAAAATAGTAATGAATTAAAAGTTTTTTTGAATAAATATAGCTTAGAAAAGTTCTAAGTCGGGGGATAGACTGAAGAACTTGAGAAAAAATTCAAACCCCTGTTTTAGTATGTTTCCTTTGAATCAAGTCATGCATGCAGATGCCTAATGCAGTTTTTGCACTGCTCGAAAGAAATGGTGTGCGTACCAGCATAATCCGTGTAAAAAGACATGAAGAAATCCTGAATCAGATACTTCATGGATGGGGATTAGAAAGGGCTGAATAGAAACGGAAAGAAACAGTCATCATAAGTAAGAAAAGGAATCTGATATTGTTCCCTGCTGCGATATAGGACATACTGGCAGAAGTCCCTAAGCTGAATCTTTCTGAAAAATAAAAGCAGTCGTAAAGATTTTTAAAGGTGAAGCACGAAAAAACTTGTGAAAAATGCGGTATACTCATGAATGTAGGTTAAGCCTTACAAAATGAGCAGCCTGGTCGCAGGCTAAGTTCTCATCTTATAGGTTTTTTTACAATTAAGATGAAATGAATAAATTCTGATAATACAAGAACGTCAGAGAAAGAATAAAAAGGGCTATCGTGTATTAGCGTGCATGATTTGATTCAATAACAAAAAATACAATAACGATACTATTTTATTATGATATTCCAATAAAATAATAATATTACAAGGAATATAAGTCATGATGATTTAGAGTTATTGCAAATGAAGGAGTTTTAAGCATGAACAGAAAAATATTAAACATCCCATACGGCAGAAAGATTGAAGACGGTTCATGCATTGTGCAATGTTTCGAATTGATTTTTAAATATTTTGGATATAATATTAGCAGTTACACAATTATGGGAATGAGCGAATGCTTTGATGTCAGATATAGAAAAATGGATTTTAAAAACAAAATTGTATCAGAAATCGCAATAAATAAATCATGGCATATAGAAAAATTTTTAAATGAAAAATCACCTATGAATTTACAAAGAAAATCTTTTGCCTCATTACATGAAGGGATGAAATATATTTATAATGCAATTGAGCAGGATACTCCAATTTGTGTAGGACTTAATTCTTATCATATATCGTATTGTGAAGATTACCATAAAAGGTTTGGTGGGCTTTTTGAGTCGTATCATATGGTTTTAGTAAATGGATATGATTTAGAAAAAAAGGAGATTTATGTGGTGGATCCGGCACTTGACGTTAAAGAGGGAATTATTGGATATGATGATTTTTATCTGGCATGGAATGAAAGCCGAGGAATCAAAAGGAAATATGATCCTTATACATATTATGAGTTTACTAGGAAAGAAGAAAATGATTTTGGAATAAAACAATATACATGTATGATTCGTGAGGCATTGGATAATTTTCGTTCTTATTATGAATTAAGTCCGGTTGAATTTATGGGAAATCAATATTTTCAGGGGCATCTTGCTATTACAAGCATCATAGATGATCTTGGAAAGATGGATTTTGGTAAAGAAAATTATGATGTGAGTTTTGAAAGTTTAAAGAATATCTACGATGGAATTTTTAATGGAGTTAGGTGGATACGAAAAAGTTTTTCTTTGTTTTTAAATAAAAATGTTCTGTGGGAAAACAGCAGATTAGATACCTTAAAAGAAGAATATGGAATTCTTTTTGACAAATGGTCAAATATCGGAATGAAATTATCTATTGCGTTAAAAACAGAAAAATTCCACAATCTAGAAAAGATAGTTCTGGAAATTAGGCAGATTCAGGAACATGAAGAAAAACTGGTGAATGGTCTGATAAATGAACTAAATCTGATAAATAAATGTATGACCGAATAATATTTTATAACTGTTCTGAAATTATAGAGAATTTTATAAAGTAGGTCATAAAAATAAAAATTATGTAAATGGAGAGCAAAAAATGAGTATTTTAAAAGAAGAAATGGAAAGTGTGAAAGAAGTAAATGGAAATCAAGATTTTGAACAGTCAGAGATAGAAAAAAGCAGGAGTGACAAATTGAAGAATATTTATAAAGAATTATTTGGGATTGTGATCAATGAAGAAAATGCAAATTTGTCATTCAAAAAATTAGGGATCGATTCTTTACAGGTAGTTACATTGTTAGTCGAAATTCAAGAACAAATTGGTTGTGATTTATATGATTCGGATGTGGATCTGATGAAATTACGAACATTCAATGATTTAGTGGCTGCAATGCATCAATGCCATTAATAATGGTGAAAAATATATCACAAAATTTGAATATTATATGATTGCGAGGAATACAAGGTGATAGTCGAATTAGATCATGTAAAAAAAGAATATAAAGTACCTTGTAAGGGGAAAAGTATTCTCCACGATTTGTTTCTGACAAAGTATAAAAAAGTGTTGGCTGTTGACGATGTATCGTTGAAAATTGATAAAGGAGAGACGGTTGGTTATATTGGATTGAATGGAGCTGGTAAATCTACAACAATAAAAATGATGACAGGTATTCTAAATCCTACAGAAGGTGAAGTGAGAATGTTTGGTTCTCCGATTCAAAGAGACAGAATTCAAAAAAATAAAAGATTTAGTGTTGTTTTTGGACAAAGAAGTAATCTTTGGTATGATTTGCCTGTTATTGACAGCTATAAGTATATAGAAATATTATATGATGTTTCCAAAGAACGGTTTCAAGCAAACCTACATCATATTAGTGAAATACTTGAAATAAGTGATTTGTTAAATACACCGGTGAGAAAGTTGAGCTTAGGTCAGAAAATGAAATGTGAATTAGGTGGAGCACTTTTGTTTGATCCGGAAATATTATTCTTGGATGAGCCTACACTGGGATTAGATATTTTTGCCAAAGATAATTTTTTGAAATGTATTAAGAATGTTAATGCAGAACTGAATACAACCATATTTTTAACCTCTCATAATATGGAAGATATAGAGCAGGTATGCAATAGAATTATTGTATTGGATAAGGGAAAGATTTTATTTGATGGAGCAATTAATGAGATAAAAAGAATTGTAGGTGATAATCATATATTGCGATTTTATATCGAAAATTATGATAATAATAATGACATTTTTATGATGTATCATAATCAAGAATATAAAGATGGAGTTTTGGAATTAAGAATAGATAAAAATACGCTAAATATCGCTGATGTAGTAAATTTCTATTTTTCAAATTATACAGTCAAAGACATTAATATTGAAAATAATGGACTTGAACAGTTAATAATGGAATTATATGGGGATTGGAAAAATGAAAAAGTATATAGCGTTGGTTAGAATTCAATTTAAAGATAATTTTGCATATCGATTAAGTACAGTTGCTAGTATTGCTGTAGGGATTATACAAGTATATATTTACTACGTTATATGGTGCAAAGTGTATGATAATTCATACATGTTAAAAGAATTTTCGCTTGAGCAGATGAGTACATATGTGATTTTGGGAAATGTGCTATATAAATTAGTTGAGTTTGGTATTACATTGAGAATATCAGATTTGGTAAGAACTGGAGAAATTGCAATCAAGTTGACTAAACCAATAGGATTTATTAAAAGTTTATTTTGTGAAAGCTTAGGAGGATTGTTAAGTAATATATTTACTTTAATACTTCCTATTCTCATATTTTGTCTCATTATAATTCCTTTTTTTATTCAGAAGAATGTTGTTGTAGTATTTTTGTTTTTTGCTAGTATGTGTTTAGGAATCTGGATTTCAATTTTTATTGATATTATTTTTGGACTTATGACTTTTTGGACTGAAAACGGTTGGGGTCTCAGAGTAATCCGTCAGGCATTGATGAAACTTTTTTCTGGAGCTATTGTTCCACTTGCATTTTTACCAAGCTGGTTTGGGAAAATTTGTGACTTGCTGCCCTTCAAAACATTGATTGATATGCCAATCAGAATATATCTTTTTGGATTTGATGAAAAAATAATTAATCAGTTATTAGTACAATTCCTATGGGTTGTCGTTTTATATATTTTTACAAAAGCGTTATACAAAATAATAATCAATAAAATGCAGGTTAATGGTGGTTAAGAATGTGGAAATATTTAAAAATATACAAATGCTTAATTAAAATGAATATGAAAATTTTAGTTCAGTATAAGTTGGATATGTTAATTGGTTTTTTTTCAAATCTGTTAGTTCAGATTTCATCAATTATATTTTTGTGGACTATATTTGATAACATCAAATCTTTTGCAGAATGGTCATATTATGAGATGCTACTTATTTATGGTGTTTTTGCTACATGTAGGGGACTGAATAATATACTTTTTGACAATCTGTGGATTGTTGGGAAGGAATTTATCAGGAAAGGTACATTTGATGTGTTATTGGTTAGACCTGCAAATGAACTTTTTCAGATTATTGCTCAGAAAATCCAGTTTGATGGGGTTGGAACTTTTCTATTAGGAATAACATGTATGGCAGTTGCAACAAAAGGTTTAAATTTGCAGACAGGATTTGGAAAAATCGTGCTATGGGTACTGATTATTATGATGGGAACATTGATCATTGCAGCTGTTAATCTAATCTTTACGGTTTCTTCATTTTGGGTAATCAAGTCCAATAATATTATTTGGATCGTCTATTCGTTTGCTGATTTCGCCCAATATCCGTTAGAGATTTTTGGAGCTGTAATAAGAGGACTGCTTACGTTTGTACTACCATATGGTTTTGTAAGTTATTATCCGATATGCGTTATGCTTGGAAAAAAATCATTGCTCTATTTATGTTATGAATTAATCATCCTAATTTTAGTCATTTTTGTGGCATTAAAATTGTGGAAATTTGGTTTGAAAAAATATGAAAGTACAGGAAACTAAAAGGAGAAAGGAAAAATGAAGGAATTAGAGTTGCATGATAGATTAATGATGCTGTTATTAAAAAACAATTTAACAGAAGAGGAAAAAGAAGAGGTAAATGAGCTGATTAAATGTACGGCCATGAACTGGGAAATGTTTTTGGGCAAGGTATGTTTTAACAGAGTAAATGGTATGGTATATAAAAACTTAAGAGAATTCAGAGGTGTGCCAAGGGAAATTAAGTTAGTGTTTGATATGTTATTTAATGCACAGATTGAAAAACTTGTTGCGCATAAAAGAACAATTAATCAGATTTCAGAGTTATTTCGGAAAAATAACATCAGACATGCATTTTTGAAGGGAAGCGTCTTGAATTCAGTAATCTATCCAGCAGGAACAAGAATCTCTAATGATACAGATATTCTTGTTAGCTCTAAACAGTTAAATGCAGTTGAAAAACTATTGACTTCAATTGGCTTTGTTCAGGGAAATTACAATAAAGCTACAGATACAATAGAAAAGGCATCTTTAAGTAGAAAAATGTATTTAAAGATGAATACACATGAAATACATCCTTTTACAAAATTAGAGGACAATAGATTTCTTCATGTAAATGCTGTAGATATCAATTTCAAATTATCAGCATTGGATTCTTTGGAAGTCACAGAATATTTATTGGATAATGTGAGAGAAATTGAAATAAATGGTGTTAAATTGTGTTCACTAAATTGGGACTATTTTTTTGTTCAATTAGCAAGTCATTTGTATCGAGAAGCTAGATTGGCAACTAAAATTATGTCTGGCTCAGATATGCATTTTTATAAGTATTACGATTTTTATATGATTTTGAATAATGATACGATCAATATTAATTGGAATAATGTAATTGAGATTTGTGAAAAGGCAGGACAGCTTAAAGCAGTATATTATGCTTTATATTGTGTTGAACAGCTTTTCCCCAATACTGTGTCCAGTGAGATTTTTGATAAATTTATGCTTGATAATTATGATTTTGTAGATGAATATGTTGGAAGACAGGAGGATGGAGAAATTTATTATTGGAAAAGACCATTTATTGATAGATTTTTTGACTTTAAACGAAGATTAGAAATTAATCAAAATGTGGATGATGCATCAAATGGATTTAAATCAAATCTATTTAGCATATAGTAGTGGAGGAAAACATTTGGAAAAAATAGATTTGCATATTCATAGTAAATACTCAGATGGTTCATTGACAGTAAAAGATGTTATTGAACTTTGTATTGATAGTGGTATTTCTGCAATTTCAATCACTGACCATGATGAAATTGCTGGAAATAGGGAAGCAAAAGAATTTTGTTTGAATAGAAATATTCAGGTGATTTCTGGAATTGAAATTACTACCACATGGAAAATACCTTTACATATATTGGCATATGATTTTGATGATACAAAAGAAGAGATGATAAATTTATGCAAAAATGCAAAAATGTATCGTTTAATGGAGTTTTCATCAATTATTGGAAAATTGAAAAAGAATGGTATTAATGTTGATGCCAAGAAGATGTTGGAAATGAAAATTAATTCTGTTTCTGAATTAGCGAAATATTTGTATAGCTGGGGATTGGGTGAGTCTGTTCAAGATGTGAAGAGGAAGTTTTTTTCATATGGTGGTATCGCTTTTGTAAATAAGAAAGGACCTTCTCTAGAAAATGTTATTTCGTTGGTACACGAATGTGGAGGAAAAGCAATTTTAGCTCACCCTGGGAGAATGAGAGTTTCTAATCAAAATTTTTGGAGTTGCATTGAGGAAATTAAGGAAAAAGGAATTGATGGGATAGAAGTATATTCACCTCATAATCATAATAGCGATGAATTATTATCGTATTGTTTAACGAATCATTTGATTTATACAGGTGGAAGTGATTTTCATTCTAAGAAAGGGGGGGCAATAGGTATTAATAACAGAGTACCATTAAGCTGGATCAAAAAATAGTTGTTATCAGATAATGAGTTTGGAGGTGATTTAAGTGATTGTTAGTATTATAGATTATTTAAAAAAGAATGTTGAAAACTGTCCGAGTAAAATTGCAATTGAAGATGAAAAGTATGGCCAATTTACTTTTGGTGATTTGGATATATATGCAAAAAGGATTGCTTCATTGATAATTCATAAGAATGCAGAAGATAGAAAACCAATTGTTGTGCTTATGGATAAAAGTGCAATCTCTATTGCTGTTTTTTGGGGTATCGTATATGCTGGACATGCGTATGTTCCATTAGATGCAGCTATGCCTGAAGAAAGAATGAAAAAAATATTAAGGGAAATTGAACCTGCAATTATCTTTGCGGATGAAAAATGGTATGAAAAGGCAGTATCAATAAAAAAAGGAGATGTAATTTGTATTGATAATCAATTATTAGATAGAGAAATAGATGAAGTTGCAATTCATGAAAAACTCTCTAATTTAGTAGATGTTGATCCTTTGTATATTATGTATACTTCAGGCTCAACAGGAAATCCTAAAGGTGTCCTGATCAGCCATAGATCAGTGATAGATTTTGTGGAGGAAGCCAGCGAAACAATGGGATTTTCAGAAAAAGAAATATTCTTAAATCAGGCACCATTTTATTTTGATGCGTCTGTTCCTGATATTTACTGTATGTTACGAAATGCAGCAACATTACATATTATTGGCAGTTCAACAGCAAGTAATCCACTTAAAATTTTACGATATATGGAATCGAAACAGATTAATGCAATATTTTGGGTACCCTCACATTTGATTTCAATTGCAAATTCAAGATGTTTGGAAAAAGTGAGTCTTAAATGTTTAAAAAAAGTAATGTTCTGTGGTGAAGTTATGCCGGTAAGGCAATTGAATGTATGGATGAGATTTGTTCCAGATGCTAAATATGTGAATTATTATGGACCAACAGAAACGACATATGCATGTACCTATTATGTTGTGAATAGAACATTTCTTGAATCAGAAACATTACCAATAGGAAAACCGTGCAAGAATACCTCCTTATTAGTATTATCGGAGAATGGAAATGTCGTTGCAAAGGGAGAAGTAGGGGAATTGTATGTAAAAGGTTCCTGTTTGGCAATGGGATATTTTTCTAATGATTTGGCTACACGGGAAAAATTTGTACAGAATCCTTTTTCACCAAATTATAGGAATATTATCTATAAAACTGGAGATTTAGTGAAATACAATCAATTTGGTGAACTGGAATATGTTTCACGAAAGGATTTTCAGATAAAATATCACGGATATCGAATTGAATTGGGCGAAATAGAGACCGCTATCTCTTCAATAGAAGGTATCAGAAGAAATTGTTGTATATTTGATGAAACTTTAGATGCTATTGTTGCTTTCTACGAAGCAGAACAGGATATTATGCTGGAAGAAATACTGATTGGAAAGTTACAGAGTTATATGATTCCTAAAAGGTATTTCAGATTATCAAATATGCCACTTAATCAAAATGAAAAGATAGACCGCAGTACATTAAGAAAGTATTTGAGGGAGTATAAAAAATGAAATATATAATGGATATTTTGTTGTCAATAGATTTGTTAATGGTTATTTCTACTTTTATTTCTGCAAAATATTATGTGAAATATAGCAATAAAATGAATGCCATGTCGATGCAGAATGGGACAAACGATAAGGTGTTTGTATTACTTCCCGCATTTAAGGAACAGATTTTAGTGAGCGAGACACTTGACTATTTTTCTAAAATGGATACCCCAAACTGTAAGATTATAGTAATCACATCTGAGCAGGAAGAACATGAAAATAAATGTAGAGGAAAAAAAATTAAAACAACGAAAGAGTGTGTTGAGGAATATCTTAATAAAAATAGTGAAAGTAATATTGTTCATCTGCACGGAAACTATGTAAATGGAACAAAATCTACTCAATTGAATTTTGCATTGGAGAAAATAAAAGAATTATTACCTGAAAATGCATACTGTACAAGTTATGTCGGAGTATATGATTTTGACTCCAGACCTAATTTGGATGTGTTAGGTGATTTACAAAAAATTGCATATCATCAGAAATATCCGGAAATTGTGCAACAAGTTCCTATTAATCTGAAGAATTTTACTAGTCTTACAAGAAATAAAAATCATATTATGATGTTACACTGCTGCCAGTCGATGATAAGGAGTGTTGGAATAGAGTTGGCTTCATTAATATTGCATGCAAAAGGATTATTTGTTCCGTTGTATTGTATGGGAGCAGGGATGTATATCAGATTGGATGCTCTGTTGGAAAATGGGGCTTTCCCGGAGCCGGTGGATGATTTGACATTAGGCTATAGATTATATTTGAAAGGTAAAAGGTTTGCTTTATTACCCAAGTATAATTCTGTTGAAATTCCAAATTCTGTTAAAGAATTGGTAAAGCAGGACACAGGTATTTTTAAGGGAGTGTGTTCGGGCTTGCTTGAATTAAAACAAAAATCAAAATTAGTTAGAAAAATTCCAACATACTTTATTGTATGGCATAACATTTTATTAAGGACGGCTATTCCATGGATGTATTTACTGTATGTATGTATAAACTTATTGCTTATGAACATAAATTTGGAAATCATTTTAATACTAATATTGCCTTTGCTTAGAACAATTGCAGGTGCTTATTCTTTGGCGAAGGCAGATCAGAATATTTCAAGATTATTAATCAGTAAAGAAGGGGTAAGAGTATTTATCGATTCATATAGTTGGCGGCTACTTAGAACAGTTGGACCATTAAATGTAATGTTTTCAAATTATAGATTGCATAGAATGAAAGAATTCAAAAATAAGTCATATTAAATTTGGCTATAAATAATTAACGGGAGATGATTGTGTTGAATAATATTATTGAATGCAATGGTGAAATTTATAAGCTTATAGCGAAGATAGGAAATTCATATAGTTCTGATGTGTATAAGGTAACTTCAAAGGGAAATACATTTATTTTAAAAATACCATATAATAACCAAGCATATGAAAGGGAAAAAATCATATTAAAGGAATTGGAAAAGCAAAGAATTGCTGCTCCCAAAATCATTGAGGAAGTTGTTTGCACTGACAAAAAGGGCATAATTATGTCCTACCTTCAAGGTTTGAATGGAGAAGATGTTGTTTTTACAAAAAGAAAAATAGGCAATCTCGTAAAAGCCATTAATGAATTTCAAAATATTGAATTAAAAAGACCTGAAATTCCTCTATATAATTTTGATATAATCGCTAATACATATAATAAAAATATAGAACTCATTTCTGATTATGTAAGCAGGGAACTTTATTTAGCCATTCAGAAGGATAGTGATATGTTTTTTGATTTATTAAAAGAACAACAATATAATCGGTTAATACATAGAGATTTACGTCTTGGTAATATCATTGTGGATTCTGAAAAAATATTTTTAATTGATTTTGAAGGATGCGCCATGGGGAATCCTATCATGGATTTAGTGAAAATCTATTATGAAATTATGTTTAAGGATAATAATTTGGGTGATTTTTTCTTGCATGAATATTTGGCATCAAACTGTATGGAGAAAGATTTAGCAATGAGGATTTTAAAGATTTATACAATATTGGATAAAATAAATTCTATTATCTGGTGTAGGAACAGAAAGAGAGTAGGAAGCGTATTTTTTAAACAAAGTATTGAGTATTTAGAAAGGAATATGAAAGATGGCACAAGAGGATATTTGTTTTAATCAAGGTAATATGAAGTTTAATTTTAGAGTATGTTGCATCATTGAAAACAACGGCAGATTTTTACTGCATAGGAGAAAAACAGATTCTTTCTGGAATCTTCTTGGAGGCCGTGTGAAGTTTGGAGAATTATGTGAAGATGCTATCAAAAGAGAAATCAAAGAAGAAATCGGTTGCGATTGTAAGATTGATCAACTAATAAAAGTATGTGAGAATTTTTTTAGATTTGATGACACTACATTTCATGAGATATTAGTAATATTCAAAGTTACATTGTTAGATGAGTTAAAAGAAGGCTGTACTGAAAACAAATTAGTCGTAGAGTGGTTTTTGAAGGATGAATTAGAGTCTATTATAATAAAACCTGAATTTACAAAGGAAATATTACTGGAGAATAAATACAGTATGGATTGGTTGGTGAATGATGAAATTAAAAGAGAGTGATTTATCTGGATTTTTCTCAAAAGGAGTTGTTGCTCATGGAGTCATAAAGAAAAATATTAATTTTTATTCAAAAGATGAAAAAATACTATATTATGATATATTTCAATGTACGGATGATAAAGTGTGGTGCTATTATAACAAGTTGAATTTGTCAGGTGTGGTAATGCCTAAATTATTAGAATGTAAGGATATGGGAAATATATGTACCTTACGGCAAGAATATGTTATAGGAACAAAATTTGTAGATTGGATAAAAAATAATAATATTATATTTTATTTAGAACAGCATCTTGAGTTTTTTGACATACTGTTAGGGTATCAGTTTTATTCATATTGCTTGGATAATAGATTGAGAATAGATTTTAACCTGAAAAATTTTATTATGAAAGATCACAAATTGTATTTAGTAGATATTATGCCACCTATATTTATAGATTATGATATTGTGAAAAATGGTAAGGTATATAGTGAGAAAATTAGTCAGCTAATGGATTTGTATATGAATATTGATCATCAAATTATAGGTATGATTGGTTACTGGATTTTAGATAGCTTAGATAATTTATCAAAAGTAATGGAACCATATAGGAGACAAAAAATAAGTGCGATATTAATGAAATTTATTGAGCATGCCAATACATTTATTGAAATGTATGAATGTGATATTTGTAGGATTAATAGAAATAATATTTATAATTATGCGGATAATTATTTTTTTAATCGATTATATTTATTGTATGAATATATTGATAATAAAATTCGGTTTGAAGATATGATGTATTTATATAATAAGAGAATTCATTTACCATTGAACTAGAAAATGATAGATTTGTCTATAAATTTACAAATGAGTAATAGATACTAAAATTAACTATAAAAGAAAGGGGAAATAGCATTACCAGATGCTCTATAATAGATTATGAAAAGTATTTTAAAAAGAATAGAAAAGGAATGCAATGCAAGTTTTAAAATTCAGATTAGTGGAATCAATTTTGAATTAAATTGTCAGGAGGAAAGAAAAAAATTAATAGGTAATGACATGTTTCAGTATTTACCTAGAAATGCAGAGTACAAAAAAATAAACGTTTTAAGTACAAAAGGTGCAAAAATATATTATATTATAGACAATCTTCTTTTTGAAGAAATGAGAATAGAAAATTATAACAAAGATTTTAAATCAATAGTTGTATACCAAAAAAGAACTTTCTGTAAGGGAGCATATTTTTATGATTATGGGAAGATTAGAGTCTTCTTTTGTGAGCAAGAACCATATTATGTTTGTACAATTGAGGATAAAATATATGTTATTTTATGTGACTACACGAAGAATCTCAACAGATTATATTTTAGATTAATGCTTGAATTTATTTTACGGGCAAAGGAGTTGATGGGATATCATCTGATTCATGCTGCCAGTGTGAGCATTGATAATAAAGGATTATTAATCTGTGGAGAAAAGGGGGCAGGAAAAACAACATTAATGTCTCATTTGTTGAATAGTGGAAAAGCAAATTTCATTGCCAATGATAAAGTATTTCTTTCACCTGATTTATCAACACTTGAGTATTTTCCAATTGTAGCAAGAATTGGAGAAGGCACTCTAAGAAAATTTGCAAAATATGATTTACAAAATAATTATCATAGAATTTCCGAAGAAGAAAAAAAAATAGAAAAAGAGAATTTAGGTAATGATAAGTGGAACTTCACACCTGTAGAAATGGCAAAAATTTTTTCATGTGAATATAAGAGTATGGAATCTTTTGTAGCTGTTTTATTCTCAAAAATTGGAAAAGATACAAATGAATCATTAATTCCGGTTGATGGTGATGTATTACAATTTGATTTGTTTTTATCTGGAAGCATGAAAGTGGAAAACTGGTTGTTAAATGATGAGTGGATAGAATATTATAGCAATATGTTTCATATACAACCAATTAATAATCATATTAAGTATAAATCATATGAAATAAATTATAATTATGATTCAGAATCAAATAGCATTGTAAATGATATCTGTAAAATATTATAAATATATTTTAATCATTAGTGTAAATTTATTCCTAGAAACAAAATATTGATTATGGAGTGGAGACCAGCTATGAAAAGTCAAGCATAAATTGGCTGGAAATTCTTATTAGCTATCAGTGGTAAAAAAGGGTAACCTTAATAAGACTCCTGTAAGGGTGCTTTTCAAAATCTATCAATATTGGTATACAGACCTCTTATTCGAGGTTAAATTCTACTTCGTCAGTAAGCATCTTCCAGATGACTCTGACAAGCTTGCCGGCACAGTGCCCAAGGGCATTATAGTGAGTCTGGTATTCCGCATCTTAGCATTATAGTAATCCTTGAAAGTGGCGTTGTTTTTTACAACATTGTGAGCTGCGTTAATAAGTGCATATCTGAGGACTTTGGAACCACGTTTGGACATTCTGGTTTTCTTAGTCTGGAAGTTTCCAGACGGATAAACAGAAGGATCCAGACCTGCATATGCAAGCAGCTTGTTGGGACTGGAGAAACGGTGAATATCACCGATTTCACCAAGTATCATTCCGCCGTTGATGTATCCGATACCCGGAATGGTCATGATGACAGAATCATTGAATTTCATGATTTCAGTCATCTCAGCTTCAATTCTTTCTAATTGAAGTTCACCTTGAGTAAATGAGCCAGATGAGTCATATGCATAGAAGCTATAGCTTCCGGTGTAGGAGCTTCCTTAAGGAGAGCGTAGACAGATTTTTGATGCAGACCTGATTTGAAGAAATACTGCAATTCAGGAAATACCTCGTCCACATAAGAAGTCAGCTGGATCTTTAAACGAGTTCGCTGCTTAATGGTCTTTTGGCGAAAACGGCCAAGAGCCTTGAGGTTCATCAGATCAAGATCATAGTAGGTTACAAATCTGAGGGAATCCTGCATCATGAGGGTTTTGCAAATGATGTATGTGTCGACTTTGTCAGTCTTCGTTTTGCGTACGTTGTTCTTGCGCATAGTAGAAGTTTTGATGGGGTTCAACACACACACTTTGTAATTACCGGCAACAAGGTATCGAACAAGGTTGTCGCCGTAGTGTGCTGTCGATTCAAGACCAATGATGAGGCTGTTCTTATCGAATGATTTGAGTTTCGAGATCAGCAGTTGGAAGCCATCATTGTCATTTGTAAATTTGAACGGCTCGATTATGATTTCACCATCAGAAGAAATGACTGGGGCGAAATGGTTGAGTTTGGCAATATCAATGCCTACATAAATCATGAGGTTGTAGCTCCCTTTCTAAAGTCTGATACCGTGATATCCACCAGCGATTATCATCGTAGACTTGATGGAAATAAGTACTCGGATTTACTCCGGCAGCATCCAGCTATAAACAATTCAGATAAAGGTAGCGGCAATACACTCCTTGGAGTAGTCAAAGCTACAGGAAAAAATCAAAAGTCCACAGTATCTGAATGTATTAAACCACGATATTAAAAGAAAGGAGACATGTGATAATTAACTTCCTAATTATCATACAAGATTAATATGAAATATAAAATGATAGTAATGGATTTAGATAGGACATTATTACATTCAGATGAATCTATTTCAGATTATACAATTAATACCTTGAATAAATTACAGACAGATGGTATCAAAATTGTAATAGCTACAGCAAGACCTATTCGGGAGGTTGAAAGGGTTATTGGACAACTTCGGTTTGATTCATATATATATCATAATGGGGCTGTTGTTCAGTTTGAGAATAATGTTATTTCGCATATTGGTATATGTAATTCAGATGAAATTGTAAATTCTATGTTACAGGATAATTCTTCATTGAAAATATCAATTGAAATGAATGATAGACTATATTCTAATTTTAATGCCAATCAAATATGGGCTAAGACAGAATATATAAAAACAGATGACTTTAAAGAGTGCAGTAACAATATTGCAGAAAAAATATTAATGGAAGTACATAATAATATTAACATTAATAAATATATAAATGATGGCTTATATTTGCAAGTATCTGAATGTAATGTTGCTATGATTATGAACAAGGCGGCATCAAAAATAAATGGAATTCAGTTGCTTGCTAATCAATATGGCATAGCAATAGATGAAATTGTTGCATTTGGTGACGATTATAACGATATTGATATGATTAAAGAATGCGGTTTGGGTATTGCTGTAAATAATGCATACAATGATGTAAGGAAGATTGCAGATGACATTTGCGAATGTAATGAAAAAGATGGAGTGGCAAGATACATTAATGACATTTTATACAGTGGTGGATACTTGTAAATAAAAGATGACTATTTAAAAAGGGGACATGGTTTATGAATATTCTGATTACTGGTGCGGCAGGTTTTATTGGATCGCACATGACATATCGTTTGTGGAAAAAAGGATATCATTTGATTTTAGTTGATAATTTTTCATATGGTCATATTGAAAATCTAGTATTTGATGATCATGATTTTAGCGAAGAAGTTATCAGGATGGATATTCGTGATAAGGAAGGTATAAATTATTTAATGCAAAATAATAAAATAGATTATATTTATAATTTTGCAGGAATAGCCGCTTTGCCAGAATGTCAGGCGGAACCTGTTGAAGCGATAGATGTAAATGTAAATGGATTAGTAAATATTTTAGAGAATGCTAGAATTTATGGTGTAAAAAAAATAATACAGGCAAGTACAAATGCTATTTATGAAAATGAGAAGAGATTTCCAACAGATGAGAATATATCTGAACTTCCAACTTTAATATATCCAAATACAAAATATATGGCTGAACGTTTTGCCGAATCATACTGTAATACATATGGAATGAGCGTATCATGCTTACGATTTTCAAATGTATATGGACCGCATGTAGATTGTTTAAGAAAACAGCCTCCTTTTGTTGCGTACATGATTAGGGAACTGTACTATGATAGAACTCCGGTATTTTTTTCAAATGGTGAACAGAAAAGAGATTATATTTATGTAGATGATTTGATTAATTTGGCACTGGCAGTACTAGATAGCACAGGTTTTGATGTTGTCAATGTTTCTGGAAATGAATGCTATTCAGTAAATGAAATGTATCAAATAGCGCAGGAGATTATGAAAAAAAGTATTCCGGCGTCCTATGCAAAAGATAATCAATATTGGGAGAAGTATGGATTATACAGAGGAAAGTATACAATCAAACAAGAAATTTTAAATCATGAGATTAATAAATATTCATTATGTGATAATTCTTATGCAAAAAATAAATATAAGTGGAGACCATGTGTTACAATGAGGGAAGGATTAAAAAAAATGATTGAAGCACAAAGTGTTTTCTTATCTCAACTGGGTAAAAAAATATGAAAGATATACATTTTATTATGCCAATGGCTGGAAGGGGTGCCCGCTTTTTAAAAGAAAGGTATGATATTCCAAAACCGTTATTGGAGATTAATGGTAAACCGTTTTTTTATTGGGCAACAAAATCTATACAAAAGTTTGGAAACATTAAAAGTTTGACATTTATTGTATTAAAAGAACATATTGAACATTTTCAAATAGATCAAAAAATACAGGCTTTTTTTAAAAATGCGAACATCGTAGCATTGCCTGAAGTTACAACAGGAGCCGTTATAACCTGTTTAAGTGGATGTGAAAATATTCATGATGATTTACCAATTGTTATCAATGATTGTGATCATATGTTTGAATCCACAGAACTCCAAGAGTTTTGTGAGGGGGAGACAGATGAATATGATGGTATTATTTTAACATTTCATAGTAACGACGCAAAGTATAGTTATGTAACAAAAGATATGAATGGTAATGCCATTAGAACGGTAGAAAAGGAAGTAATAAGCGGAGATGCTATTTGTGGATGTTATTATTTTCGAAATGTAAGTCTTTTTAGAGAAATATCTCAAGAATATTTACAGGCATGTTGCTATAAAGAGTTTTATGTAAGTGGTCTATATAACGTTATGATTAATCATGGAATGAGAGTGCATTGTATGTTGGTGGATCAACATATTTCATTTGGAACTCCGGAAGAATATATGAACGTTAAGGAACAATTAGAAAGTACAAAATTATGAGTTGAGATAAGAATCTAAATATACTAGGGAGGCGGATATCAAATATGCATATTAATGAAAATGTATTAATTTTGAAGGATGTATCTGCTGGTTCAAATGCGATAACACTATTAGTAAAGAAAGATAAAAAATTTTATAGAAAATATGCATTTGATGTAGAGGCAGAAAAACTGAAAACTCAGATTCGTTGGATAGAAGAGCATCAAAAAGATGTTCCGTTACCTTTGATTTTAAATAAAGAGAATGAATTGAGTTATACGATATATGATATGCCAATGTATGAATCAGCTATGAGCATGTTTCAATTCATTCATACAGTTCCGATAGAAAAAAGTTGGAGTGTATTAGGGACGGCTTTAAAAGATATTGATGAAGGTCTTCATAAGAAAAATATAAAACCAAGTGATAAAAATACAATTGATAACTATATTTGTTGTAAAGTGTACGGCAATGTCAGAAAAATCTTAGAAAATAAATATATAGTAGATCTTGAAAGAAATGAAAATATTATTGTTAACGGACGTAAGCTACCAACATTACATACATATAGAGAAATGTTAAGTGGAGATTATTTATATAAAGTATTTGAAAAAGATATCTATGTAGATATTCATGGAGACTTATCGATTGAAAATATTGTCTGTTTTTGTGATAATTATGACAATGCAAATTTACAAGGATTATATCCAAAGGGATATTATTTTATTGATCCAAACTCCGATAACATACATAATTCTCCCTTTCTCGATTATGCAAAGTTACTGCAGTCACTACATGGGAATTATGAGTTTTTAATGAAAGTATCAGATGTATCTATTAAAGAAAGCAGTGTGGAGTATATGGTTATAAAATCACAACAATATGATGCTATTTATCATAAGTACCAGGAATTTCTTAAAAATAAGTACACAAAAACACAATTATTGAGTATTTATTATCACGAAATAGTACATTGGATACGTTTATTACCTTATAAGAATATGAAAAATGAAAAATTAGCAGTTGTTTTTTATACAGGATTGTTAAATGTATTATTTGATGTGTGGGAGTTAGAGAATGGAAAAAGATAAGTTGGTTATTTTTGACTTAGATGGTACATTGTTTGATACGAAAAAGGTTAATTTTAAAGCATATAATTATGCAATACAGAAAATTGGTATAAGCAAAAGAATTGATTATATGTATTATTGTCAATACTGTAATGGTATGGATTATAGGTTTTTTTTGCCCATTATCATTCCTGATATTTCTAAGGAACAAATTGAGGCAATACATAATGAAAAACAAAAAAAGTATAAGGACTTTTTGCTTTATGCTAAAAAAAATGAAGGACTTTTTTCATTGATCAAAGTATTGAGGCAGGAATATTGGGTATCTGTTGTAACTACCGCTTCAAGAATGAATACAATGGATATATTAAAATTTTTTGAGGTTGATTGGCTGTTTGATTTTATTTTGACCAAAGAAGATGTAACTGAAACGAAACCATCTGCAGAGGGCTTCCTTAAGGCAATGGAACTTGCAAATGTAGTAAAAGAGAAAACAATCATTTTTGAAGACTCCAATGATGGATTGAGAGCTGCCGAATTAGCTGGTGCAAAATATGTAAAAGTATGTGGATATAATTAATTCTATATTTTGCAAAAAAGACAAGTTATAAATATTCTTTAATGTAATGTCAGTGCTTTGGTAACAATAATAGTTTTATGATGAAGTATTTACCAAAAAGTTGATACATTTTGAATTAGATATTTGGAATTCTATTGTGCAATTGCAAATAAAAGAAAAATAAGAATTGATGGCGAAAGTGATATTAGGGGGCAATATGGTGATATGTCAAGCTGTTTTTGAAAAAGTTTTGATAGATTTTTCAGAAAAAAAGGTAACCTTAATAAACCTGTATCAAAAAACAAACACGAGCTCGATTTTGGCTGTTCGGTTGATGTATCCAGCAATACGCCAGAGCACAGTTGGTTTCTGGTCAGTAATCCATAAACCGAACAGACGAATTTATGTGAAGTCAGTGTCTTCGTCATCGAAGTACTCGGATGTTTTCCTCAGAAGCTCTACCACTCTGCTGATATCCCTGATACGATTGTGGCTTTTGTCTGCGTGGAAAGAAATGAAGTTTTTTCAGAAGTTTCTGCGCTCACTTCCGGGGAAAGGTATTCTGTAAGGACAATGGATGAGACTGTTCTGTAGATATCGCAGAATGGCTGTTCATCTTTCTCAAGCATCTGAAGTTCGCTGAACTTCAGATGGAGATTTGATACCAGGCAGGTTATTTCACGGGTTTTGCATTCAACAAGGTGCAGGCGGTGCCTTGTAAGGCATTTTAAAGCAAAAAACTGGCTGCTGCGTTAGGGCTCGGTTTCAATGTTTCGCAGTCTTTGCATAATCAGTTATGACAAAGACATTAACAGGGACTGACTTGCACAAGCTGATAAATGATTTTTTATGGTTAGGGGTACATTGCAGATTGAGTATAAAGACGTATGGCATGCACCACATCGGTTCTTTGAGGGAAGAAAGATAGTCAGTGATGTGAATGCTGTAAACGGAGGTAGACTCTAATGCTGCAACAACTGTATTAAGGTCAGGGTATTCCTTTTGGCATTCTAAAATCTTCTGGGCTAATTCCTAAGCTCCCGGCTGATTGTTGGCAAAAGAAGAATTGATGTATTTACTCTTGCCAAGATTTACTGCACAAATGTAGTTGGATTTTGAGCTGACGTCAATATCGATGTAAAGAGTAATGAGTTAATCCTAATCATGGGAACCATATGCTGACCGAAATCCAGCGTAGTAAACATTTATGCTGGCAGTTCTTTTGTTGGTGCTGCACACCAGAGGATGAAACATCTGTGTAAGCGGAATGCTACATATGATCCATGTAGAAAGCTCCATAAGCAGACATTGTATACCAGGCTGAAAGGACAAAAAACAGTGCTTTCGGACATCAGACTCTGCTGATATCATACCATAGGAAAACTTTATTATTATGTAACTGTAAACTGTATAGATGGGAATAGGGATGAGGGGAACTTCCTCTTAGATGTCCTTACTTCTATACCAAAATTAAGAAAGGATAAGTCTGTAACCGGATGTTTTTTGGTTACAAGCTTACTTTAATGAGGACGAAGAATATGAAAGCATTGGTTTTAATAGATATACAAAATTTTTATTTTGAAAAAGGATCTATGACATTAAGTAATCCAAAAGAAGCTGTGAAATGTACTAAAAAACTATTGGAGGAATGTAGAAAGAAAAAGATATCGATAATACACATCAAACATAATATGGCTTATTTGTCAGGATATAGGTTATCAAATAAAATACTGAATCAAATTCATGAGGATGTATGTCCTATAGAGGGAGAATATGTTGTTGAAAAACAAATGCCAAATAGTTTCTTAGGCACAGATTTGAAAAAAATATTAGATTCAGAAGGAATTAAACAGATTATTGTAACTGGAATGATGTCAAATATATGTGTAGCGAGTACAGTGATGGCTGCAAAAGATTTAGGGTATGAGGTAATTGTAGCAGAAGATGCATGTACTACGAAAGATTTTTGTTTTGGTGAAGAAATTATAGAGGGACATATCGTTCATAAAGTATGCATGTCTTCATTAAAGGGAATATATGCAAGTATAATAAGTACACATGAGGTAATTAGACACTACTTATTATAAAATAACTCAAACTTCCCACACCATTTGGTGTGATGTACCTTGCTACGAAAATAAAACTCGTAGCCAAGAACTGAACCTTGACAACAAATGTTTTCAACAATCATGAAAGCATCACTAGAAAGCAGTCACAAAACTGGCTGCTGTCAGTGAAATAGAGAGTTTGAAAAAACTCTGTAAAAAGAATAAGGAGTATTCGAAAGAGGCTTCTATGATAAAATCTAATTATCAAAGGAGGCCTTTTATTATGGCAAATAAAAAGAGAAACATGTACAAACCGAAACCAATGACAGAGGGAAAGAGAAACATTATCCAGGGGCTTTTGCAGGAATACGAAATTGAATCTGCAGAAGACATTCAGGATGCCCTCAAGGATCTGTTATTCGGCACCATACAGGGAATGCTGGAATCCGAAATGAATGACATCTTGGCTATGGCAAATACGAACGTTCCGAAGAATACAACTACCGCAATGGCACAAAGCCAAAATCTGTCCGTAGCAAATATGGTGAGTTTGAAGCAGACGTGCCTCAAGACAGACAGAGTACATTTGAGCCTAAGGTTGTCCCAAAGCGGAAAAAAGATATTTCAGGGATTGAGGATAAGATTATTTCGATGTATGCAAAGGGCATGACGACCACTCAGATATCAGAGATGATAGAAGATATCTACGGTTTTGAAATCAGCGAGGGAATGGGCTCAGATATTACTGACAAGCTGCTCCCACAGATTGAGAAATGGCAGAACCGGCTTCCTTCGGATGTATATCCCATTGTATTCATTGATGCCATCCATTTTTCTGTGCGAGATGACGGAATCATTCGAAAACTGGCTGCCTATGTGGTCTTAGGTATCAATGAAGACGGATATAAGGAAGTCCTAACGATTGAAATTGGGGAAAATGAAAGCAGCAAGTACTGGCTGAGTGTCCTAAATGGCCTAAAAAACCGTGGAGTGTCTGATATACTTATTTTGTGTTCCGATGGACTTACCGGATTGAAGGAAGCTGTCCAGATAGCATTTCCTGCCACGGAACACCAGCGGTGCATTGTACACATGGTAAGGAATACCCTGAAATATGTTGCAAACAAAGATAGGAAAGCATTTGCAAAAGACTTAAAGACCATCTACACTGCCCCAGATGAAGAGTCTGCCAGAAGCCGTTTAAAGGATGTGACGGAAAAATGGGACTCCCAATACCCCAACGCTGTGAACTGCTGGTGCGAGAACAGGGATGTCATTACTCCTATCTTCAAGTTTTCAGCAGAGGTCAGGAGGGCATTTTACACCACAAATGCGATTGAGAGCCTGAATGCGTCCTATTGGCATCTGAACCGTCAGAGGAGCGTATTCCCGTCCCCAAAGTCCCTGCTCAAGACACTGTATCTGGCAACATTCGAGGCAACAAAGAAATGGACAATGCCAATAAGAAACTGGGGAAAAGTGAGGGGTGAATTATCTATCATGTTTCCAGACAGACTATCGGATTAAGGCATATTCAACATTCATTATTGACAGAATATAGTGCAGAAATTATAGTAAAGAAGGATGGAAAACCTACACAGTTGTCCGTCCTTTTAAATAATTATCATAGAAGAACTAAATTTACAGAGAAAATTTCAAACTCTCCATGTCAAAATTCCTAAATCTTTTTTCTTTTCAAGAAAATCAAAGTATAAAATATTGTACAACAATATGACAGAAACGATATAAATAATAACATTAATAATCTTGTTTACCCTGCGATACGCAGCATTGTTATCAAGGGCATAAAGTAATTCGTCATTATATTGAATCTTTATATTTTGTGGAATCTTTAAGATTATACTATTAATATCCTCTTGAATATTTTTATTATCAACACATTTTACGAGGGTGTTTTCGATATTGATTTTATCTTTATATTGGTCAACTAATTCTGAAGATACAAATATAATCGGTTGTTCTGTAATATACTCAAAATCCTGAAGTATACCGGTAACTACAAAATCGCAAGTATCACTATATACCTCTTTCCCGGTTTCGTAATCTACTTTTGTATACGATACTGTGAATTTATCCCCCAATTCTAAATTATGTTCCAGCAAATAGTCGTTTGTGACTGCTGCTTTATTCTTTTCTTGAGGTAATTTTCCGTCTATGAGGGTTCCTATACTGGAATCCATTTCACGATAATAGCTATCCCTATACAAGAGAATTGCATCTTCTTCCACGCCTAGCATCCATTCACACCCTACGAGGCCTTCTTCTTTTATTTCCTGCACTTGCTCAGGAGTCAGATATTTACAATTAAAATGATAACCCCCATTTTTTTCTTCTGCCAATTTAACATTAGCCTCGCTAATAAAAACAAATGATTGATTAATTATAAAATAAACTGCAATTATAGATGCCAGCATAAGACATATGAAACAGGTTCTTTTGTATTTTTTTCGTAAATAACCTCTAATAAGCAATTTTTCTCTATTCATATCAAAATCCCATCCTGTATCCTTACAATTTTTTTAGCAGTACTGGCTAAATCCTCATTATGCGTAATCAAAACAATTGTTGTTCCGAATTCTTTAATCAATTCATGAAACATACTCGTAACAACTTTTTCTGTTTTCGAGTCCAAATTTCTTGTTGGCTCATCTGCCAAAACAATCTTGGGGTGATTAATCAATGCTCTCGCAATAGCTGCTCTTTGCTGCTGCCCTCCTGACAATTCATTTGGATAATTTAGCCTCTTATCTGATATTTGTAATATTTCAAGAATTTTTTCTGCGTATCTCTTATCGTTATCAATTTGCGGCAATATTATATTTTCAAACACATTTAAAACCGAAATTAACTGGTAGGACTGGAAAACAAATCCTATTTCTTTTCTTCTCAGCAGTGTATTCTCTTTCTCACTCAAGCAAAATATTTCTTTATCGCCCAAAAAAACTTCTCCTTTATCTGGTATGTCTATTCCGCCCATTATATTTAAAAGTGTAGTTTTGCCAGAACCACTTCTTCCTAAAATTGCTGTCAATTCGCCTTCCATGATGTCTAAATTAATGTTAGTAAGAACATCATTTTTTATCTCGCCATTTATATACGACTTGGAAATATTGTTTACTTTCATTATAACCTTCACTTTCATATCCTCCTTAATTACAGTATCGATTTTGGCTTTCCGATAGACATAATTTCATTTTGAAAAAGATAACTGTTCACTATCTTCAAAGTCATGTACAGAATCGCTGCCTTTTATCTTCCATACTCTATCTGAGATTTCTAAAGATGGTATTCAGGAAAACAGAAAGAATTTCCAAAGAAAAAAGGAAGAATATGTGTAACTGTTAGTACATAGAATTGCAGCATGTATACAAATCCTTTCTTGTTCATATGTTCATAGATTGACTTTTTATGTTTATGACATTATAATCACAGCAAGAATAGAAATAGAAATCTGCATTGCAAAATTGTGCACAACCGGCGGTTCCATTATGGACTATGATGAAATGGGGAAGATAGATATAGGAAATAAAAAATAGTATTTGAGGAAAAAGTAAAATAGTTATAGCGATATAGTTTGCAACAAATTCTTGATAATGCAGCAATTATAAAAACTTGTTTTTTAAGAGCAGTCTGATAGCAGCCAGAGAGGAGAATACATATGAGAATAGCAATCTGTGATGATGAAGGTCTTGCCTGTGCAAAGACACAGAAAACGCTGGAGGAAGCATACAAAAGTTTAGATTTGCTGGTGGATAT
>CAMWHJ010000038.1 GCA_947174015.1 uncultured Lachnospiraceae bacterium | reverse complement strand
CAAAATTGCCTACGGCAATGGTTCTTTGCCTGTTATATCCACTTTTTCTTACGGCCTGTGCAGTAAATGCACAGACCTACTGAACAGTTACCTTTTCCCTCATATATATTTTCCCAATTCATGCAGATTTAAACCTGCACATTTAGTTATTTTCCCTTCTTTAATCTTTTCTCAGCTTTTTCACACAATACACTATGATAAACAGAACTGCCCAAAATGCCCCAATCACAATAAGCAGCCAGTTTTTCTGTTTGATGCCAAGTGCCAATATTCCCATAGAAATGCATCCCAAAACTATAATTAAAATAATCTTTAACAAAATTCGCAGGAATCGTGGAACTTTTGAAAATATCCCCTCAAATATAACTTCAAATACTGTCTCAAAAAATGCAGAGATAAATTCAATTACAAGCTCCATCAAAAAGTCCATGGTGTTCTCCTCCTATCTTTTACATATCTCTTCATGGTATCTAAAGACAAAAAGCGATTTTTACACTTCTTACATTCATAGTAGCCGCATTTTTCAGTCCATCCGATACATAATACACCATAAATCACCATTCCTTTCATGGGTCAATCTCTTTCCAACCAATTGTTGTCTGTACCATCTCGCCTTCTAAGCATTTCATCATATTGCCGATACATTCTCTGCACACTGTTTTCTAATATGTAATAATGTCGGATATAGGGAATCAACAGCACAAGAATCAATAAAGTCAATGCCAGCATTCCTGGTGTAAATACAAAAAGCAGACAGAGAAAGCTCATCATTTCCAACAGTGCAAAAACCACTGTCACAATCAAATGTATTAGACGTTCATGCTGAAAAAAAGAAATCTGTACCAAATGTGTCTCTATCTCTTCCGACCAGTTTAAATTGCGTTCATATTCCAATCGATTATCTATCCAAGCAAGATAACATTTAATTCGCTTTTCCATAATATCACCTCGTTTCTTTTCTAAATAATAAGTATCTGTTTTCTAAAAAATGTAATGATAGGAATTGCACTACTTTCTATCCATTAAAATAACTTTACTAAATTTTATCTAAAGTATAATTATTATAACTGATTTTATTCTGTTCAGCAAGCCGCAGTAATTATAGCGATAATAGAAAGGAAACTATATTTACAATAAGTAAAAAATATAGTTGTTTATGAAAATATCATAAAAAGAAAAAATCACTTTATCCATCAAAACATTGTACATGAATATTTGTTTCAACCATAGGTTTACATAATTTCATTATGTAAACCTGAAAATTACACAGATATTTTATAAATTAGGTAAAAAGCATAATCATTAAAAATTGTCTCAGAAAGAAGGTTGCTCACAACCAAAAAAAGCCCATGCAGCTTCCTTTTCCTGCACAGGCTCTTTTCTACTTTAACATTTCTTTTTCAACAAATTTAACCCAATTTAGTACTGCCCTAATTTCTTCCTTCCTTCATCTCAACAAATTTCTTAATATATTCTATGGTTCCATTGATTCCCAACACGGAACTGTTGACGGATAAATCGTAGCTGGAGGAAACGCCCCATTTTTTGTTGGAATAGAAATTATAATAGCTGGCACGCTTTTTATCTGTCTTCAGAATCAAGTCCTTTGCTGCACCCTCTCCGATGTTATTCTTTGCACTGATAGATTTCACTCTGTCCTCTAAAGGTGCATGGATAAAAATACTGATACAGTTTGGATAATCACATAAAGCATAGTCTGCACATCGTCCCACAATCACGCAAGGTCCCTGATTAGCCAGTTTTTTAATGGCATCAAACTGTGCCAGAAACACCCTCTGATCCAATGGCATATCAATATATGGATTAGAAACATAACCTAAGGAATAGGTATTCATAACCAGAGAATATAAAAAACTGTTGGTGGGACGCTCATCATGAACCGCAAAAATTTCTTGACATAAACCACTCTCTTTCGCTGCCGCCGCCAACAATTCCTTGTCATAACACTTAATTCCAAAGCTTTCTGCTAACTTTTCTCCAATTTCTCTTCCGCCACTTCCAAACTCTCTGCCAATTGTTATAATTGAATTCATTTCCATAACAACTCCTCCATTTCCTAATATCATTACTTATTTTGTACGAAACCTTAAATAAATTCATCAAAACCTTTTTTGTCATGGACTATACAATAAATCATATAGCCCTATCTGGAGTATTTACTTTTTTCGTAATTATTCAGTACCTTCATAGTTACAAGCAAAAAACCATGCAAAATTGCCTACGGCAATGGTTCTTTGCCTGTTATATTCAATTGTTCAGTAGGTCTGTGCAGTAAATACACAGACCTACTGAACAGTTACCTTTTTTCTATTATATCACGCATTGTGCATTTTGTACATATTTATCATAATATTTCCATGACAAATTTACAAATCCGCTACTAGTTATGAGTTCCATGAAGCCCAAGCCAAAAAATTAAACAAAAATAGCAACAGGAAGTTTTCAAAAACAGACTCTTAGAAAACTTCCTGTACACTCCCTTGAAAGCCCAGCTTTCCCAGTAATTGAACCATATACTCCGGCAAAGGAGCAGACACCTCTATATACTTACCACTTACCGGATGCATAAACCCCAGAACCATGGCATGTAAGGTTTGTCCTTGTAGCTTGTAAGGGCATTTGGCAGGTCCATATATGCTGTCTCCCAGCAAAGGATGTTTGATACTTGCCATATGCACACGAATCTGATGGGTTCGTCCAGTTTCCAACACGCATTCCACCAGCGTATAATTCTCCATCCTTTGTAGTACACGGTAATGGGTAACAGCCTCTTTCCCATTTTGATAATTCACAGCCATTTTTAAACGGTCATTGGGATTTCTGCCAATGGGGGCATTGATAACTCCCTGATCTTCCTTTAAAATTCCATGCACCACTGCCACATACTTTCGGTTAATTGTGTGCTCCTTTAGCTGCTGTGCCAGAGAATTGTGTGCCACATCATTTTTACAGATAATCAATGAGCCGGTGGTATCCTTGTCAATCCGATGTACGATTCCAGGACGAAGTACACCATTAATACCGGACAAATTATCCCTGCAGTGATACATAACTGCATTCACCAGAGTGCCGCTGTAATGTCCGGGTGCCGGGTGTACCACCATCCCTTTGGGTTTATTTACCACCAGCACATCCTTATCCTCATAGAGAATATCTAAAGGAATGTTTTCCGCATTAATTTCCGGCTCCACAGCATCTGGCATGTGCATTTGTATTTTGTCATTTTCTCGAATCAAATAGCTTGCTTTACCCAGTGCATCATTTACAGTAACCTGCTGCTGTTTCAGCAGCTTCTGGATAAAGGAACGGGAAACCTCTGGAAAACAGGAAGCTAAATACTTATCCAGACGTTCCCCCTGTTCTTCTTCCGTTACTGTAAAGAAATACCTATTCATCCTTCCCCTTTTTTTTCGAAAAAATAGAGAATGCTGCCATCTCTTTTTCATCAAAGAAAAACAGCATTATAACAAAAAATACAATAACGCTTACTGTCACATAAATATCTGCCACATTAAAGATTGGAAAATCAATCAGCTTAAAATAAAAGAAATCCACCACATATCCGAGCCGCATACGGTCAATCATATTACCGATGCCGCCAGCAGCGATAAATACCATAAGCACCCGCAGACCAGCCATCTTCTTTGTCCAAGGCAATTTAAAAAAATACAGAATTGCCAGACACAGTACTAATATGCCGATCATCAGCAAAAATACTCTCTGGTTCTGCAGCATACCAAAGGCAGAACCCCGGTTTTCCAGATACCGTAATTCAAACACACCATTAATCAGCACAAAAGGACTGCCCGGCAGTTTGCTGGCTGCCAAAAACTTGGTATACTGATCAATCCCCACAAGCATAGCAACGACAAATAGGCTCATGAGACCATAAAAAACTTTCTTTGTACCATTCATAATTTGCACCAAGCCTCAAGCGAAAATGCTTGCATTTTCATTTGAGGTACAAACACAAAGGGTGAAAGATCTGTGTTTGCATTTTATCCTTCCTTCTTTTTTCCTTCACTCTAGTCCTCTTGTTCTGCCATCAATAAGAAATTAATAGCATCTGTCATTTCCTGATCTGTCACATCCTTGGTGATAAAAGCCTTTCCAATTGCCTGCAAAAGAATAAATTTTACGGTTCCATTTTCCATCTTCTTGTCCAGCTTGGTGGCAGCCACAATCTCATTCGCATCCAGCCCATCCAAGCTGATCGGAAGGTCAAAGCCCACCATCATATCACGAATTTCAAAAAATTCCTCGGTGGATAACAGTTCTCGTTTCCAGGAAATATAGGCAGCAGCCACAGTACCCAGTGCCACACACTGTCCGTGAAGCAGGGTAAAGTTTTTCAATTTTTCAATGGCATGCCCAATAGTGTGTCCCAGATTCAGCAAGGCACGCTCTCCTTTTTCCTTAGGATCTTTCTCGACCACAAGGCGTTTGATATTACAACTGCCTTCCACCAAATGCTCCAATACCAAAGACTCCATCTCCTGAATCTCACAGAGATTGGTAATTACCCACTCATAGTACTCTCCATCCCTGATAAGACCGGATTTTAAAACCTCTGCCATACCAGATGCAAACTGTTCCTTTGGCAGAGTGTTTAAGGTTGTCAGATTCATATAGACAAGTTTCGGCATATGGAATGCACCGACCATATTTTTGTATTGGTCAAAATCTACACCGGTTTTTCCACCAATACTGGAATCCACCTGAGCCAACAGTGAGGTGGGCAGTTGAATAAAATCAATACCGCGAAGATATGTGGCTGCCGTATAGCCGGTCATATCCCCGGTAACACCACCGCCCAAGGCAACCAGCATATCAGACCGTTCAAAATGCTCCTCAATCAAATGGGTATATAACTGACGAACCGTATCTAGATTTTTGCTCTCCTCTCCTGCCGGGAAAGTAAATACTGTTACCTTAGAAGCAATTTTTTCCAATTCCTTTTTCACAGTTTCACAATAAAAAGGAGCAACATTACTGTCAGTGACAATACAAAACTTTTTATCCACTGCACCAATAGATGTTAATTCCTCTGATAATTTATCATAATCTAACTCCATAACAATGTCATAAATTGGCTGATTATTTTGTTTTACCGTCATTCTTTTTGACATATTTTGCACCAAGCCTCAAACAAAAATGCTTGCATTTTCATTTGAGGCGCAAACACAAAAGGTGAAAGATGTGTGTTTGCATTTTATCCTTCCTTCTTTTTTCCTTCACCCTTTTTCTCCTATTCTTTATAATTAAGTATATTTATCCAATGCCACAAACAATCGCCCTTTTTTGGTGGTAGACAGGACTCCCTGATAGATAAACTTCCCATAGCCCCGCACAGATACAACATCTCTTGACTTTAAAGTCTGGCTGTTGGAACAGCAGAGTTTTCCGTTAATGTACACTTTTTCTGCGGGCACCAACTGGGAGATGGAACTTCTGGATGCCCGAAATGCCAGAGACAGCACTGCATCCACCCGCTCCGAGGAGATGCTGCCTTCAATATGGGCTAAGGATGGAACAATCTCTTCCGGCTCCTCACAGGGAACAATCTTTACTGTGGTGTGCTTGATTCTGGTAAGTTCCCCACAGAGAAAATCCTCCATGGAACTGTGAGCAAAGAGGAAAGCTGACTCCTCCTTTACCAGAATATCTCCTATTTTGCAACGGTCAATCCCGAGATTTAGTATGGCACCTAAGTAATCTCTATGATTCAGCCGATCCGCAAATTTGGCATTGGCAGGTTCAATCTTCAATATGGAAAGGGGAAAATCCTTTGTGATAGGCAAAAAAGCATCAGGTACAAACGCTGCAATCTGACGCTCTGCTTGGGAATAACCTCCATCCAAAACAATTTTTACAAAGGATAAGTCCTTCTCTATGGCATGGAGACTGCTGATTTCATTTATATTTAAAAAATCACTATAAGTAGTAATCCCACGACGATACGCAGTGTTCGCCAAATCATGGAATCGTTTTATCAGTAACTGTTCTTCTTTCTTCATAATTTTTAAAATTCAGTACGGATGGATGGTAAATCAATGGCACCGCTTAAGATATCCTGAAAATCGCCGGAAATATCCACACTTGGTGGTGTTATGATAAATATGTAATTGGAAATCTTCTGCAAATTTCCATCAATGGCAAAGGTAGAACCGGATGTAAAGTCAATAATTCTTTGTGCCAGTTCCATTTCAAGCCCCTCAAGGTTGAGCACCACTGCCCGGTTGCTTAAAAGAGTTTCGGTAATCTCTCTTGCATCCTCCACGGAATTTGGCTTGATTACCACCACCTCCATACCGCTTCCGGCACGCTTTGCCGGCTGGCGCATTGGTGTTACCTTTGTGCTCTTAACGGCTCTCGGTGCTTTGTAATCATCATAATAATCATCCTCTGGCTCTGACTTTGAAGAAAAGGATTTCTTTTTTGGTTTTGGTTCTTCATAATCATCATTGTAGAAATCATCCTCATAATCATCATCATAGTCGTCATTCATTTTCATCATATTTAAAAACTTATCAATAGCACCCATTACGTTATCTCCTTAATTCATCTAATTTTATATTTTACGCAGTGTAACTTCTGGTTCCAAAGATTCCTGTACCCACCCGAACCATGGTTGCACCTTCTTCAATGGCAATCTGATAATCATTTGTCATACCCATGGACAACACATTCATAGTAACATTATCAATGTTTTTCTTCTCAATGTCAACAGATAATTTTTTTAAGGCACGAAATACGCCTCTGTTCTCCTCCGGATTTTCCACAAAAGGAGCAATAGTCATAAGCCCTTTGATATGGATATGAGGCAGTTTGGCAATATCCTGTATCAACTGTAACGCTTCTTCGGTGGTAATTCCAAATTTTGAAATTTCCTCAGCTACATTGATTTCCACCAGAATATCCTCTTCCGTTCCCTGTTTTTCTGCCTCCTTGCTGATTTCTTCTGCAAGTCTTAGAGAATCCACGGAATGTATCAATGCCACCTTGCCCATAATATACTTTACTTTATTGCGCTGCAGGTGACCAATCATATGCCATTGTAAAGTTTCCGGCAGTTCCTGCTGCTTCTCCAGCATTTCCTGTACCTTGTTTTCTCCAAAGATTTGAATACCACAGTCCATAGCTTCTCTTAAGCTTACCACCGGATTTGTCTTGCTTACAGCAATCAATGTGACATCGCTTCTGAGACGTCCTGCTCTTTGGCAGGCTTCACAGATATTTTGTTCCACCAGCTCTAAATTTTCCTTAATCATTTATTTGATCCTTTCCGAATAATAAATTCTAATAAATTATCTGATCATCTCCCACAGTACTTGCATCCAGCACAATGTGGTCGTATACTGCCAGACCGTAGGTACTGTTTGCTTTTACAATACAGTATTCATTATTTTCATAAAGTTTTGTAATCTCCTTAAAGTCTGCATATCCTTTGTTGATATTGTATACACCAATCAGAGATGCCTTTTTTCCAATAGAATAGGTGTCCTTGGAATCCTTCTTGTTAATGTATTGTCCTGCTTCAAATTGATCCGTAGATACATAGTATTCTCCGTCCACCAAATTATAAATATTTGCATCCACAAGCTCCGTACTCTTAGTACCATCCTCCATGGTAACTTCCTTAAGGAATTGTACCTGTGTACTGTCTTCTTCCACAATGGCAAATTCTTCGGGAATCAGATAAAATTCCTTTTCCACCACAGAGCTTACTGGAATTTTCAAGCCTTCCTCATCATTCATTACAAGCTCTATATCAATATATCGGTCAGAAGCATATCGAATCATGGAACTCTTGGTACTGAGTGCCGCATAATTGTGACCATCCTTGCTGAACAATTCCAACCCTGCACGAATCCGTACCCCATCCCGCTTAAATATTATATAAATACTTGACTTTTCCTCCAATTGAGCTGCCACATCCTGTGTGAGCTCAATAATAATAGACCAGCTCTCATCAGTGATCATCTTATATATGGCATCTCCTTCACTGATTAAATCATTATTTTTGATTATCGTTTTCTGGTAGTTGGTCTTATCCAACATCTCTGGGGTAAAGGTATCTTTAGTTACTGCCTCAAATCCATCGGTATAATATTCCACAATGCCACTGGCAGGTGCACTGCCACGCTCAAAGGCGGTTCCGCTTTCCAAAGAAAGAGCTTCCACACTGTTCATCATGGAGAGTCCTACCATCTTTAGAACTGAGCTGTCAAAGGCATATTTAAAATTATAGACCTCATTAAAATCGGAGGCATGAAAGCTGCTGCTGAAATTCATAATCTCACTGCGAAGAGATTTTAATTCCTCACTGCTGGGTTCCACATCGGACACACCGTTTTCTGCCAGTGTTGCTGCCAGAGTACCATTTTCATCAATGGTGTACATCATACTGTTGGCACCTGTTTTCTCTCCTTCTCTGGCATAAAAATTAATATAGCCGGATTTTGATGCATTTACCACATTTTCGGTGCGAAGAATCAATCCGGTATAAGTCGTATTTTTTGCCAGACTTCCCTGCTTTACCTCATAGATAACCACATGATCCTTCTGCATATAAGCAAACACATAGGACACCACATAAATAAATATTACACCAAATATTACCATTCCAATATTAAAATTGATGGGTTTACGATAACGTGTTACTTTAGATTTGCGGCGTTTTTTTGCATTTTTCCTTTTTTGTGCTGCCAGCTTTCTTCTTCGCTGTTCCTCTGCCTGTTCTCTGCGTTTTCTTTCCTGACGGTTTCTCTCGCGCTGCCTTTCAGCCAAAGTGCGAGACCGTCCGGTGGAATCGTTCCTCCGTTCATAGCGTACCTCATCTTCATAACGGCGCTGTCTGCCATAAGTTTCCGCTTCCCGATTGCTGCGCTGCCTGGTTTGACCTCTGTATTCTTCACGAGAGGATCTGGCTCTTGTATTCTGGCTACTGGTGTCTCTATACTGACCAGTTCTTGTAGAATAGCCATACTCTCCCGGTCTTCTATTCTGTTGTCTGCCTGATTGTTGTGGTCGTTGCTGTGCCAAAGAAACTCCTCCTACTGATTTACAAACCCTGCCCGAAGCAAGGGGGCACCAGAGATATATTTTTCTTTTCCCTGATAGAAATCATGTTCGTTCATATACTTAATAAATTCCTCCTGACATTTCCACCAGCTCATCCCCCAGTTAGAAAATAAAGATTCTTTCTCAGGTATCCTGCTGAAAAGCCGTTCAATTACAATATCTTCACGCAAATGTATTAAAAATTCCGCTAACCGTTCATAATATTCTTCTTTGGTGCAGAGTACAATTTTTCCCGCTTCATATTCCTCTGCAAATTTTGTGTCTCTGGCAATATATAGAGAATGCAGTTTAACCTGTGTGATGGGCAGTACCGACAAGATTCTTGCTGTCTCCACCACGTCTGCCAAAGTGTCAAAGGGCAGATTGGGAATCAAATGCACACAGATTTGAAAGCCCCAGTGCTGTATCTGCAGTACTGCATCTATAAATTCTGCCAGCCCGTGTCCTCTGCTAATTCTCTTCAAGGTATGATAATTCACTGTCTGCAATCCCAATTCGATGGTGATCTGCTTTCCATACTCCTTTTGAATTTCTGCCAAGAAAGATAAGTATTCCTGCCGAATACAATCTGGTCTGGTGGAAATACTTAATTCCACAATATAAGTAAGTCTGGCTGCCTCCAAAATATAGTTTTGAAACTGTTTCATAGGAAGATAAGTGTTGGTATAATTTTGAAAATAAGCAATAAACTTGTGTGCTTTGTATTTCTGTTCTATTTTTTTCTTCGTATGCTCCAACTGTTCTGTGACACTTGCACAAGCAGACATTGCCTCAAAGCCGGTACCTGCTTTTGAACAGAAGCTGCATCCCTTTTTATCTTTTTTGTTGGGACAGCTTACCTGCAAATTAATGGGCAGCTTGTATACCTTTTCGCCATATTTATTTTTCAAATACCGGGAATATACCATATATATTTCTCGTTGCTCCATCTTACTTCTCCTGCTGTTATATCTTATCTATTATATAAGGTTTGCGATATAAAGTCAATTTTTTAAGTATAAATATTTGAATTTTACACAAAATAATACAGTAAATATTTCACTAGGAGGTTATCATATGGATTCAAGAGGACTGGACTATTTTGTACTTGCCATTGTGATCATTGGTGCAGTGAACTGGGGACTGATTGGTTTCTTTGGATTGGACTTAATCTCATGGTTGTTTGGCAGCATGTCGCTGTTGAGCAGAATAATTTATGGTGTGGTTGGTATCTGCGGTCTCTATATGCTCAGCGTATTTGGCAGAATCACTTCCATGAGCAGAGCTTAGAGCTTAACAGCAACAGGCAAACACAATAATGAAATGCAAAACAGACCGGCATTGTCGGTCTGTTTTAGCTTGTAATTCCCATCAACAGCTCTATCATATTGTTGTACAGCACAGATTTGTCATCCGATTTCAAAATCACTGAAATATACGGATTTCCGGCAGTATCGTTACTCAAGAGAATCAAGCAGGCTCCTGCTGCTTCTGTGGTACCTGTTTTACCGCCAATCACCGTAACCTTATCGGGTACATGATAGGCAGAATCACTGATCAGTAATTGATTTGTGCTCTGAAAATCCAATACCTTTTCTGCACCATTCTTATCATGGTAAACAGAAGTATATTCTGTGGTATGGATCACTTCTTTGAATTTGTCGTATTTGATAACCTCATTAAAAATCAGATATAAATCATAAGCTGTTGTATAATGATCGGAGGCTGTCAATCCATGGGGATTGGAAAAATGGGTGTTAGTGGCACCTAACTTCATTGCCCTCTCATTCATCATATCGGCAAATTTTTCCACACTTCCTGCCACATGCTCTCCGATTGCCACTGCTGCATCATTGGCAGAATAAATTAACAATGCATACATTGCCTGATCCACCGTGAGAGTGTCACCCTCTGACAGACCACAAAGCTGAGCCCCTGGTTCATCAATTTTTACATTGGCAGTAACAGTAATTACATCATCTAATTGTGCATTTTCCAACAAAAGCAGTGCTGTCATAATTTTGGTCAAGCTGGCAGGATTCATCTGCTTATGCACATTAAGTGCATACAACACTTCCTTCTGATTCAAATCGAATAATCCAGCACATTCACTGCCTGTTATCTGAACATTTTTTAAATTCACATTGTCATTGACAACGCACAAATTTCCGGCAAAGGAATCTGCAATAGAACCAGAATCTCCCTCCATGACACTGTAAGCAGAAGAAGCAACATCTGCCTCATAAGGCAGCGAAAATGCTTTCTGGCGGCCGCATCCGGTGAGCAGAAAGGAGAAAAGAATAAATCCTGTCACTATTTTTTTTCTATTTATACATTTCACGCCAGTCTAAGTCTCCTCTGTCCAATGACTTAATCAACAATTCAGCAGATGCCAAATTGGTTGCCAATGGTATATTATGTGTATCACACAAGCGAAATACATTATTTACATCAGGCTCATGGTGTTTCGGAGCCAGTGGATCCCGCAGGAAAATCAAAAGGTCAATCTGATTATGTTCAATCTGTGCCCCCAACTGCTGTTCGCCGCCTAAATGTCCCGCCAGATACTTGTGTACATTTAAGTTTGTTACTTCCTCAATCAGTCTTCCTGTTGTTCCGGTGGCATACAATTCATTCTTACTTAAAATGCCGCGATAAGCAATACAGAAATTCTGCATCAATTTTTTCTTTGAATCATGTGCTATTAATCCTATGTTCATTTGCGAACCCCCATTCTAGTATTTTTTAGGCTGTAACCCCACATTAAGTACAAATCCCATTCCGATGTATAAGCTTACCAAAGATGTTAAACCATAACTGACAAAAGGCAATGGAATACCTGTATTAGGCAGCACTCCGGTGGCAACCCCAATATTTACAAAACTTTGGAAACCCACCAGAGATGCCATTCCCACACAGATTAACGTCCCCGCTAAATCCTTAGCCCGCCGCCCTATCATTATGCAGGTAAATACAATCAGCCCAATCAGCCCAATTATGATAACACTGCCTACAAACCCCAATTCTTCTCCCACAATAGCAAAAATAAAATCCGTTTCTGGTTCTGCAATAAAATTACCGTTTTTCACAGAAGTAATGCTATTATTGTTAAGTCCTTTGCCGTATAGCTGACCGGATCCAATTGCCATAATAGCATTTGACTGTTGATAACCGGTACTGTTCGAATACTCCTCCGGATTCAGCCATGCCATAATACGATCCCGCTGATAATCCTTGAGTAATGTCTGATCCGGCTGAATTACAATGGTTAAAAACACAATGGCACAGGGCACCACAATGGCAAGCACCGTACCGATAAGCTTATAACTCAAGCCGGATACATACAGCAGCATGCAGAGTACAAATGCCACAGTAATTGTGGTGGAAAGGTCAGGCTGCTCTTCTATAAGAATTACAGGAATAAGCATCAAAATTCCTGTAATACACAGAGAACGGAATGTATTAATATTATCTTTACGCAGCATAAGATATCTTGCGAAAAAAAGTATCAGTAAAATTTTACAAACCTCAGAAGGCTGAAACTGGAAACCAATATCCAGCCAGCGTTTCGAGCCATTTACTTCTTTTCCAAAAAATTGTACTGCTAATAAAAGTATAACAGAAATTCCATACATTATCCAATAAAATCTTAAAATATATGAATAATCCAGCAAAGAAATCACAAGCATAACAATAATTCCCAGAATCATTCCGATAAACTGCTTATTTTGGACGGATTCTAAGGCACTGCCTACCACCATAATTCCAATGCTTGTCAATGCAATCAACAACACTACCAGATTAAACCGATAATCCTTTAGCTCATACTTTTTAAACATACCTGTTCCTTTTCCTTACCATAAACACACTAACTAATTCTGATTATTTGTCTGTTTTAAATCTTTAATGGGAATGTTGGCAAATAAAGCCGGCACATTTCCATTTTTTCCTTCGGATTCTGTCTGGGTAATCTGGATATCCAGCCCTTCTGCATCGATCTCCATATATTTGGAGATCACCTTGATAATATCATTTTTGATCATTTCCATAATTTCAGGAGAACAGTTTGCCCGGTCAGAAATCAGCAAAAGTTTCAGTCTGTCCTTGGCCACGTCGCCTGAACTTTTCTTTTTAAAAAAATCCATTAATCCCATAATAATTCCTCCTTAGTTCTTCTTGAAAATGGAGGAAAGTTTAGAAAAAAATCCATTGTTGGTCTCTAAATCAAGCAACGGAACCTCCTCTCCCATAATGCGCTTACAGACATTCATATATGCCCTGCCCGCCAAGGCATCGGAACCCACTAATGGCTCACCTTGATTGGTGGAAATGACAATCTGTTCATCATCCGGCACAGCACCTATTAAATTCACTGCAAGAATATCCACCACATCATCAATGGACATCATATCGCCACGCTTTACCATATCCATTCGAATACGATTTACAAGCAAATCTGTGCGTTTCAATTCATTGGCCTCCAAAAGTCCGATAATACGGTCGGCATCACGAATGGCAGAAACTTCAGGTGTGGTTACCACAAGTGCACGATCAGCACCTGCTACGGCATTTTTAAATCCTTGTTCAATACCAGCCGGACAATCCAACAATATGTAGTCAAATTCTTCTCTCAATTCATCGGTGAGCTTCTTCATTTGCTCCGGGGTAACAGCAGTCTTGTCTCTGGTCTGAGCGGAAGGCAGAAGATAAAGGTTTGGATAACGCTTGTCCTTGATAAGTGCCTGTTTGATACGGCAGCTTCCCTCCACAACATCTACCAGATTATAGACAATACGGTTTTCCAATCCCATAACCACATCTAAGTTACGAAGACCAATATCGGTATCGATCAGTACCACTTTCTTGTCTAACTTGGCCAGCCCGGTTCCCACATTGGCTGTGGTTGTGGTTTTACCAACACCACCCTTTCCGGATGTAATTACAATTACTTCACTCATTCTAATTCCTCCTGAATTAAACTTTAATTATAAACGGATGCAACTGTTCCCTGTCTGTACAGTTACAAACTGATATCACTTAGTACGTCTTTGCTTATTGGTTCGATATAGATACTGCCATTCTCCACAAAAGCAATCTTTGGTTCCATAGATACTTTCTTCCGTCGCTTGAAAAAGGAAGTTCCGTCAGAACATCGTGCAATCTTATCTCCGATTTTGATTTGCACCGGATTCATCTCAAGGGCAGCCACAAAAGCCCCCTCATTTCCATTTCCTCCGGCGTAAGCAATTCCCTTTAAGGCACCTAATACCACAATATTTCCAGTGGAAATCACTGTGGCACCGGGATTTACATCACCAAGAATCACCACACTGGTCTCTGCCTCAAAAACTTGTCCCGAACGAAGAGTACCCTTATAAAACTGTCCGTTCTTTGATGCCAACTCGGCTTCTCGAGCCTGTTTTTCTTCGATTGCCTGTTGAAATACCTGTTCATCAAAAGAACTATTGTCCACAACACATAAAATTTCCATGGCAGAGTTTTCGGAAATAATATTAAGAATATCCTTTTCTTGTGCTTCTGTCAATTCCCTTCCTTTAAAAGAAATTGCCATTTTGGCGTTTTTGAAGAATTTTGCCGAAGCCTCAAACTTCTTGCCGATATCTGTCAGCAGCTCATCAAAGGGAATGGAATCATCTAAATTTACAATAATACCATAGGCATTGCTTTTAATTACCACTGATTCTTTCAAAGCATTTCACCTCCATATCTTAGTCACCAATGTTTTGTCCGTCTGGCGTTTCTGCCGTTCCGCTGATAATTTCCTCGCTGTCCTCTAATTCAAAATAGTATTTGAACACATCTCTGCCAACTTCTACTGCATTCGATGAAGTATATCCAAAATTTATACGAGTTGCCACCGAAATCTGCGGATTATCATAAGGGGCGTATCCCATAAACAGAGCATGGTTGGCACGATTTTTGTTCTGCTCCGCCGTACCGGTTTTACCCACAATCGTCAGCTTGTCCTTAATTTCTTTCAATGCATTGTAGTCAGATGCCGCATTAGTCATTCCGGTTTTTACTGCCTGCCATGTAGAATCTGCAATTTCTACTTGGTTATATACGCTGGGGCTATAATCCTGTACCACTTTTCCATCGGGTGTTGTCACCTTGTCAATGAGACTTAAATTATAACAGGTTCCCTGATTTGCAAGGGTAGTTATATAACGAGCAATCTGAGATACCGTATAGTTGTGAGTGCCTTGTCCAATGGCAGAGCGGACCGGATCACTGTCAGAAATTTTAGGTGCTGTTTCCACCATTTCTAATCCGGATACATCTCCTAACCCAAACATTCTAGCATATTTTTCCAATCTTGTCAGTCCATATTGTGTGTCGTATTTTCCATTACTTTGGCTTAATTTGTAAGCTACTTCATTAAAAAAGTAATTGCAGGAATTTTCAATACCGCCCACCACATTTAAGGAACCATGACTGCCTCTGTAAATCCAGCATTTCACCGGTGGATCAATCCTTTCAAAAATACCGGTACAATGAATGTGAGTTCCGGTAGAAATCACTTGTTCTTCCAAACCTGCAATGGCAGAAATAGGCTTAAAAGTAGAACCGGGTGCCGTCTGCTGTTGTGTGGCACTGTTATACAAAGGTCTTGACAAATCGTTCAAAAGACTGTTGTAATATTCCGAATCAACAACATTAGCAAGGAGATTATTGTCGTAACTTGGATATGATACTACTGCCAAAGCCTCTCCTGTATTTACATCTGTAACAATACAGGCGGCAGAACAGGGATCCAGTGCAAGCTGTGCCGGTGTAATCTCCAAATTTTTGATTTTGCTTTTCATAAATTGATAAGCTCCCATGGTACCATGATAGAGCTTGTCTTTATCTTCATCCTCTTGGGAAAGTACACCCTGTTCATATAAAATACAGCAAAGTTCCCTTCCGCTGACCACATTATCTGCAATCATATACTTAAAAACTTTCTTTGGAAAGCTGGAAGCATTCCCTTGAGAATCCTTTACCGTACCACCGGCTCGCAGTTTTTCTTCAATATAATTTAACAGGGCAGAATAAATTTCATTGGAATCGGAATACTTACTTTGAACAGAAAGTTTGGTAATATCCACACAATTTTCTTCAATAAGAAATTGTAGATATTCCTTAAGTCCAATAGTCTCGTTTTTCCATGCTTTGTAAGTGGCATGGGAGGTGTTAATGATGCTTTCATCAATGACAGCATCATTATATTTGCCCAGCATCGTGGTAATAAAGCTTTCGTATACCTGCATAGGATTACTTAAGGATTTATAAGGTGTTGGATCTGGGGAATTTAGTTCTGCCAAAATCTGGGAAATGGCAGATTCTCGGCTGCTTTCGTACTTTGCAAGAACCTGCTTTTCTGTCTCCCCGGCATCTTCCAGCTCAAAATGAGAAGTTTTAATCACATTATTGTTAATCAGTGCATAATACACATCATCAATGGGAATTTTGATATCCTTTGCCTTGCTGTTACCCTGATTGTAGGTTTTTGCATCAATAATTTTGGAATACAGAATACCCGCAAGACGTTGTTCAATAATGTTATAAACGGCTTTCTGCAATTCAATGTCTATGGTAAGATAAAGGTCGTTTCCTGCCTTGGGCTCCTGCTGTTCCAACTCCTCTACCACTTTCCCCATATTGTCAACTGCCACTAATTTATAACCCTTTTCTCCCTGAAGCTCTGTCTCCATCTGTTGTTCAATTCCTGCTTTTCCCACCATATCGGTGAGAGTATAGGATTCATTTTCCTTTTGATAAGTTTCCAATTCTTCAGAAGATATTTTGCCGGTATAGCCGATAATCTGAGCCATATAAGTGCTGTCCACATAACGGCGCATGGTATTTTCCGCTATTTGCACACCTTCCAGTACATCACTGTTTTCCATAATCACTGCCACCGTCTCCTCCTTAATGTCATTAGCAACAGTGGTGGCAACAAACTGCTGATACATATTCAGACTCAGCTGATAACGTATAGTGATTACCTTTAAAAGTTCTTCCTTGGAATAAGAAGGATCAATAATAAAAGCCTTTTTCTTATCTCCATCTTTGTAGGCTCCTATCCCATAACGTTTTGCCATATATTCAACCAGTTTCTGGGCCGTTATATATTTTTCTTCTAATTTTAATTCATCTATCTTGGCATGTCCATACACATCTGCCAGAAACCGAAGCCTTGCAGTATCCTCCACGGTATATTCATACATACCGCTTTCACCAATGATAATATTGAAATCACTGATAATGGAGTCGCCGTTATCCTCAATGATTTTAATCAGGCTGCGAATCACATTGTTCATGTGCTCATTTTTATCCTTGCCCTCATAGGTATCTTCGATGGTGACAGAATATGCCAAATCATCATAGGCAAGAAGCGTTCCATTGCGGTCATATATATTGCCTCTGGTACTGGAAATCGTTTGTTGTTTTTTCGTCTTAAGAGCATATTTATCCAAATATTCCTCGCCTTTGACAATCTGCAAAGTGAACAGTCGTTCTATCAATACAGAAAACAGAAAGATAAAAACCAGAACAAGCACAAATAATCTTGATTTTATAATTCCCAAAATAAAGTCTTTGATATCACTAAACAAATTTTGCCGCGCTCCTTTTCTCGTCATCTTCTAATTTACGGTTAATTCTACGGATAATCCGATAAAAAATCAATGTCACAACTACTGTATACACAACTTCCGGAAAAATAACATTTTTGAAATAGTATATGGTGTCAAATCTTCCCCGCAGCAGGAAAGAAAAAAAGTAAATCACACACCCATAAGCAAAGTCACTTCCGGTAATCAATACCATGGGGAGCTTAATATCGTCATCATAAAACATATTTTTGAAAAATCCATTGATATACCCTATGTACATATAAATCAGGGTGTTAAAGCCAAAAAATTCCGAAAAAAATAAATCAATCAAAAGTCCGGAAATCAAACCCACAATCAAACCATCTGTTTTTCCACGCATAAAACCAAAAGAGGAGGTGAGCACAATTAGAAGATTTGGCACTACCTGAGTAAAGGGAATCTGCTTGAAAACCGTACATTGCAGAATAAAACATATGATAATCAATAGAAGTACCACAATTTTGCGTTTCATGCTATTTCTCCTTTTTTAACTCTAAGATTACCAGCACTTCCTCCAAATGGGAAAAATCAACTGCCGGGCGAAGGGTTCCCGATTTGGTCAGATTGTTGGAATCCATACCAATTTCATCTACATAGCCAATCAAAATACCCGGCAGATACTTGTCGCTGATATTGGAGGTAACCACCTTTTCCCCTGATGACACTTTATTGTCAGGATCTGTCAGTTTGGAGATAGAAATTTTATTCTCATTCATCAACTGCAGATTTCCGCTAACTATACACCTGTCACTGGTGGAAAGGATCTGGGCTGCCACATTGCTGGAATCATCTATGATGGCAAGCACTGAGGCACTATTGGGACTCACTGCTGTGACTCTTCCCACCAAACCACTGCCGGCAATTACATTCATATCAATCTGAATTCCATCATCACTACCCTTGTCGATGACAAAGGTATGAAACCAGTTTCCGGCATCCTTGGCAATAATTCTGGCTCCCACTTTATTATAATCAGGATATTTTTCATCCAACTTATAAAGTTCCCTCAGACGGTTCAGTTCATATTTATCCTGCTGCAGAATATTATTCTCTGTGGTAAGTTCGTCAACCTTTTCCTGCAGCTTTTTGTTTTCCGCCATCACATCACGAAGATTAGTCAAATCATCAGACCAGTTACTGAATATGATTCCAACCTGATTAATGCCCTTCTGCAGTGGAACCAAAACATAACTGGCAACACCCCGCAATGGTCCTGCCGTCAGATTAGTATTAAAGGTAACAAAAATCATTATGACACAGAGAACCGTAAAAATAAGCAGCACATATTCACTTGAAAGAGTAAATTTCGGTTTTTTCTTTTTCATTACATTCCCTCAAATACTTATTTCTTATATGAATTGGTAATATCCTTAATATTGTATGCCAGATACTTGTAATCATTATTGTTAATAATTCGGGACAGACCTCTGGCAACACTTTCCGAAGGATTTTCTGAAATATTTACGTTCAGTCCGGTAGATTTTGTAATCAAATCGGAAAGATTTCGAATCTGGGCACAACCACCGGTTACATACACTCCTGCCTTGATGATATCTCTTGCAAATTCTGGTGGTGTACGCTCCAGAATCACCTTGATGGAGTCCATAATAGTGTGTAAAGGCTCCTTTAATGCCTCATAGATTAAATCGGAAGGAATTTCCACTTCGATAGGAAGTCCTGTTACCACATCACGTCCGCAGACCATACCACTTAAGTCGTTTTCCTCCTTGATGCCGCTTGCCAGTTCGTGTTTAATGTTAGCTGCGGTCTTATCTCCGATAATTAAATTGTAATTTCTGCGGATGATATTCTGGATGGCTTCATCAAACTTCACCCCACCTGCTTTGATGAGTTTACTGATCACCACACCGCCCAGAGAAATGACCGAGATTTCTGTGGTTTCAGCACCGATATTGACGATCATCACACCGGTAGCTTCATTTAAACCCACACCGATTCCTGCCGCATCTGCAATCCCTTTTTCGACAGTACAAATCTTCTTTGGTTTTAAGCCGGCATTCTTGATTAAATCGCCAAATGCTCGCTTTTCCACCTCGGTAACATCCGTAGGCACTGCAATATAGTAATCTGCCGGTTTCACATTATTATTGGTTGAAATCTTAATAAATTCATACAATAAAGACTGCATATTGCGGATATTGGCGATAACACCGTCATTTAAAGGATAAGAAATCTGAATGTTTGCAGGAGCCTTCTCATACATCTCATAGGCTTCATCTCCTATCGCAAAAAGTGCTTTCTTATTGCGGACGGCAAGCATATTCTTCTGATTGAGAATACTGTCCTCTGCCATATTGTATATTTTAATATTGCTTGTTCCTAAATCTATTCCAAAACTGTTATTTGCCACTTTCCATGACTCCTTTCATTATAATAAATCCTTTTCCGAAAAGCTGACATATCTGTGGTCACCAATAATAATATGGTCTATCAGTTGTATGTCCATAAGCCTTCCAGCTTCTTTTATTCTCTTGGTTAATGCAATATCCTCTCTGCTGGGTGTGGGATCACCACTGGGATGATTGTGAAGCAGAATAATGTAAACCGCTTCCTGTTGTATGGCTTCAATGAAAATTTCCCTTGGAGAAACAATAGAGGCATTAACTGTGCCCTTAAATATAATTTTTTCTCCAATGAGCACGCTTTTGGTATTCAGCATAATCAGCAGCATATGCTCCTGCGTTTTCAGACGGAATTCTTCCATATAATATTCGGCAATACTTTTGGGACTATGAAAACTTAGACCACTGCGTCGTTCTGCTTTGGCAAAACGCTTGGAAAGTTCCGCAATACATTTAATCTGTACTGCCTTTATCTGCCCAATTCCCGGAATTTTCTTAAGTTCACTTAAAGTTAAGCGTTCCAGATTTAAAATATTTTTTTCCGTTCCCATACCAAGTACATAATTGGACAGCGAAAGAACGCTGATGCCCTTTGTTCCGGTACGCAGAATAACCGCAAGCAGTTCTGCCTCACTTAAGCTCTCTGGTCCATACTGCAAAAATTTCTCGTAAGGCTGTTCACTCTTGGGAAGTTCTTTCATTGTTTTTTGTTCTTGAAACATTATATAACCCCCTTTTTACATATTCTCTCAGAATGCAAAACAGGGCTATGTACTAAATAAGTCTATAAACTATTATGGCAATAATAATACCAATAATACTGGCAATCGAAATTTTGATGGTCAACCCAAAGGTCAGTACCAGAATTCCTAAATCAAGCACGAAGGGCTGGGCAAGACCAAAGGTTTGTCCATAACCAAGCCAGCTTAGGAACGATACACCAGAGGCAAGTTCTCCAATAAACCCGCCTAAGACAACACCTGCCAGCAATAATAAAAAACATGCCCAGGCATTTTTGCTTTTACTCATAGTATCCTCCAACATTGATTTTCAATAATTTGCCACGCAATACAACAATCTATATAATAGCACAAATGAAAGTTATTGTATAGAATTAGTTTTTTATTTTTTCAAATTTAAGAAATTTATAATCTTCCCAATGACCATATGAGCCATTTTTCGACAAATTCTTTCATTTATTTTAGCCATACCACTTATTTTTTCAGCAGTCGGTAAGCGTTATTAGTTTTTTGTTTACCAACTGCTGTAAAGAGCACAATATACCATATCTGGCATGTTCGTAGGTGAGTCCTCCCTGAAAATAAACTGCATAGGGCTCTTTCATTGGTCCGTCAGCACTTAATTCAATGGAGGAACCAGACACAAATGCTCCGGCTGCCATAATTACGTCCGCATCATACCCGGGCATTGCCCAAGGTTCCGGCACCACATGACTGTCCACCGGTGCCGCTGCCTGAATCCCCTCGCAGAAAGCAACTACCCCTTCCGGTGTGCCAAGGGTGACTGCCTGAATAATATCATGACGGCTCTCACTTCCGTTCGGCACCACTGAAAAACCAAGCCTTTCATAGATATTGGCTGCAAAAATGGCTCCCTTTAAAGCCGCTTCCACCACCGTGGGAGCCAAGAACAGTCCCTGATAAAGACTTCCGTTAATTCCTAAAGTAGCACCTACCTCTTTGCCCAGCCCAGGAGAAGTCAGACGATAAGCACACATCTCAATCAAATCTGCCCGTCCTGCAATGTAACCGCCGATGGGGGCCAGTCCGCCACCGGGATTTTTAATCAGGGAACCCACCACCATATCTGCTCCCACATCACTGGGTTCCAAAGTTTCCACAAATTCACCATAACAGTTGTCCACCATGCAGATGACATCCTGCTTTATGCTCTTCACAAAACGGATGAGTTCACCAATTCTCTCCACCGAAAGCGTGGGTCTGGTTTGATATCCTTTCGATCGTTGAATGGTTACTAGTTTTGTCTTTTCATGAATGGCTTTCTTGATATTATCATAATCAAAACCACCGTCTCTTTGCAAATCCACCTGAGCATAGGTAATGCCATATTCTGCCAAAGAGCCCTTGGAGGAGCGGATACCAATGACCTCTTCCAAAGTATCATAGGGCTTGCCCACCGGAGAAAGAATCTCATCCCCTGGTCTTGTGTTGGCTGCCAGAGCAAGGGCAAGGGCATGGGTACCGCAGGTGATTTGAGGACGCACTAATGCTGCTTCCGTGTGAAACACACTGGCATATACCTCTTCTAACTTGTCTCTTCCCAAATCATTGTAGCCATAGCCTGTGCTGGCTGAAAAGCAGGCCTCGCTGACCTGATTGTCCTGCATGGCCTTTAAGACCTTAAGTTGATTGTAGTGGGTGGTGGCTTTGATGGCATGAAAACGTTCTTTTAAAGTATCTTCTATCTTCATACCAAAGTCATATACCTCTTTACTGATACCCATTGACTGGTAAAGCTGTTGTAAATTGTCCATTCTTTGTTTCTTGTCCTTTCTGTTTGACTGTATAGGTAAAAAATTGTAACTGTGATGGTGCGAAACAGTTACAATTTTTTACAGTCCTTTTTCTTTTAAAATTCTCAGCATATACTGCAAAATTTTGTCATTATCATGTTCCAGTTCATTCTTATTTACCCAGCACACATCAGGTTCTCTTCGAAACCAAGTGAGCTGCCTCTTGGCAAAATGTCTTGTTTCCTGCTGAATTTTTTCTTTTGCCTGCTGCAACGTCAATTCGCCTGACAAATAATCAATGACTTCCTTGTAACCTAAGCCCTGCATGGCAGTCATATCACGGCGGCATCCCATTTGCAGCAGATGTTCTACTTCCGAAACCAAACCTGCTGCAAACATCATATCTACTCTCTTATTGATCCGTTCATAGACCGTTGCACGTTCATCATTTAAAACAAAATAAGCAAAATGATACGCTGCGGCTTTTGCCCGTTCCTGTTCATTGTGTCTGGAAATGGGCTGTCCTGTCTGATGAAAATATTCCAATGCACGAATCACCCGTTTTATATTGTTTTCATGAATTTCCTGTGCGGACCTTTCATCCACCTGTTTCAGAAGCCCATGCAGATACACTGCCCCTTTTTCTTTGGCAAGGTTCTCCAATTCTTTCCGATAGGTGGCATCCGCATCTGTGTCCGTAAAATCAATGTCATATAAAACCGACTGAATATAAAAACCTGTTCCGCCCACCAAAATTGGAATTTTCCCCTTCTCATAGATTTCTGACATATATTTTTTTGCCAATTCCTGAAAAAGATATACATTAAAATCTTCCCACGGCTCTAATTCATCAATGAGATAATGACAAACTCCCTGCATTTCTTCCTTCGTGATTTTTGCCGAACCGATATCCATATGACGATAGACCTGCATGGAGTCTGCCGAGATAATCTCACCTCCCACTGCCTTTGCCAATCCGATAGAGGCTTCTGTCTTTCCCACTGCTGTGGGACCTGCCAGAATAATTAAAGGTTGTTTCATTGTTTCACCGCCTTTGATATAATGTATTTAGCATATCACAAAGTGGATTCTTTTTCCATAGCTAACAAGTCATATTATTTTGGAACCATTCCAAAAATAAAGTGTCTCGTTTTATCCATGGTGCCAGCTTCATAGAATGATTTACCGCAAGGATTTTGTCCAAGGCTGCCCAAGATAATTGATAACCTTTCAAAATTTCGCTTTCTGTTCTTTGGGGCTCTACTTCCTTGTCTGTAATATCACAGAGGTAATACAGGGAATGACAGACATAGATTTGCTTGTTACATTTCATATCCCTGCGCCGCTCACAAACTTCCCCCAGCTCTTTTCGGGTTGCTAAATCCAAAAGCAATCCCGTTTCTTCCATAACCTCCCGATACAAAGCATCTTCATATTTCTCTCCCGGTTCCACCATTCCGCCGGGAATTTTATATTCCCCGCTGCTGCCCTGCTGCATGGCAAGCTTGTCCCCTTTTTTTATAATTGCCCGCACTGCATACTTTTCCAAAAGTTCCATGTGTTGGCTGTAATTTTTTTCATCTAGCTCAAAAAGCAATTTCATTGTTCTGTGCTCCCTTCACACAATCCGCTTAAATTTTTTCTCCAACTCATACTTACTCATAGATATAATCGTTGGGCGTCCATGCGGGCAATTATAAGGATTTTCCAAGGTCATCAATTCACTGATGAGTTCCTCCATTTCCTGATAGGTCAAATTTTGATTGCCTTTTACCGCTGCCTTACAGGACATGGTTGCCAACTTATCTCTTATCATGTCAGGCGTCAGTTTTCCTGTCATAGTATCTAAGCTGTCAATAAGCTCAATAAATAATTCCTGTTCCGCCAGTCCATACAAGTTGCCGGGCACTGCAGTGATGGAATATTCTTTTCCCCCAAAAGAAGAAATCTCAAATCCAAGTTCTTCAAAGTAGGATTGATAGGTGCAGAGAATTTCTTCCTCCTTATGGGATAAGGTTAAAATCAGCGGTGGGCTGATTAACTGAGAGGAATGCTTCTTTTCCTTCCATAGTTTCACATTTCTCTCATACAGTACCTTCTCATGAGCCGCATGCTGATCGATAATAAAAAGCTTATCTTCAAATTCCACCAGCCAGTAGGTTTTAAATAGCTGACCAATGATTTTATGGCGGCTGCAAGACTCTGGGGCTAACAGGTTGGTATCGAACATCGTATCATTCGCAGAATAATTTGTATTTTCTCTAATGCTGTTTTGCGACACCTTAAGATTATCATTGATATCAGAAAAATTCTTTTTTTCATTCTGTGAGCTTTGATTTTTCAAATGATTCTGCATCTTCTGTATGCGATTCTTTTCAAAGGGCTCTGGTGTCTTGGGCAGCATGTGTTCTTCCTTGCTTTTTTTTTCTGTTCCAAAGGATACCATAGGAATCAGCTCTCTGCCATTTAGTGCATCACTGACTGCCATATAAATAAACCGGTACACATCCTCCTGATTCGATATGCGAAGCTCCATCTTGGTGGGATGTACATTCACATCCAGCATTTTCCCGTCAATGGTTAAATGCAGCACAGTGAAAGGATATTTGTGCTGCATGACAAAGCCCTTATACCCCTCTTCAATGGCACGGGAGATAAGGTTGCTTTTTACATATCTTCCATTGACAAAATAATTTTCAAAACTTCGATTTCCTCTGGACACCAAAGGCTTCCCAATAAATCCATGTAGTCTCACACCATTGATTTCTCTATTTACGGGAATCAGATTAGCGGTGATATCTCTGCCATATACATGATAGATAATATCTTTTAAATTGGTATTTCCACTGGTTTGCAGCTTCGTTTGATTGTTGTTGATAAACTTAAAAGAAATATCCGGTCGGGATAGAGCCAATCGTTCCATCAAATCACTGATATACCCCGCTTCCGTTTGATGGGATTTCAAAAACTTTTTTCTGGCAGGTACATTATAAAAGAGATTGCGAATAAGAAAGGTGGTTCCATCTGGGGCACCAATCTCCTCCAATCCCACTTCAGTGCCTCCTTCGATCCGATAACGGCTTCCGGTAAAGTCCGTGGAAGTCTTGGTAATCAATTCCACCTGCGATACTGCAGCAATACTGGATAAGGCTTCGCCTCGAAAACCCAAGGAGGAAATTGCCAGCAAATCTTCTGCACGTTCTATCTTACTGGTGGCATGGCGCAGAAAAGCGGTCTTTACCTGCTCCTTCTCAATTCCGCTGCCGTTATCCGTAATTCTGATTAAGGTGGTGCCTCCATCTTTGATTTCCACTGCCACTGCCGTTGCCCCGGCATCGATGGCATTTTCCACCAATTCCTTCACCACGGAGGAAGGACGCTCCACCACTTCACCCGCTGCAATTTTGTCAATGGTATTTTTATCTAAAACCTGAATTTTTTTCATGTGCACCTTCCTATCCTGTCCCTAAATTCCTCTTGGTTCTATGAGGGCAAACTTTGACTGTTTTCTCTTTACCAACGGTTTTTAATCTTATTTTGTAAACGATACAATTCATTCAATGCCTCTATCGGTGTCAAATTGCCAATATCAATCTTTTCCAATTCGTTAATGATATCTCCATCCTTCACTGTATCAAACAGAGAAATCTGCTCTGCCTCCATATCCTGATAAATGCTGCTGCCAACGCTTGCCTTAATGCCGTTTTCTGCAATTTTTCTTGCATTCACCAGAATATCCGCATCATTCAATTCCTCTGCAATTTCTTTTGCCCTTTCAATTACGGAATCCGGCACACCTGCCAGCTTTGCCACTTGAATACCATAGCTTCTGTCTGCACCGCCTTTGATAATCTTTCGTAAAAATACAATATGATCACCCTTTTCCTTTACCGCAATACAATAATTATTTACACCATCAATTTTGCCCTCCAATTCTGTCAATTCATGATAATGGGTGGCAAATAAGGTCTTTGCCCCTAGAAGCTTTGTACTGCTGATATGCTCCACCACCGCCCAGGCAATGGAAAGACCGTCAAAGGTGGAGGTTCCTCTGCCGATTTCATCCAGCACTAAAAGACTGTTGGCAGTGGCATTCCGCAGAATATTGGCAACCTCCGTCATTTCCACCATAAAGGTACTCTGTCCGGAAGCCAAATCATCCGATGCTCCCACTCTGGTAAATATTCGGTCCACAATACCGATCTTTGCCTCCTGTGCCGGCACAAAAGAGCCAAGCTGAGCCATCAGTACAATCAATGCAGTCTGCCGCATATAGGTAGACTTTCCTGCCATATTGGGACCAGTGATAATAGAAATCCGATTTTTGCCGTTGTCCAAATACGTATCATTATCTACAAACATATCATTCTGAATCATCTTCTCTACCACCGGATGACGTCCAGCCTTAATATCGATCACACCCTTGGTATTTATTTTCGGCCGGATGAAATTATTCTGTTCTGCCACTTTGGCAAGAGAGGCAAAGACATCGGTCATGGCAATGGCATTGGCAGTTCTCTGGATACGTTCCACTTCCGCAGCCACCGTATCACGAATGGTACAAAATTCTTCATATTCCAGTGCATACAGTCGATCCTCTGCTCCAAGAATCTTGTCCTCCAATTCTTTCAGTTCCGGTGTAATATAACGTTCGGCATTGGTTAAAGTCTGCTTTCTCATATAGTAATCCGGCACCAGATTTTTGTATGAATTGGTCACCTCAAGATAATAACCAAATACCTTATTGTACTTGATTTTCAGATTTTTAATTCCTGTTTTCTCCCGTTCCTCTGTTTCCAGCTTTGCAAGCCAAGTTTTGCCTTCGGTCTTGGCATGGCGAAGTTCATCAATCTCCGGGTGGAATCCCTCTTTGATAATGCCGCCGTCTCTGACGGAGATGGGAGGTTCTTCCTCAATGGAACTGTATAATAATTGATAGATATCCTCAAGTTCATCAATTTTTTCACAAATGCTGGTAAGCAGTGCACCGGAAAACTCGGAAAGTACCTGTTTTAATGGCGGAATCATTTGCAGGGAATTTCGAAAGCTTAACAGATCTCTTGGATTTGCAGTTTTGTAGCTGATTTTGCTGATCAATCGTTCCAAATCGTAAATGGGATTTAAATATTCTCTGATTTCCTCTCTGGAAATCATGCTTTTGTTTAATTCTTCAATGGCATCCAAGCGTTCCTCAATGGTTTCTTTTTCAATTAAGGGCTGTTCCACATAATTGCGTAACAGTCTGGCTCCCATAGCCGTCTTTGTCTTATCCAGAACCCATAACAGACTGCCCCTCTTCTGCTTTTCCCGCAGTGTTTCCGTCAGTTCCAGATTTCTTCTGGTGGAACTGTCTAAAATCATATATTTTCCAATGGTGTAGGGCTTGATATTGGTCATGTGGTTTAAATTGTTTTTCTGTGTCTCATACAGATATTTCAGCAAAGCACCCGCTGCAATCACACCACTGTCATAATCACTGATCCCCAAACCCTCCAAGTTAGCCACATGAAAATGCTCCTTTAAAATGGAGATACACATATTATCATCAAAATACCAGGCATCCAAGGCAGATATGGAGATTCCCATTCTCCCTCTTAAATCTTCCACATCTAAGCCGCTGACCAACAATGCATCATTGCAGATAATTTCCGAAGGGGCAAACTTGGTGATTTCATCTAATAATTTCCGTTCATTGTCCACCTCCGTCACCAGATACGCACCGGTACTGATATCTGCGGTGGAAATGCCATAGCCGGATTCCATACAGACAATAGACATAAGATAATTATTCTTGCTTTCATCCAATGCACCGGAATTTAAGTTGGTGCCCGGTGTCACAATGCGGACTACCTCACGCTTTACCAGACCTTTGGCAAGCTTAGGATCCTCCACCTGTTCACCAATGGCAACCTTATATCCTTTGCTGACTAATTTGTTCAGATATCCCTCCACAGCATGGTAAGGGATACCACACATGGGTGCCCGTTCCTCCAGACCGCAGTCCTTTCCTGTCAGCGTAATTTCCAATTCCTTGGAGGCGGTGATGGCATCCTCAAAAAACATCTCATAGAAGTCTCCCAAGCGGTAAAAGAGAATGCAATCCTTATACTGCTCCTTGGTTTCTACATATTGCTGCATCATTGGTGTTAATTTTGACACTTATTTTTCCTCACTTTTTCTATATTTCGAAACTATTTTTCTATTATTCTGTGTAACTATTCAGTACCTTCATAGTTACATGCAAAGAACCATGCAAAATTGCCTACGGCAATGGTTCTTTGCCTGTTATATCCA
>CAMWHJ010000037.1 GCA_947174015.1 uncultured Lachnospiraceae bacterium | reverse complement strand
TGTCTGTTGTTTTTCTGATTTGTTATCAGCGACAACTTCTATATCTTATCATAAGACTGGAAACTTGTCAACAACTTTTTTAACTTTTGAATATTTTGTAGAAGTTCATCCTAAGGTTTGGTTATACCGATGCTGAATTCCCCTCTATATCCAAGGTTTGCTGCCGCTTTCTCAGCGGTGAATACTAATATATCATATGAATTTTCTAAAGTCAACCATTTTTTTACATTTTTTGTTTTTGTTTAGGAAGAGTTGTTACTGTTCACATCGGACTTAGCATTTACTGCTAAGTCCTTGAGAAAACGTATATTCAGCAAGTAAAAATCCATTTGTGAAGCAAATTTTGCATGGATTTTTACTCGTTACTGGAACGGAGTGAACAGTAACGAAGAGTTTAATAAAATCATACATACTGATAAAGAAATTGAATTCTGGTATGCTCGTGAACCCATGCCTTTATTGGGATACGAACGCTGGGAAAATTTTGATAACGCTGTAAATCGTGCTATGGAGTCTTGTGAAACCGCAGGAAAAGGGGCTAAGAGAAATGGGAAAGACTATATGCTCACTCGCTATGCCTGCTACCTCATCGCACAGAACAGCGATGTCAAAACAGTTACTTAAATTTTTACTCAGAAACAGAGGCATTCTGCTGCCTATATGTATTATTATCTTTCTGATTCAGTTCATTTTCTACCTGTGCCAGTTTCTTTTCTAGTTCCTTAACCTTCTTTTCATCTCCTGAAGTTGATTTTATCTGCTGCTCTAATTGCTGCTGCTTTTCTTTCAGTTTCTCAATTTCTCTGTCAACTTTATCTGTGTTAATAGTACATACACTTTTTGGATCATCAAAAAGCACTTTTTTCCTGCCTTCTTCATCCTGCCCTAACCGATACAGACCACTGGGTTTAGCACCGGATTTTTCACTGCTGATGTACTCATCCTGCAGGTCATGTATTTCATTCGATGCTTTTTCGCTATTTTGCCCCTTTTCGGTCTCCTTCACTTTTTCCTGCTCCGCTTTCACCCGTTCCGCATAATCCGTCGGGTACTGACCATACTTTCCGTTAATTTCCATTGACATATCATCATCCTCCTGTCTCAAAATTTGTCATCACGCAATACATTCCATGAAATTACTGCCTACATTATCTTTTTCGTCATTCTGAGATAAGATTTAACCGATTTGCCGTGAGATGTTTTCTGAATGTTGTGGAATGAGCAGCAGTATGCTGAGAAGGAACGATGTACCCTGTGTCTTTATACTCATGGTGCCATGATATTTTTCAGCTACTCTGTTTATATTTGACAAACCTGTCCCTCTTTTGAATACTCCCTTTCCATCAAAACTGTTCTCTATTTCCATCAAAACAAAATCTCCCTGTACACGCCCTGTCACACGAATGTATTTTTCTGCATCATTATCTATATTTATACAGGCATGAATCGCATTGTCCAAGGCATTTGACAAAATGATGCCAAAATCAATGTCTCGCACAAAACATGGATAGGGCAGATGCAGTAAACAGCAGACATCAATTTTCATACTTTTTGCTATCCCCAGTTTATTCCCCAGCAGAATATCCACCACCGGATTATTTGTAGCACATGGAAAAGATAATTCTTCTGCTATATCTTCCATATCCACAAGATAATTTAATGCCTGTTCTGATTTGCCGTTTTGCAAAAACTCCCGTACTACCGTAATATGGTTTTTGATATCATGGCGGAAGGACTTTGTTTTCTCATAACGTGCCTTCGCTTCCTCTACATACTGGTTCAGTGAATGTTCTTCCTGTTCTAAGAGTGATAATTCTGTGTTTAAGCGGAAATTCTGCAGCAGTTTTTCATAAGCAAACAAAATGCAGAACAGGCTTGCCATGCCTAAAAACTGTATCACAAACATCTGATAGTGATTGGTATGTATGATAATTTCATGGTCATTCACGATATTTACATTTCCATAAACAGTAGAATTGATATATTCATCTACCGAAAAAAGCATCAGTATTGGTGTTAAAATCACAAGCACATATTGTTTTTTCATTATTTCAAAATGCATAAAATATCGTTGTACCGTACAGTAGCAAAATACTGTCAGCAGCAGTGAAGCCATACTTGCCAACAACATAAATGCAGTACCGGCAATCTTCCGGTCAAACAAAAGCATCCATGGGTATAAGATGCTTGATAACGAATTAACAATCCCGAAACAAAGCTGCATAATCTCAACCGTCAATGCTGCATACAAGACAGCTGACTTCCAATCTGTATGACAGGCAAAGGTTCCACCCGCTATAAGCAGCAGGATATATGCCAGAAACTCAATGATTCCACCATCAGGAATCACTGTTATGAGAACAGTCCAAAACACCGCAAACATAAAGTAGACATAAAGTTTCATTTTCTTTTGCAAAAATCTTGCAAGAAAATAAGCACCCATGAGTATTTGAATATTCCCCATCACATATTTACTAAAAAAATCTATACCAGCCGTCATCTCACAGTCTCCATTCTTTCATATACTGCAAAATCACATTAGAAAACTCTTTGCTCCGTAATCGTGACACAGGTATTTCCTCGCCGTTTTCCATATATGCGGTTTCATTTTTATAGCTTTTCAAATATTGCAAATTGATTAAGAAGCTCCTGTGGCATCTGAAAAACCTGCTGTCCAATTTTGTTTCCAGATTTTTAATCCTGTCATAAAAATCCAGAATTTCAGATGATGCTAAATGCAGATATACTTTTCTATCAATAATTTCACAAAAAACAATCTCTTCCAAAAAAATAATTCTGCTTTCATATCCTTTTTGAACAAGCAAACTGGATTCGCCTGCATTTTTCATGGAAACCAGCAAGCGTTCCATCGTTTTTTCAAAATGGCTTAATTCTATTGGTTTTACCAGATAATCATATGCCTGTACCTCAAAAGACTGAAATACCATTTCCTTAAGAACCGTAATGAAAATCAAAGCTCCCTTAAAGTTACGGCTGCGCAGCCTTCTTGCAGTTTCCATACCATCAATATCTTTCATTTGTATATCAAGAAACAGAATATCTATGATTCTGTTATATTTCAGTAATTCTTTTCCGCTTGAAAATTGTGATATTCCAACACCCATATTTTTTCTGCCAAAAAAATCAGACACCATCAACTTGATTTTGTCAGACATATACTTTTCATCATCACAAATCGCAATGTGAAGCATATAACCACCTCCCGAAAAGAATATTTTACCATTTCCTTACTGCTATAACAATAAAATTACTTTGAAATCAGCAATATTATCAAAAAATTACAAAAACCCTATGACAACCATAGGATTTTTCATAAATTATTCACTCATGCATTTGTCCTGCCTTTTCCAGCTTTATCCCATTGCAAAGTTCAGAAGATGTTTGGTATAATAATGTTCATACTTTGAATATTATGCTATTTTCAGATTTGCTAAAGCGACAGCATTTTGAAAATAAGGGTAATTATTCAGTAGGATGCTAAGATCAGAAAGACGTTGAAGCTTGCTCGAAAAAGCTTTCTGATTCTGGTGACCGCCAAACACGAAAAGAATCAATTTTCCCTATAAAATTGCAGGATTTGAAGTGTTTGCAGAATTGCGAGAGTTTCAAAGAAACAGAGCAATTCGTTGTATCAGTTGGGAGCAGACATCCTGTGTTTTCAAGGATTTGGGAGTTTTGCAAATGTTTGGAGACACAGAAAAAGAAAGGAAAAACGCATATGAAAAGACAACAGTTCAGAAATTTCAAGAAAGTCGTTGCAGCCTTTATAATACTGGCACTGGTGGTTACCGGTCTGTATATGAACCCGGTAGAAACACAGGCGGCAGTAAAAGCCACAAAAATCACATTAAATGCTAAGTCCAGGGAACTGACCGTGGGAAAAAGCATTACCTTAAAGGTAAAATCCGTCACCCCCAAGAATGCCTCCAAGGCAGTCACATGGAAAACCAGCAACAAAAAGGTGGCAACAGTAAACAGCAAGGGAAAGGTAACTGCAAAAAAAGCTGGCAGTGCCACCATCACAGCAGTAAGCAAGACCAACAAAAAAGTAACAGCAACCTGTAAAATTAAGGTGTATGCCAAAGTAAATAAAATCACCTTAAACTATACATCCAAAAAACTGAAAGAAGGGGAAAGCTTCACATTAAAAGCAACGGTTAGTCCCAAGAAAGCAAAACAAGATGTGACATATCGGTCTGCCGATACCACAGTGGCAACGGTAAACAGCAACGGCAAAGTGACCGCCAAAAAGACAGGCAGCACTACCATTACCGTCACCAGTAAGGATAATAACAAGGTAAGCACAACATGTAAAATAACTGTGCAGCAGGCGGCAGTCCCGACAGGAACACTTACACCGAAAAAGGTATATGCATCTATTATAGCAATGAAATCAAAGTATCCGGAAGGAATGCCTTGGACCAATGATAACTTCTATGCATGGAAGGGCGGCATTTATTATGGCGGCTACGGCTGTGCAGGATTTGCTTTTGCCATGAGTGATGCTGCTTTTGGAGAGCTCCCAGCAAAGAAGCATACCGATTTTTCAAAGATAAGAGTCGGTGATATCCTGCGAATTAATAATGATACACATTCTGTAATTATATTAGCCATAGACGGTGATACGCTCACGATTGCGGAGGGCAATTTCAACTCTTCCATCCACTGGGGGCGCAAGCTCAGCATTTCCGAGTCCAAATCTTCATGGACATATGTCCTGACCAGATATCCGGACTAAAAAATGTCTGTAAATATTACTATGGCAGTTACCCATTGTGGGTAACTGCCATAGTAAACTGAAAGTTTCGCCTTTTTGCTTTGTGCTAATAGCCCTGCCATAAATCCATGATAAAAGTTCTCTGCCCCATCCATAAAGGAGATGGTTTTGTCTAACTGGTCATTGTTCACCCGCTGCATGCCCACTACATCACCATTTTTGAGCATATCATACTCATCCATCAATATCACTGCATTTTTATGATGATAAACATACAAACATTTTGAAAGGAACGCAAGAGAAGTTTCCATTTCCTCCTATCCGGCCTCCATAATCTTCAAGCCTTCAAACAGTTTTTGGTGGGCGGCATTTTTCTCCTGTTCTCCAGTATCCTCAAAAAATACTTCAACATACTTAAATTCAAGGTTTTGGCAGAAACTGCACATCAATGTCTACAATTCCTTGAACCCCCTCTACAATTCCGCTTTCGGAGCACTGCCAGAACTGAAAGTCATAGGGTGTCTGGGGAATTTTTTCGTAATCTGCATACCAGATGGGATATTCCCAAAGCTGCTCCAAATCAAAAAGCTCCGCTTCCCACACCATATTACTGTATATCATGGGAGTATAGCCTGCTTCTTTTACTTTTTCACAAAATGCAACCGCATTTCTAGTAAACTGCTCCCCTGTGACTTCATCCGTTCTTGCTGTATCGTCCCGAATAAGTTCCGGATCAAAAACCACCGGAAGTTCCAGTGACATATCCTGCAAATTGGCAATGATGAGCTGTGCCTCTTCTATGGCCTCTGTCTCATTCACTGCCTGCGAAAACACATAGACCCCCACATCCAGTCCTGCTGTCTGGGCACCTAAGATATTTTCCCGGTAAGCCCTGTCTAAATTCAAACTGCCTTCACTTCCATAGCCCCGATAAACCATCCGCACAAAAACAAACTCATACCCAGCTTCCTTTACCTGCCGCCAGTCAATGAACCCTTGATGATGGGATACATCAATTCCCTTTCGTGTGATAAAATTTTCATCTTCGTATTTCAAAATTTCTTTTTCATTGGTCAGATACTGCCACTGGTAAGGGTGCTTTTTCACGTTGGGGTTCACTTCTGTCTCATGCCATTCTCCCCATGCATCTACAAACTTAAGGATCTGCATATTCTTTGAATTGTTCTGTGTGTCAGCACTATCTTCTCCCTGTTCTGTAATGTTGTTATATTGATATTCACTTGTACAATATCTATCCTGCGTTTTTTGAATGCCATTGAATTGCTCAACAGCATCTTCCTCCGCCTTCATTTCCGTAGTATTCTCAGGCTGCCCGCTTACATTTTTCCACCCTTGCTTTGCTTCTGCCTCTTCCGGCTTTTTCTTATCTTCCTTGTTTTCCTGCCCTTGGGATAAACTATTCTTTTCTGAAAAATTTTGTTCTCTCATGACAGAATTTGATTCTGCACCTTTCCCACATCCCATAACAACTATAACCGCTAATATCACCATTACAAAGATAACTTTATACTGCTTCTCTTTCCGCCTGTACATACACATTTCCCCTTTCCTTTATGGCTCATAGCTGTTGAGTACCTTCACCGTTATATACAAAATATTGTTTGTCCCCATGAACACTAAAATAATCTGTTCCACTCAAAAAATGCTGATTGCATATAATCTAACATATGCAGTCAGCATTTTCAAGCATCCATTGTTTGTATGTTTTATGAAGTATTCCATTCGTATAAGATTCATCGTAACTATTCCGTACCTTCATAGTTACAAGCAAAGAACCATGCAAAATTGCCTACGGCAATGATTCTTTGCCTGTTATATCCACTTTTTCTTACAGCCTGTGCAGTACCCTCACACTATATGACATTTATTTCTACCCCAGTGCCACATCCAAAATCATCATAATCAAAAAGCCAACAGAAAATCCTATCGTTCCTATATTTGCCTTATTCTCTGACACCGCATCCGGAATCAGTTCTTCCACCACCACATAAATCATAGCACCTGCTGCAAAGCTTAAGAGATAAGGCAGAATCGGTATCATATAAGCAGACAGTAAAATGGTAATCACCGCTGCCGCCGGTTCCACCGCCCCAGAAAGAAGTCCATAGAAAAAGGATTTCTTTTTTCCGGCACCGCTGCCGCACAATGGCATAGATATTATGGCACCCTCCGGAAAATTCTGAATGGCAATTCCAATGGATAATGCCATTGCTCCCAAAATGCTCACCGCCGTATTTTCATAAATAACTCCGGCAAAGACAGCACCTACCGCCATACCCTCCGGTATATTATGTAAGGTCACCGCCAAAACCAACATGATAGTTTTCTTTAAGTGACTTTTCGGTCCCTCCACTTGACCGGTCTCTGCATGTATATGGGGCACACACACATCCAGCAGGAGCAAAAATACAATGCCCACGGAAAATCCTACTGCCGCTGGCAGGAATGCCAGATTCTTCATATCCTCTGACATGTGAATGGCCGGCAGAAGCAGCGACCACACAGACGCCGCCGTCATCACTCCTGCCGCAAAGCCTGACAATACCTTTTGCACGATATGATTCATCTCGCCTTTCATAAAAAATACGCAGGCTGCTCCCAAGGTAGTTCCCACAAAGGGAAGCAGCAATCCCATTGAAATATTAATAATCACAGTTCATTCCTCCATAATAACAATATATGATTTTTTTATAGCAAATGTTACTTCCAATATATTAAGATGTCGGGGGCAAAAGGCATTTTGACCCTTGTATCATATTAAGCTGTTATTTTTTCTGCATTGATTTCCGTTAGGTAAAACACAGTGGCTGTCTTGCCTATTTAAAATAATTTCACATCTAAAACAATAGAAAGCACGCCTGCGAACTTTCTATTGTCATGAATAAAAATGCTGGCAACCAGCAGATTGGTTGCCAGCTGCGATAAGGAGAGTTCAACGTTTCTGTGCAATTTCCGGATATGTTGGCTTTTATACCACCAGCAGACTGGAACAATAGAAAGGAAAAAGAAATACTCTGGGTATATCAAAAGCTGCGGTACAGAATACACTGTACCGCAGCTCTCATTATTATGTGGGTTAGAGGATTCGAACCCCCGGCCTTTTGGTCCGTAGCCAAACGCTCTATCCAGCTGAGCTAAACCCACACACCATATAAAAATCAAACGAAAAACAACCAATCACTTGTGTAATTGGCTGCAATGCCGGCGACCGGAATCGAACCGGTACGGGAGTATAAGTCCCGCAGGATTTTAAGTCCTGTGCGTCTGCCAGTTCCGCCACGCCGGCTAACCAAAACACTAAAGACGATTACCTTTTCGTGTCATAGAATCACTTCCTTTCACTCTTTCTCAAAAGCTTAGCAAGTGATAAATGGATGGAGGTGGATTCGAACCACCGAAGCAATTTGCAGCAGATTTACAGTCTGTCCCCTTTGGCCACTCGGGAATCCATCCAAGCAGACTAATCACAAATAGTCCTGACAATATATAGTTATATCATATTTCCATGAAAATTGCAATAATTTTCTAAACATTTAAAAAAAATCTCACGGACTGTTATCATGTGACATTCTGCCGCTGTTCATGTTCCTACGATCTATGGCGAAGCACAATGCCAGAAAATGCCGGAAGTTCCAGGGAAATAACACCATTTCTCACAGAATATTCTGCCCTGCCGGTGGAATAATAGGAATCTGTACTAAACATAATACGTTGCATACTGCCCTCCATGGGAACACCAATTTCCCACACTGGCAATTCCACATAGCGGGACTGATTATGATTGTTAAAAGCAATTACAATCTGTTCCTGCTCTGTAAAACGACCATAAGAAATATACTGATAATCCGCACCCAGAAATTTTAAGGAACCATGGGTTAAACATGTATTTTTCTTATGCATGGCAATGGCATCTCTATGAAAATCAATCAGTTCCAGATCCTCCCTGCCCCATGGATAGGTTCTGCGGTTATCAGGGTCTGTAAAGCCACAAAGCCCCGCCTCGTCTCCATAATAAAGAGTTGGTGCCCCCGGCCAAGTCATCTGCATAATAACAGCTTCCCGAAGCACTGCTTTATTGACACCCTCATTGGCAGCATCTGGTCCTAAGGAATTGGTTCTTCCCACTTTACGGTTGGTTCTGGTTAAAAATCTGGAGTGATCATGGTTGGATAACTCATTCATGGCAGTCTGCAGAGAAGGTGTTGCGAAGCTTGCCATATGATGCTTCATGGCTCCGATGAAAGAGTCTGCATTTCCATATAAACCATCCTCCTTAGAATCACTATGCTTTTCCATACCGGTAAAAAACCATGTCAGCGGTTCCATAAAGGCATCATAGTTCATAACCGTATCCCATTCATCTCCCTGAAGCCACTCATTTGGATTTCCATAATGTTCCGCCAAAATAATGGCATTGGGATTCGCTTCTTTCACCGCCTTGCGGAAATCCTTCCAAAACTTATGGTTAAACTCACCGGAATGACCCAAATCTGCTGCCACATCCAGTCGCCATCCATCCACATTGTAAGGTGCCGACACCCATTTTCTGCCCACATTCAAAATATATTCATAAAGTTCCTCTGAGCCCTCATAATTCAGTTTCGGCAGTGTATCATGTCCCCACCATCCATCATAGGAATTATTGTAGGGCCATCTATCCTCATAAAAACTAAAAAAGGAATGATATGGACTTTCCTTATCCACATATGCTCCTTTTTCATAGCCTTTTTGCTGTTCATAAATACGTTCTTTATCCATCCACTTATTAAAAGAACCACAGTGATTGAACACTCCATCTAAGATAACCTTCATACCTCGTCTATGGATTTCCTCCACCAATTCAGCAAAAAAACGGTTGCTGGCCTCAAGATTTTTCTTATTTGTCACTCGCTTAATATATTTGGTGGCCTGTGCATTTTCCCCTATGCCCTCTGGCAATGGCTCACCACCATCCTCCACAATTTTCCCACAGTGTGGGTCAATATAATCATAATCCTGACTGTCATACTTATGGTTGGAGGGAGACACAAACAAGGGATTAAAATAGATTACCTCCACCCCTAAATTCTGTAGATAATCCAGCTTATCCCAAACACCTTGAAGATCCCCGCCATAGAAAGAACGCACATCCATGCTGGAGGGATATTGGTACCAATCCTTCACCTGACTTACCGCATCACCAATATAACTGTATTCTCTGTCCACCACATCATTTGTCTTGTCTCCATTACAAAAACGATCCACAAAAATCTGATAGATGACAGCTCCCTTTGCCCAGTCCGGAGTGTGAAAGCCCGGATAAACGGAAAAAGCATAGTATGGTTCAATGTGCTTTGTGACACCTAATTTGTTATAGTAGCAGTGAAAAGTACCTGAATACACATCAAAGTAGTAGCATACCATCTCGCTTCCCACTTGAAAACTTCCCTTATAAAAATCAAAAGCCTCATCTGTCTTGTACTTCTCCATGGTATACTGTCCCTGATTGGTGATAATCTTCACCTTATCCACATTATCCTTGGCAGTTCGAAAGTACACTGTTACCTCATCACCTTCCTCTGGCTCCATAGGCTGCAGATAACCTGAGGTGGCATCAGAAAACAATGCTCTCTTATTCAATACCGGACGCATGGTGGTGATATAAATCTGCTTCTTTTCATATGCATTTAGATTATGAATGTTCATAAAACTCTCCTTTTCTTTCAGCGTAACTATTCAACCCTTTCAAACTCAATACCGTATAGTTACTTTTAAGAAACTATCTATAACTGAAAATTATTATCCATGATTTTTATCATCTGAATTATTATATCGGTTAATTTCCTCCATTTGACAACCCTCTTTGCTGTATCTTGCTTTTTCATAGAGGTTGTGGAGTTCCTTTTCTCTCTCCGACTGCTGCCAGCCTGCCAAAGCTTCCAACTCCGCAGGAGAGGCCCAGCGGGGAATCTTTTGCTGCAAGGCAGTCTTTATTTTCTTCTTATATTTCCTGCGAATCATCTCATTGGCAGAATAAGACCTTTTCTTATATTTTCTGGGTATTTCCAATTCCAAAAACTGATATTCATCCTCTTTTTGGGCAGAAATAAATTCAATTTCATCCTCCGGATCCCGTTTGTCACGTTTTAAGTAACAGTATAGACCATAAAGCACAAAAAGCACAAGTACCAAACACAGTAATAGAAGCAAAAAACTTACTACATATCCCACTGCAGGACTGCCGCTTTCCACCTGTTCTGCCGCCTTCATGGCATCCCATGTGCTTTCACCAAAGCTCACTTCCATCTGGTTCATAGGAGACGAAACATCCTGAGGAGTGATTGCAATTTGTTCACCGCCTAAATTGCTCAGGAAACTCTGTATGATTCCCCGGATATAAGCAGCGATTCTCTCATTTTTGCCTATAATCATTCCAAAAAGAACCCATAACAGCACGCATAATACCGAAAAGAAATGAACCTTTCCCAACTGTACCAACGGAAGATACTCCATACGGCTGTGAAGCCGCTGAAACTCATCCATATTATCCACTGCCATAGACAAAAGATACAGAAGAAAATACAATACACCAAAAAACTGTAAAGGTCCACTGGAATACCCTGTAAAATACAAGGGAATATGGCAAAGCAGAGGAAACAGCAGCCACATCGGAGTAATTTCTAAAAAAATAGGAGTGTGTTCTTTTGCCCAGTCCAAAGTATAGGACACCACTGTCACCACCACTGCAATGCTAAATATTGCAAGCTCTGCCCTGTGGTTGTGAAATGCCAGAACCATCCCTGCCTCCATAAATGCTCCCACAATCAGAAAGCCGCCACGGATTCGAAAACGTTTTCCCAAAAAGAACACTGCAAATACCATCACTGCCAGATATGCACAACCCCAAAGCTTTTCCCCATGAAAGGTATGATAAATACAGAAAAACAAAAGAAGCAGATGCATACTGACCAGCACATCTTTCTTTTTCATCCCTCCACCTCCCATACAATCTGCTCCACACCAGATGTCATTGGAAACTGCTGCTTTTCACCAGTTAAGGTTCTGTGACAAGGGAGCAGATGCATACTGACATTGCCAAAATTTTTCGGATTCCATTCCATAAGTTGTTCCTTTAGGCTGATATCATATCTTTCCTTTGCATTTTTAGAAATCAGCAAATAGATCCCATCCAATTCCTTATTGTGTCTGACCGCTCTTGCAATCATCTTTTCTGTATCTTCTGGTACCTTGGTTAAATCAATATCCGACAATCCACGGCAAATTCTGTGAAGCTTACCATGGTCTCTCCCAAAAGGAATGCATAGGGGTCCCTCTCCTGCCCTGCCGTTGCTGTAAATTGCCACATCATTGCCTGCTTTCAGCAACCGCTGGCTTAAGGAGGCCGCCAAAGCGATCCCCTCCTCGGTCAAATCCTGCTGTTTCCAGATGCCCTTATCAGACACATCCAGCAATATCACCACTTTTTGTGCCATCACCGAATCATATACGTTCACCAAAAGTTTTCCTGCCTTAGCACTGGCCTTTTGATTGATCCGCTTTTTCTCATCCCCTGGAATGTAATCCCGGATGGCTGCAAAACTTAAAATATCTTCATAAAATCTATCCTGTCCCTGCTGCATGCCGAAAATTCTCTCCATTAGTATATTCAGTTTTTCTGTGGAAATATGCTTCGGATATACATATATTTGTGCAGTCTGTTTTTGCTCTATGTAATATTTCTTCGTCATTAAAAAATTGTATACATTGATATCTGCCGTCTCAATGAAATAATGACCTCTTTGTTTTCCCTGAAAGGTAAGAGACCTGGTAATTCTCTGATTCCATAACAGAGAAAACGCATCTCTCCGGCTGGTGGTATCACTGACATTCATATTTTGCTGATTCTTAAATTCCAGACCATTCCCAGTATGAAAAGACACATGTACCACAGGTAGAGGCATCCATTTTCGATTTTCAATCACTTCCCGCACTTGCCCTGTTTGTCCCTGCAGGATATAATCACTTTGAAATCCTATCTTGACCACAAGTCCCTTCTTATACCAGATGCGAAATACCTGCTTTTGTATCTCATAGGCAATTACTGCTGCCAACAACATTAGAAATAACAGCATGTCTATCTCCTTTTCCAGTCCTCGGTGGGTAAAACTACGCTGTCTAACAGTCCCTTAATAAAATTTTCATTGCCGTCCCTATCAAGCTCTGCCCCAGAAAGCTGAATTCGATGGGCAAGCACAGGCACTGCCACTGCCTTAATATCCTCAGGTACCACATAATCTCTCCCGGCAACCAGTGCATAGCCCCGACAGGCATTCAACAATGCCAAAGTACCACGAGGACTGATACCATTTTCCACCTGATTTCTTTCTCTGCTTGCTTTGGAAAGGTCTGCTATATAATTTAACAAAATAGGATGTACATACACCTGTCGGCATTGTTTCTGTAACTGAACAATCTCCTCCCTGCCAGCCACCGCCTTCAACTCCTGCAAAGGCTCTGCTTCCATAAAACGTTCCATCATGGCTATCTCTTCTTCCTTATTGGGAAGACCCATGGACAATTTCATCAAAAATCTGTCCAGCTGAGCCTCCGGCAATGGAAATGTCCCCAAAGTTTCCAAAGGATTCTGGGTTGCCATCACCAGAAAGGGTTCCTCCAATGGATAAGTTATGCCATCCACACTGACCTGCCGTTCTTCCATGGCCTCCAACAAGCCCGCCTGCGTTCTAGGCGTGGCACGATTGATTTCATCTGCCAGTAAAATATTGAAAAACACTGGTCCTTTTCGGAACACAAATTCTCCAGAGGACTGATGGTAATAACTTACCCCTGTAATATCCGCTGGCAGCAAATCGGGCGTAAACTGCACTCTGGCAAAGGTTCCATCCATGGATTTTGCCAGCGACTTGGCAAGCATAGTCTTACCTGTCCCTGGCACATCCTCCAACAGAATATGCCCTCTGGCAATGATGGCAGTGAGCATACAGTCTATGACCTCTTTCTTTCCAATAATGACCTTACCTATATTTTCCCTGATTTTTTCAATGGTATCCATGAAACTTCCCTTCCGTCATATGATAATACAAACTGCTAAAAACATCATTTTATCAAATCAATTATACTATTTTATCCTATTTTTTTCCACCAATTTATCTCATAAAGTAAAAAGGCAGCCTACGGTGGCTGCCTTTTTGGAGAAGGTATTTCTTTTTATGGGGTGTAGCAAAAACTATATAATGTATTGGGGGGTTTTTACGATATTTATTATAGCAAAGGGCATCCAATAAGTGTGCACAAACATTTCATTCATTTAAAATCTTTTTTATGCACTTTTTTTACTTTTTTTATTTTCTCGATTTTCACCATATCTTTTTATACAAAACCAGAGAAAAAAAGTACCGATTTTTTGAATCAGCACTTTTTTTATAAAATCACTTTACTTACGCTTTTCCCAGCTTCATTTTTTTTGGAAACAGACCTTCAAATTCATCTTTTCCAATTTTTTCCTTTTCCAGAAGCAGTTTTGCACACGATTCCAATACACCGGAATATTCTTTCAAAAGTTCCTTTGCCTTTTGATAACAATCGTCAATAATGCTCTTAACCTCCTGATCAATCAGACCCGCAACTTCCTCGCTGTACCCCTTAGTCTGAGCAAAATCACGTCCGATAAATACCTCATTGTCATCACTGCTGTAATTGATTAAGCCCACTTTTTCAGACATACCAAAGCGCGTTACCATGGACTTGGCTGTTTCTGTTGCCTTCTGGATATCACTTATGGCACCGGTGGTCACATCTCCAAAGATAATTTCCTCAGCAATACGCCCTCCTAAAGACACCATAATATCTTGCAGCATCTTGCTCTTTGTGTTAAACATCTCATCCTTCTGTGGAAGGGGCATGGTATAACCGGCAGCTCCGTTACCTGTGGGTATAATGGAAACCGTATATACTGGTCCCACATCTGGAAGCACATGAAAGAGAATTGCATGACCTGCCTCATGATAAGCTGTGATCTGTTTATCCTTATCCGACACAATACGGCTCTTCTTCTCCTTGCCGATACCTACTTTCAAGAATGATTCCTTAATATCTTTCTGCATCACATAACTGCGCTTTTCCTTGGCCGCTTGAATGGCTGCCTCATTTAAGAGATTTTCCAAATCAGCTCCGGTAAACCCAAAGGTGGACTGAGCAATCTCCTTGAGATCCACATCTTCTGCAAGAGGTTTGTTCTTGGCATGAACCTGCAGAATTTCCTCTCTTCCCTTCACGTCTGGTCTGCCCACAGCCACCTTACGGTCAAAACGTCCCGGTCTTAAAATAGCAGGGTCTAAAATATCCACCCGGTTGGTGGCAGCCAGCACAATAATACCATCGTTGACACCGAAACCATCCATTTCTACCAACAACTGATTCAATGTCTGTTCGCGCTCATCATGACCGCCTCCCATTCCCGTTCCTCTACGTCTTGCCACCGCATCAATTTCATCAATAAACACAATACAAGGTGCATTTTTCTTGGCATCCGTAAAAAGATTTCTCACACGGGATGCCCCCACACCCACGAACATTTCCACAAAGTCAGATCCAGAGATACTGAAAAAGGGGACTCCGGCCTCTCCTGCAACTGCCTTGGCAAGCATGGTTTTACCGGTTCCGGGCGGTCCCTCTAAAAGTACTCCCTTAGGTATTCTGGCACCCAGCTTTAGATAAGAATCCGGTCTTCTTAGAAAATCCACAATTTCTTCCAGTTCTTCCTTCTCCTCATCCAAACCTGCCACTTCTTTAAAAGTCACCAGTTTATCGGCATCCACTGTCATCTTGGCACGGCTTTTTCCAAAATCCATCATCTCTCCGCCGCCACTGCCGCTTTTTGCCTGATTATTGATTAAAATAAACAATAAAAGCACCGCTCCGCCCGTCAACAGACATGGAAGAATTATCTTTACAAATATACCTTCTCTTTTGGTATCTGTCATTACATAATCTATCACATCATGTTCCACAAGGCTTTGCTCCACCTTATTTACATCCGGCACATAAAACATTTTCACACTGCCATCATTCAATTTTACCTGTACAGAACCCGTAGGTATCTCTGCATTCTGGTTTATCTGCACCTTGACTACTCTGCCCTCGTCCAACGCATTTAAAAATTCTCCGTATGTGTATGAGCTTTCACTGCTAAAACCTAAGCTTGCCAGATTCCATATAAGCACAACGGCGGCAACTAGCAACAGATAAAAGCTTATTCCTCTGATTTTGTTCACTGAATCAATCCTCCTTTTCCTTAATCTATGGTTCTATTATCCCGATATAGGGCAGATTCCTATACTTCTGTGCATAATCAAGTCCATAACCCACCACAAATTTATCCGGTATCTCAAAGCAGGTATAATCCGCTTTGATTTCCGTCACTCTTCTTTCCGGCTTATCCAGCAGTGTACATAATTCAAGACTGGCAGGATTTCTCCGGTTCAGCTCTGCTGAAAGATATTTCAAGGTTCTGCCGGAATCCACAATATCCTCCACAATCAGTACATGCTTACCTTCAATGCTTTCGTCCAGCTCTTTTTTCATGGTAATATAACCACTGGATTCTGTGCTGTTTCCATAGCTGGATAATGCCATAAAATCCATAGTGACTGGAACACTGATACGTTTTGCCAGCTCACACATGAAAAAGACGCCACCCTTCAGCACACATACTAAATGAAGCTCCTTTCCCTGATATTTCTCAGATATCTCACTGGCAATTTGGTTAATCCTCCTGTCTACTTCTTTCTCGGAGAAAAGCATTTGAATCTTCTCACTCATTTCAGTCCCTCCAGCCTTTGTATTTTCAGGATTCTTTTCGTGTCCTCATCTACCCTGCAGCCCATACCGCTGCGATAATTCACCACCCACAGAATATGTGAGCCGTCTGCCACCAGAAGAATCTGATTTCGCATTTCTCTCTCTATTTTTTCATTGATAAAAAAGGATTTCAGGCTCTGTCTGTGCCCCTCTTCATCAATAATCAGATAATCACCCGTTCTTCTGGTTCGAATTACCAAACCGTTTTTTATTTTATCATAATCAAAACATTTCGTACATGTTTTTTCCTGTTTATTTACATTTTTTTTATTCTTTTCCCTCATCTCTATGGACACTAGGAAGGTTTCTTCTCTCTCTGAAATATTATATTGCCCACTTTTTGTAATTAGTACACCTATTTCCTCTGATTCTGTTTGGTCTCCTCCCTGCCAGATACGAAGGCGGTCATAGACACGCTGTGCCGTTATGTTATAGGGCAAAGAAAGCTTTTTGCCGCTTTCCATATGCAGCAGACTTAACACCGCATCCACATGAATACTGCCTAAATTCCTGCTGCTGCCGGCACACTCTGTCAGAACACGTTTCACCACCTCCCCCTTCAAATAGTCATCTGCTTGCTGCAAAGCTTTTACCTGAAAGAAAAACTGTCCCTTTTCTTTCACTACCATATCCTCATAGGCAATATCTGACTGATGCTGTAAAAATCGGTTAGCTTCTTCTAACCGTCCTGCTGCCTGATGAATGTGCTGCACTGCCTTGGAATTTATTCTCAAAAGCTCCGGTAATATCTGCAGACGCACTTTATTTCTGGCATAGTCGGTGGTGAGATTTGTGCTGTCGTTACAATATTCCTGACCTATCTTATCTAAAAATCCCTCTATTTCCTCCCTATCCACAAAAAGCAGAGGACGGATAATATTCCCTCGCACAGCCTCCATACCACACAGTCCCTTTAATCCACTGCCCCGTATCAGATGCATCAGCAGTGTTTCCGCATTGTCATTCATATTATGTGCCACTGCAATTTTCGCCGGACCCCCACATTTCTGTTTCTCCAGTTCAAATGATTCATATCTTACCTTTCTTCCTGCCTCCTCTTCGGTAAGTTTCTGTTCTTTGGCAAGCTTTCGAACATCATAGTGGTACACACTACATGTTATATTGTGAGATTTACACAGAGCTTTCACAAACTCCATATCCCGCAATGCCTCCTTCCCTCGAATGCCATGCTCCACATGCACCACCCAAAGAGTAAAACCCATTGTTTGAGACAGCTTTAACAATACATGAAAAAGGCACACAGAGTCTGCACCGCCGGACACCCCGGCAATCACTGTGTCTCCTTTCTGAATCATATGGTATTTTTCAATATACTGATACACACGTTCTATCATACTCTTTCTCCACATTTCATCCTTGTGTCTATTTCTTACAACCATCATCTGTTAATCTACAATATGTTGTCTCGTTATTATTTTCTCCACATTCCTGCCACCAGCACCGTCATATCATCTACAATATAGCCATCACATTCCTCTGTAATCTTGTCCATAATATACTCTGCCATATCCCTTGGATTTTCTGTGACTGTATTCCAGATAATGCTCTTTAAAGTCTGTTCCTTATTATCACCGGCAATACCGTCTAAAGTGCCGTCACTGACCATAATGAGATAATCACCATCATAAAGCTTCTTGGCAGTAGTATCAAATTCCATCTGCTCAAACATACCTGCCGGCAGGCTGGTAGACTGAATGGTTTCCACCCAGCTGCCCCGCTTGATAAAAGTAGTGGCTGCTCCCACCTTCAAAAATTCACAGACACCGCTGCGCAAATCAATCTCACTGATGTCAATGGTGGAATACATTTTCTGTTCCTGTCCCATGACCATGCTGGAGTTAATCATTCGAGCCGCTGTTTCTTTGCAAAATCCTGCCTCTATAAACTGCTCTAACAATTCCACCACCAGCTCACTCTCCTGACTAGCCTGCAGCCCGGAACCCATGCCGTCTGACAATGCCAGTACTGCTTTTTTTCCGCTGCTCTCCAAATAGGTAAAATTATCCCCGGAAACCCGTTCCCCGGTCTTCACCCGTCTGGCAGCTCCATACATAACCTTAAAATTCACATCCTCCACAAAGAGAATGGGACTATATTCCTTATATACTACCACCTTACTATCCTTGGAGGCAACCATTTTTTTTCCGCAAACCTCTGAAATCACAACTGCCACATCCTTGGTCATGATGCATTTATTCTTTTTGGAAGAGATTTTTGCATAAACCTCCAATCCCCGCTGGGGACGTTGAATAATCTCCAATCCCTGTACCCGGATATGCATACTTTTTAGTTTATTTTTCAGCTTGTCTTCCATGGACTGGGTCAATTCCTGTACCTGATAGGTATCTTTTGCCACATCCGAGATAATATGTGCCATTTCATTCAGCTGCCCGGCAATGGCAAGGCGGTTTTCACAAAGTTTCTGATTCCACATAGTATTTACCTTTTGGAGCATATAGAAATCCGTATTGGTGGAAATGGCATTCACCTCATTGCTCATATAGTTTACCGGCATATCTGACAAATTACGAAAGGTGCTGGCAAGAGATTTGAATGCTTTTGCCACTCCCTCCATTTTTTCCATATCCTTATATCGGTAATGAAAAGGTTCGAAATCTCCCTCTTCTTTTTGATCCGGCTGCTTTTCCCGAAGTATGTAATGTATGGCAAGATAGAACACCTCCGACAAAGCAAATACCAGTATCCCCTCTCCAATCCCAAGACAGATTTTGTATTTATCCATACCATGGATAAGACAGCTTACATACTCCATGGCTCCGATGGTAAGCCCTGCCGCCAGACCTCCTAACATAGTAGAATTTCTGCTTTTATCTAATTCCATAATTGAGGTAACCGCTGCTGCCACCACCATACACAGCCCATATTTTGCCAACTGCGTCTGTTCCATGCAAAGGGACATGGACAAAAACATCACCGGAAATAATAATATCCGGTACACTTTCGCCCGATAGGCAGCCACAAAATATGCCAATCCCAAAGGATACACTCCCATATAAGTGACTCCAGCCAACACAAAACCTATCATCTGCAGCAAAATCTTTTTTCCAACATTACTTTTCATCTTCCTACCTCTTTTCTTTTTTATAAGGCATCTGCAGGAAAATAAATTACCAATAGATATTTGTAACTGCGAAAATACTGAACCGTTACAAATATCTTATCTCTCGTGCCGGATGCCATATTTTTCATGTTCTGGATTATAAAATTAGAAGAATAAAATGTTTGTCAAAGCCTGACATGGATTTCAAAAAAGTTTTTGACAGATTATTTTTGTTTTGTTGCTTTTTTGTATTTCGACGTACCTCATGTATTTGAAGATATTTAGGGTGATACTAAGTAACCAAACTGCCAAACCGTTTGATTGCCTGCTTGCACCCTTTGAAAAATCGGGTAGGAGGTAGATAATTATTTTATCTACCGACCTCCCACACCACCGTACGTACGGTTCCGTATACGGCGGTTCCTTAGTTTTCACATACTTTCAGATAGAACTCTGTGAATGTTGGATATCCTAGTTCACAGAGTTTCTTGTTGTTAAATGCAGTCTGCAATACGAAATATCCACCGCAATACCAGTTACCATTCCGCATGTTTGCACATATCCATGCCTTTTCTTCTTCCACACCTAACTTCTTTAATTCTTTGAATTTCGTCCTGACTTTCTTCCATTGTTTCCAGTAGATGGTTCTTATCTTATGTCTCAGCCATTCATCGGTTTCCCTTAATAGTCCTTTCATATCTGCAAGTGAGAAATAATTTACCCATCCTCTGGCAAACTGCGTCAGTTTCATGGCTCTGTATTCATTTCCCCATCCGTTATTCCTTTTTGTCAGTTCTCTGATTTTATCTTTCATCTTTTCCACCGACTTTGGATGTACTCGAAACCTGCATTTCCCTTTATAGCGGTAAAATGCGTATCCAAGATATTTTACTTTGCTGATATGTGCCACGCTTGTTTTCTTTTGGTTCACTTTCAGAAATAGTTTCCCTTCAATGAACGGAATGATATTTCTCAGGGTTCTCTCTGCACTCTTTCTGCTTTTACTGAAAATCATACAGTCATCTGCATACCTCACAAATCTATGCCCTCTGCGTATCAGTTCCCTGTCCAGTTCATTCAGCATGACATTACTAAGTAATGGACTTAACGGTCCACCTTGTGGCATTCCTGTTTCTGTCTTTTCAAATATCCCTCTGCTGATGACCCCTGCATTGAGATATTTATGTATTAGCGATATTACCCGCCCGTCTTTGATGGTTCTTGATATCACTTCTATCAACTTGCTCTGGCATACTGTATCAAAGAACTTTTCTAAATCCATGTCCACAACATACACATATCCATCATTGACGTTCTGCTGACATTGTTTCAGTGCGTCATGCGCACTTCTCTTTGGTCGAAAGCCAAAACTGTTTTCCGAAAACTGTTCCTCATATATCGGGGACAGCACCTGTGTAATTGCCTGTTGGAATACCCTGTCAACTACTGTCGGTACTCCCAGTTTCCGGAATTCGCCTTTTGTTTCTTTGGGTATCTCTACCCTGCGGACTGGGTTGGGTTTGTATTTCCCATCCTTTAACTGCTGGATTAGTTGCACTTGGTTATCTCTGAGGAATGGTAGAAGTTCATCTATGCTCATCCCATCAACACCGCCTGCTCCTTTGTTAGATTTTACTTTCCTATATGCATTGTTTAGATTAGTCGGTTGCAGAATCTTCTCCAACAGTCTGTCCGTCTGAAAGTTTGTGATGATGCGGTTGTTTTCAGCAATCCTCTGACAGGCGGACACTTCTGCATACTCTTTCTGTTCCGCAGATACCATTTGCAGATAGCCTTCAATATGAAGTTGTCTGTCCTTAAATCCATCATTGGTTACATTCATTTACTCACATCTCCTAAAGTTCAGTCCTTCCCATCATGTTTGCAACCACAATGGTACTATGACCTCTGCTGACTTCTCGCCATTCGTTGTTACTACAGGTTTCTTACTCTGTTTCCTCCTGCTGGCGAGACCTCCCTTGGTACCACACGTTTCTTTCTCTCCATATCTGCCACATTTACTACAGTTAATTCCGAGTAGTTATTGGACTTTGGTTTGTTGAGCAACCTTATCCTTAACTATAGCCTGATGTGATTTCTGTCCGTCAGACCAGAGATTTGCCGCCACCTTCCTTCAGATTCCACCTCACGATGGACACCCTTGGTTTTGGCTGTATCCTTCCCACTACTAGGGCGGATTAGGGACTTTCACCCGTTAGAAACGTGCGCCGCAAGGCGCACGCAAAAAAAGAAACCCCTGCATTTCTGCAAGGATTTCCTTTTTTAATCCGCTATTTATTGATTTTTACTGTCTTAGGTATCAGACAGTAACTTCCGTATACTCTGCTGCCGGTAGAATCCGTTTTGTAAGCTCTTACCTTTACATAATATTTCTTACCCTTTTCCAGTTTTTTTACTGTCTTTGAAAGACTGGCAAAGCGAACAGTCTTCTTATTTTGCGTGAACTTCTGATTGGTTGCATAAACCATTTCATAACCTGCTGCTCCGCTGACTTTTTTCTTCAGTTTTACAGTCATCTGCTTTGACTTATTGTTCTTAACAGAAGAAATCACTGGTCTGGAAGGTTTCTGTACCTTTTCCCATTTTGCATATAATTTCTTGTCTCCGGTACTTCCCTTTTTAATGATAGTTACTTGATTAATATAGGAACTTTCTGTATACCATCCTATAAAGTTATACCCTTTTCGAACCGGCTTAGGCAAACGAATAGAATAAGTTCCATCATACTCATCCACCGCCGTATTCTCAAACTTTCCACCTTTTAACACATAGGAAATATGATAAACGCTGTCTTGAGCAGCCTGTGTTGGAACCTTGGTAGGTGCGATCGTTGGTGTATTACTTGGGAGTGTGTCAGTAGGTGTTAGTTTTATTTGTATTTCCTCAATTGGAATTCCGCTGTTTTGCCCATATGCATATGCAACACTACCTTTCTCACAGAGAATTTTTACTTGTTCAGCACCAGAGAAAATCTGGTCCTCCAAAGTCTGCACACTGGATGGAATCGTAATTTCTGTCAGAGAAACACAATTACGGAATGCTTCCTGTTCAATGGTTGTGACACCATATGGCAGTTCCATTTCCTCCAATTCCCTGCATTCCATAAAGGCATGTGCTTCAATGGTTGTGACCGTATCCGGCAAATCAATATCATCTAAGCCGGCACAGCCATAAAATGCATTTTTACCTATTGTCGTGACACCATTGCCAAAATCCACATCCTCTAAGCTCTCACACATAAAAAATGCCAAAGCTTCAATCTTGGTGACTCCATCGGGGATTTTCACCTCTCTCAGATTGGGACAATTCAAAAATGCCTCTGCCTCAATCCTTGTTACACTCTCTGGAATCGCAACCGATTCAAGCATCTCATTACTGGAAAACGCACCGATTCCAATGGATGTTACCGCAGTGCCCAGAATCTCATCAGGCACACTGACGGTTCTGCTGCTTCCCAGATACTTTGTGACAGTCCCACTTGCTGCATCAAATTCAAAATCACTTTCCAACGAAGCATTGATACTTACTGTCTTTTCTATGGATGCAGCATTTACTAACATACCTTCTTCTAATGTTTGGGCAGCTAATACCGCCAAAAGCATTCCACAAAGTATTTTCTTATATTTCATGATGAATCTCCTTTCTCTATTATTCTGTTTATAACAGTTCAGATACCTGAACTGTTACTTGCAAAAGCCCATTTAAAATCTGCTCCGCAGATGGGGCTTTTGCCTGCTCCCGCTGTATTTTCGTACGGTCTGTGCAGTAAATGCACAGACCTGCCTGAACTGTTACTTCTGTTTTACTTTTTTGTTTTAGAAGAAATGGCAGTGCTTTCACACTCCCATTTCCCCATATTTTTTATTTTAAATACTTTCCATCGGTACCCACTTTACCGGGTGCAGCAGTCTGAGAAGTACTTAATACATATACTCTCATGTTGCCCTTTCCTGTTGCTTCAATGGTTAATGTGCCATCAGATACCGTCTTGGAGGTTCCTGTAATTGCATCCACATAAGTACCATTTGGAATTCCGCTGAAAGTAGCTCCATCTGTGATTGCCACACATACAAAGCTGTCGATTCCCTCAGATGCATTGGTATAGCGGCGTTTAAATGCCATTCCTCCGCTGACACCCTCTGTGGAATATTGTCCCTTTCTAAGTGCCGGAATTGCTGCCCTAATCTTATTCAGTCTCTGGATATGCAGGGACAACGGATGGTTCAAAGTATCTGCCACGGTTCCCGTTGCTGTATATTCACCAAAGTCTGTTGCTGTCACTGTTCCCTCTAAATTTTCTCCGAAATATGCACGTCCTGTGGTAGACAATGGAGCATTTGGTCCCACATCAATCGGTGCTCCCTTCATAAACTCTACTTCACTGCCGTAATAAATACATGGAATACCTCTAAAGGTAAACATTAAGTTTAAATTTTCAGCCCATGTTTCCTGATCACCGGCAAATCTCTGGCTCTCTGGTGCACAGTCCGGTGCATAGTCATGGGAATCTACATACGTAACATTCCATGTAGCATCATTGTAATACTTATCTCCGCCTACTGCCACACCGAAAGCGGAACTTGCATCATTAAAGTTCCAGTGCATTGGGAAATCGATTACACTTAAGCCAGAAAACTGACTGCGATCCGGCTCATGATATTCATTTCCTCTCAACAGTGCATTATCACTGGTGGGCTGTGTACCGATATCTCTGTTGTCATCAAAATGGGTCTCTGTCAGTTCTACATTCTTTAATGCATCTGCCGGGTCTTCGCTCCAGCCATAATCCTTCGTTTCAGCCCAAGTATAGAACGGTGTGGAAAGTCCCGGTGTATTTCTATACCATACATTTCTGTCTCTGGCACATACTTCACCAAACATAAAGAAGTTCTCTCCGCCTGCTTTCATAAATGCCTTATTGAAAGTCATATTAAAGGTCAGTCTTGAAATATGCTTTGCAGTATCTACACGGAATGCATCTACACCCATGTTGATATACTGTGTATAGCAGTCGATTAAGTAATTATATACAAGTGGGTTCTCTGTGTTCAAGTCTACACAGTCACCTGCAATCTGTGCCAGCTGGGAATCATATTCATCCCAGTTAAAGTTTCCATAATGGTGGTAGAGATTATCTGTATCATGATCCTCTCCGTCGGTATTTTTCATTAATGCAAGTCTTGCCTGATACTGTTGATCCGGAGTCAGTTCCTCATAATTATCCGGCAGTGCGGAACCATCCACAATCTGTAAGCATTCTGAAGTGGACTGATCCCCTTCCTTGGAAAACATTGGAACAAGATTTGCCTCCCCAAAGTTGCCGGTATGGTTAAATACCACGTCCTGAATAATCTTCATACCCTTGGCATGTACTGCATTAATCAAATCCTGATAGGTACAATCATCGGATTCATATCTGGAATCTACCTTGCTAAAGTCACTGGCATGATAGCCGTGATAATCATATCCACTGGTATTCTCTACCACAGGAGTAATCCAAATAGCCGTAAATCCCAATGCCTTAATGTAGTCTAAGCGTTCAATTAATCCCTTAAAATCACCTCTCCATGCCGGATCATCATCTGGATTTCCTGCCTGCCCGTCATCCCAGCAGTGCACATTGTTATCTGGATCCCCATCATAGAATCTTGTGGTCATCACAAAGTAAATAGTGTCATCTCTAAAGTCTGTTCTGTCATAAGGTACTGGTGTTGCTGTCGGTCCCTTTGTTACCGTAGGCTTTCTGGTCGGCTTTGGTGTAGGTGTCACTGCTGAGAGATCGTAATCATACCATTTGCCGCCGCTAAACCACCATTCACCTTCTGTCTGTGATAAATCGTTTGTCTTACCACTTGCAGAAACAAAGATAAGATTTGTGCTGGTGGTATCTTCAAAGGTGAATGTATACCATCCTTCTACGGTATCTGCTTCCATTGGTACACCCGGCCAAGTCACCGGCTTGTCAGACTCATCTCCGTTTCTTTCCCAATAATAAATAGTTGGTACAGTAGTTCCCTTATTTGCAAAATGAACCACTATCTTTCCCTTTACTACAGGTCTTGGTGTTGATGTGGGACCTTTTGTTGGTTCCTCTGTTGGCACTTTAGATAATTCTGGTGTTGAAACCGGTATGTTGGTTGGTGTTGGATCCACTGGTACTTCTGTTGGGTCTATTGGTGTCTCCGTCGGGTTTACCGGCACCTCTGTTGGATTTACTGGTGTTTTTGTAGGCTCTTTGGTTGGTGTTTCCTCTCCGCCTACTTGTGGTTTTTCATCATACCAGCTTCCGTCCACAAACCAGTATTCGCCGTATGCAATCCTGCTTTCTTCTGTTTCTTTGTTCTGTGTTACGAATATAATCTTCGCTGATTTTGCAGAAGATATGGTATAGCTATACCAGCCATTTCCTTCTGCTGTCATTTCTTCACCAGGCCATGCTACCGGTGTATTGGTTCCGCCGCTCACATTCCAATAATAAATATTGGCTGCTTCTCCCTGATTCCAAAAATGCACCTTTATCTCTTTCTCTGTGGGTGCAGCTGTCACTTCCGGTGCCATGGTTGGAGTCACCACTCTAATGGGAAGAAATACCTCTGTAAGTCCTTCTGTTGGTACAGGTGTCTCTGTGACCGACGGCATATCAGTTGCTGCTACTGCGGTGGTTGGTGTGGCTGTTGCCCCCTTCGTAGGTTCTGTTGTTACCTGCTTGGTAGGTTCTGCCGTCACTTGCTTTGTGGGTATCGCAGTGGGTTTTATTTCCTCTTCCTGCGGATGATACTCATACCATTGGTCATTTGCAAGCCAATACTCCCCTGTCGTTTTTGTATAATGTGTTGTCTGTTTTCCGCTGTAATTTAACATAAAATCTACGGTTTCTGTACTGTCAAAAGAATATTGATACCATCCATCACCTTCTTCTGTCATAGATACTCCCGGCCAGCAAACCGGGTTGTTGTACTTCACGCCCTGGTTCCAATAAAAGATATTGGCTCCCCCCCAGGCACTTTTGTAGTGAATTGTAATTGTGTCATTTTCAGCAGCATAAGCTGTAGCCTTGGTATCTGTATAGGTACATACAGATAGTAAGGTCAAAGCCACTGCTAATACTACAGACACGATCTTCTTCCCTCTGGATTTCATCTCCCCGTCTCCTTTCTGATATTTGTGACAAAAACATTGTCATTTTACAACTTATGCTTTGTGAAAATTGCATACTTATTATAATATATAACACTATTTCTTTCACAAAATCAATAAAATCAAGGAAATTTCTTCCTCGATTTTGTATAATCTACATTTTAGATAATATTACTATTACATTTTTGTTAAATATATATATACTTTTGTACACATAATTTTTACAACACTTTTTGTTCAAAGATTTCTTTTGTATTCTTTGCCAGTAAAATAATTCCTTCTTTAGAATTTTCATAATACATAATAAGATCACTTATTTCTGGTTTGTCCTGTTTAGAATTGAGCAGAGCATACAAATTATACCATATTTATTTTCTTTTTGACATTTATTTGATATAGTTGATATAATTGGTATAATAAAGTTATTATTCACAACTAAATAAAACGAAAACAATGAGTTTTGAAACACACTTTGGAGCAAAGCCGGATGGTTTATATATGTGTAGGGAGTTGATGGTGAGTAGTAATATAATTAAGGAGGCAGAGGGTAATAATGAAAACAATTAAGGGAAAGCTTACGGTCAGCATAATAGGTATTGTTATAACAAGTATACTTCTGACTACGGCAGGTATTATTGTAGTTGCAGGAAACCGTATGATTCAGGATCAGACACAAGCTTTACAATTAAATGCAGATAAATATGCAGAAGAAATCAACACATGGATTGAAAATGAAAAAATGCTTGCAGATGGGGTGGCAGACAGTATTAAAGCTGGTGGAAAAACAGATACCGATTTTATCCAGTCTGTAGTGGATACTCATGCAGCAGGCAGAGAGGAACTTTTAAACCTGTATTGCGGGACAAAGGATAGCAGATTTATTCAATCTAATAGAGAGGCGGAAATACCAGAGGGGTATAATCCGGTAGAACGCGGATGGTATCAGCAGGCAGCAGAAAAGGTGGATGTTATAGTGACAGATCCTTATTGGGATGTGTTGACGAATCAAATGTGCACAACTATTGCAGCACCAATTTATATGGATAATGAGTTAGAGGGTGTTATTGGCTTGGATGTAACACTTGGCACTGTAACTGATTTGACAGGCAGCATCAATTATGAAGAGGGAGTATATGGTTTTCTGGTGGATAGTGTTGGGCAGTATGTAGCACATAAAAATAACGAATATGAACCTACCAAAGATACCGTAGTTGCCGTCACAGACATTATGCCCGGATTAAAAGAGATGGTAGAGGGAACTGAGAGTAGTGTAAGAAAGCTTAGGGATTATGATGGCAGAGGATGTTATTTTGCCATTTCAGGAATAGAAGGCAGTAGTTGGAAATTAGGAGTTGTAGTGCCGGCTGCTAATGTCATAGGTTCCCTTGTTACAATGATTGTAGTAGCTGCTGCGATTGCCCTTGTAATTATTATATTTGTGGCATTGTTTATGACAGGACTTATCGGCAGGATGCTGGCACCGATACAAATGCTAAAGCAATTTGCATCCGGAGATTTTTCTGAAAATATTGCCTATGAAAAAGCAATTCCACAGGAATACAAAAATGAGACAGAGCAGATTAGAACGGCAACAACAGAAGTAAGGCAGCAGATTAGGGAGATTATTTTAAATACAAAACAGGAAGCAGGAAATATGAGCATAATTGCCGAAGGCACGTCTGAAAAAATGACAGCTTTGAACAAAAATATATCCGATATTTCTGAGATGGTAAACCAGGTTATGGTGCAGACTACACAGGCGAGAGAACTGACAAAGAGCATTAAAGAGCATGGCAAAGAGCTGGGACATGCCATTAAGAATGTGGCAGATAAAGCAGGAGAAGCGGCAGAGCAGTCCGGCAATATTATGGAGCGTGCAGGCAGACAGCATGAAATATCTAAGCAGTCTGCCAAGGAAGCAGTTGCATTGTATCAGGGAACAAAAGATGATTTAGAAAGAGCAATTAATGATAGTAAAAAAGTACAAGAAATCGATTCCCTTACAGAGGAAATACTTTCCATTAGTTCACAGACTAATCTTCTGGCATTAAATGCATCTATAGAGGCGGCAAGAGCCGGTGAGGCAGGAAAAGGATTTGCTGTTGTTGCAGATGAGATTCGGCAGCTGGCTGACAATTCAAGACAGGCGGTAGATAAGATACGTCAAGTTACAGAAGGTGTCGTACAAAATGTGGAATTTTTGTCCAAAAACTCTGGGAAGTTATTAGAATTTATGAATGAAAAGGTCATGGACGATTATAGAGGCATGACAGAGCTTGCCGAAGTATATCAAAAGGATGCGGTGTTTTATAACGATATTTCCGTTGAATTGGGGACATCATCTCAAGAGATGAGTGCAAGTATGATGGAAATTAATGAGTCAATTACTTCTATTACAGAATTAGTGAGAGAAATAGCGGAATTTATGGAGAGTATGGAACAATCCACTGAAAATTCTAATGAAAATTCTAATGCAGTAATGAAACAAATGGAAGAATTATCCCATTTAAGTGAACTTTTAAACCAGACAGTGTCATCTTTTAAAGTATAAGGAAACTAATAAATATGTGTCCATCTGTTATGGTAAGACATTCGTAGAGAAAGTATAAAATCTTAAGTCATGGAATAGAGATTTGAGTATTATAACAGCCAGTGCAAATCGTTTATCCTAAATTGTAATTGTTCTGAGCCAGGCAAATTGCCTTGGAAATATGCGATGAATGCTTACATTCAAGAGCATATTTGCAGGGCAATTGATTGATGTTGATTTTGTATCGAGAGTGTAATATAAAGTGTGTAAGTTACTGGTAACTAAACTTATGCACTTT
>CAMWHJ010000036.1 GCA_947174015.1 uncultured Lachnospiraceae bacterium | reverse complement strand
ACCCATAGACAAATCAAGTATGTTTACGAATTTTGTCATTATTCATCATAAAAAAAGGTACTTACTCAATTTTGAAAATACCTTTTTTGAAACAATTGTTATAACTTTAATCAAAAAAACATTTCTGAATTTTACTGCTCTGTTTCTCCGTCTGCCCATACTTCCCCAAATAATACATCATCATTTCACTCTGCAAACTTCGGAGCAAACTCTCCAAGCTGTCAAGCTGTGTCCTTCCTGCTGCACGACAAACACATGAGTAAATAAATTATGAACAAAAATGTTCCATTATCCGTTATAATAAAAATAAAAATGGTATAATTTACTGTCGTATGGTAATATTGGGGAAAAGAAAAATAGAGAAAAAATAGAGAAATTTGTGTTAAACTAAAAAAGCAACACTATGCTCGCTAAGTAGCCAAGTATTTTCGCACTAAATTCGCAGCAAGCTGCTCATTAAGTGCTCAATATAGGAGAAAATGCCATGAAAGAAACACTCTTAATTGTAGATGACGAGAGAGAAATATGTGACATGCTAAAGCAGATTTTTACATTAGAGGGATATATGGTTTACACGGCAAATGACGGTGAGGAGGCGCTTTCAAAAATTACTTCCATTTTGGGGAAAGCAGTTGAAAACCGCTTGTTGGTGGAAGACGAAGAAGGTCAGGGAGAGACTGATATGCAGGGCATAGACTGCATTTTACTGGATATCAATATGCCCTGTATGGATGGACTCGAGGTGTGCAGGCACATACGGGAATATGTCACCTGTCCGATTTTATTTCTTACAGCAAGGATTGAGGAGGAGGACAAGGTAATGGGCTTCCGTGCAGGAGGTGACGATTATATTGAAAAGCCCTTTGGGATTGCAGAGCTTAAGGAGCGGATTGCCGCCCATCTGCGGAGACAGAAAAGGGCGGTGCAAAAAGAAACAGTAGGGTTTATCGGTGGATTTACAATTTCTTATGCCGGACGGCAGGTTTTATATCAGGGAAAAGAGATTGCTCTTACCAAAACGGAATATGAGATTGTCGTTTTTCTGAGTTCACATCAAAATCAGGTTTTTACAAAGGAAATGATTTATGAACACTTATGGGGATATGACAAGGATGGTGAGAGCAGTATTATTACCGAGCATATCCGAAGAATCCGTTCAAAGCTTAGAAAGTATACAAATGAGGTATTAATTGAGACTGTATGGGGGGTTGGGTATCGATGGATTGGATAGACAGTATATTAGAAAGTGTCCGGATAAAAGGAAAAAATATCTCCCTGCAAAAGTCCATGATTTTCTATATGCTGCTGGCACTTTTGGCAGCATTAGGGGCAATCTGGTTTATCAATGAGATATGCAGCGGCTATATGCAGATTATCCGGCGTGTAAATGAAATAGATGACAAATATGTCTATACAAAAGAGGGGGTTTTTGTTTTTTATGAACCGAATGGGAAATGGAATGTATTGATAGCCAATAATGCAATCACCCTGCCTGAAAAAGATGAACGGTTATGGGAGTTTTTAACTGCAATAAAAGTCTTGTCTATACCGATCTGCTCGGTAGGAGCAATCTGTCTGGTTGCGTTGATTTATTATCACAGCAAGCTGCAGGAACCACTTTATCTTTTAAAAATGGAAATGGAAGCAATCGGGAGAAATGATTTAAGCTACTCGTGCTATTATGACAGCCAGGATGAGATGGGTGATATCTGCAAGGCAATGGATAGCATGCGGTGTGCAGTACAGAAAAATCAGCAGGGGATATGGGAGCTGATTGAGGAGCAGCGGAAAATCAATGCTGCATTTGCACATGATCTGCGTACGCCTCTTACGGTGATTATCGGTTATACGCAGATGCTTTCCGAGTATTACAGGGCTGGTAAAATTGAGGAAGAGGTTTTGCTTGACACGCTGACAGCGATTGAAAAGCAGGCGGTAAGAATGCAGCGGTTTGCAGGAACCATGAAAGACATACACCACTTTGAAATGCTTGAGGTAGAAAGAGAGCACCATACGCTTTCCGCTTTGGAGCAGGAACTGCACAGCTTTATAACAGGATTGAAGGAAAAGACAGAATTGGAGTTTTCGATTACAGTAAAAGGTGAGGAAACACCTTTGTTTTATGATGAAAATGTTGTTATGGAGATTTTAGCCAATCTGCTGTCAAATGCACTCCGTTACGGGAAAAAGAAGGTTGATATTATTGCCGAGCATCAGGGGGAATGGCTTGATGTTTATGTCAGGGATGATGGAAGGGGAATGACAAAGCAGGAACTCTATAAGGCAGATAGTCCATATTATTCGGATAAAACTGCGAAGGATACGGAAACTGCTGTAAAAGGCACGGCAGATAGTGAAGCCAAAGGGACAGAAGCAAAAGAGCATATGGGACTGGGGCTTACAATCTGCAAAATACTGTGCAAAAAGCATGGCGGGCAAATAAGCTTTTCCAACAGCATGATTGGGGGTGCCATTGTCTGTGCACGGTTTCGTGTGAATTAGATATTTTTATGCTATTTTAATTTGTATTATGCAATAGAGAAAAAATAGAGAATTATATGGTACGATACCTTCAGCCTGATATAACAGACAATAAGCAGGCGTGAAAGGAGACTTAATTGTGGAAACTCAAATATGCTTAGATGGTGTAAACAAATTTTATGGCACAAAGCAGGCATTGAAGGATATTGATTTAACAATTCCCCAGGGAATGTTTGGACTGCTTGGAAGAAACGGTGCAGGAAAGACAACACTGATGAAGGTAATGGCAACCCTGCTTCCGGTAAACAGCGGAGAGATTGATATCTGTGGGGTGCCGGTTACGAATGCGGCAAAGGTACGACGGATGATAGGATATCTGCCGCAGGATTTTTCAATGTATGGAAATATGACAGTATACGAGGCTATGGATTATTTGGGAGTACTTTCAGGACTGTCAAAACAGGAGAGGAGAAAGAGAATACCAACGCTTTTGGAACGGGTTAACCTGCAGAATAACCATCGGACAAAGGTTAAGGCCATGTCAGGTGGAATGCGCAGAAGGCTTGGGATTGCACAGGCCATTTTACATGACCCGAAGGTGTTAATCGTGGATGAACCGACTGCGGGTCTGGACCCAGAGGAAAGGGTTCGGTTTCGTAATCTTCTCTGTGAAATGGCAGAGGAAAGGATTGTTATTTTATCGACTCATATTGTAGGAGATATTGAGGCTACCTGTGAAAATATAGCCATTATGGATTATGGAGAAATTTTGTTCAAAGGCACGGTTATGGAGCTGCTTGCTCTGGCGGAGGGCAGTGTTTATACTGCAGAAATTTCAAAAATGGAATTAGAGCAGATTAAGCAGGAATATCTGGTGACCGGACAGCTGGTTCAGGGAAGCCATGTAATGGTGCGCTTTCTGTTAAGGGAGCCTATGCAGGAGCTCTTTGACGGAGCCACCCCCTGTGAGGTAAATGTTGAGGATGCCTACATGTATCTCATGTACCGGGAAAGAGGGGATGCATCATGCTTTTAACACTTATGAAAAAGGAGTGTGGCCAGTATCTGAAAAGTGTGGCCTATTATATTTTTTGTATTTGTCTTGCCCTTGATTTTTTCACGCAGATGGGTGAGTTTGACGTGCCGACAAAGCCGGAGGAGGGATGGGAAAGCTATGGTTATGTTCGGACAGCAGATAAGGATTTAATTATGCAGGAGACCCTTAACAAGCTGTGGCGTGAGTATTCAACCGGTTCATATACCACATATCCAATCGGGTTTTATAAGCGGGTACAGTTAGATGATGCGGAGGAAGAAAAGATAGACCAAATTATTGCAAACTGTACCGGAATGACGGAGGAGGAATTTTCTGCCTTTGAAGAAGAAGAGAAAAACATACGGGAAGCAGCAATGGAAAAAATGCTGGAGGAGCAGAGTATGATTTTGGAAAATGCTCTGCCTGATCTGAATATCCCGATTAAAGAAGGACTTACCTTTGATGATTTTTGCCAGGAGATGAAAAAGGCAGATAATCTGCTTGGCGGAGGCAGCTCTTACAGTGAGGCTAATCTACAGTTTACAACCCGGCCACAGACCTACGAGGAGGCACTGGAAGAGTATAACAGCTTTATTAAGAAGGATAAGATCACAAATGCCTATGCAAGGCTGTTTTGTGATTACATTGGAATTATGCTTGCCATGTTACCAGTATTTCTGGCAGTCGGCAGGGTGCTGCGTGACCGGAGGGCACAGGTGGAGCAGGTGATTCATATGAAATCTGCAAGCTCGTTTTCCATTATCCTCAGCCGTTATCTGGCAGCGGTGCTGATGTCATTGATTCCAGTGCTCGTGCTAAGCTGTTGTCCTCTTTTGCAATGCATATATTACGCAGATCGTATAGGGGAGGCTTATGATTTGTTTGCTTTTGTGAGGCATATCGGTTTCTGGCTGCTTCCGTATATTCTAATCACTCTTTCGGTTGGTTTTTTTGTTACGGAAATTACAGACAGCGTAGCGGCAGTTCTGATTCAGGGCATATGGTGGTTTGTCAGTGTTTTTATGAGCATCGGAAATCTGGTGGGACTCTGCGGCTGGAATCTGGTGCCGCGCTTTAACTCGGTAGGAGACTATCCAATTTATGAACAGATGAAGGAGCAGCTATTTAAAAACCGTTTGATGTATACTGCTGTTTCCATAGTGCTGCTGCTTTTAACGGTGCTTGTGTATAGTAAAAAGAGAAAGGGGGAGTTTGCAAGTGTTAGAGCGAGGTTTGTCAATCGCAAAAATAAACTGGAAGTATAATCTCCTGCCGCATTTTCTGGTAGCAGCACTATTGTGCATTGTTTCACCGCTGCTGATGGGTGTGGAAAATCTGGATGAGGAGCAAGTGGCAGCAATCATTGAAGTATATTTAAGCTTTCTGGGCATTATTTTGCTGGTGCCGCTGTTTTTACCGGATACCAATCGGGAAATTAGGGATTTGACTGCTTCAAAGAATACCCCCTTACTACCTGTCCGGTTAATCCGGCTTGCCGAGGCTGTCATTTTGCTTGCCGCTCTTCTTATCGGTTATCTGCTGTTTTTGAAAATGGGAAGCTGTCAGTTCCGTTTTGGAGTATTCCTTTATGCAGCTTTTGCCACCTGCCTGTTTCAAGGCGGGCTTGGGGTGTTGTTTTACAGTGTGGTAGATAATATTGTTTTTGCCTATATGATACCGTTTCTCTATTTTGTGCTTTCTATGGGAGGTGCCAGCAAGCTGCTTGGAAAGTTTTCCCTGTTTGGATTACGAATGGAGCTGGCTGTTGGAGGAACCGGCACCGGTGGTAAAATTTATCTTTTTGGAGCTGCTATGCTTATGCTGGCCGCAGGACTCATTATACGAAAGGCGACAAGGCGGTGAGATAGAGAAAGCGGGGGAAATTCCCCCGCTTAAATATTTTCTTCTTCAGACTGCTATTCAATATCTCATCATCCCCAAAATGCTCCGCATAACGGTGTGCATATCCGGCTGTGAACTCAACGATTGCCCTACCAATTTGAAAATTTTTGGTACACTGTATCATGAATTTACACATATTTATGATGATGAGTGGTTTGCAAAAAAGCATCAAATAAGTAATAGTGATTCAAATACAATAAAGAAATGGGTATATGAGGAGATTCATGCAGAGCAGATAAGAACATTATATATGCTCGGAGCTAAAAGTATAAACGATATACCAGAAGTTACTTATGATAAACTGATGCTGGAATCAGGAAGAAAACCTGTTTCATTTTATGACTATTGCATGGAGAATAAAGATATTATTGTAAATAGTATGAATTTGATTAAGAGATTGAGTTCTGGTGGAATAACGAAAATCAATATAAGATTTTGTTATCAACTAATAGATTACATTTTATATTATATTGGGATTATTAGTATATATAATAGATATTGTACATATGACTTAGATAATATTATGGATTTATCATATATTGCTGATTATTTGGGAGATGGCGTAAAAAGATTACTTGAAATTTATTGTAATGACAATATAGAAGATATTCCCAAATGTACTATCATTGAAAGTGGCAATATACGATGGCAGATAATAAAATACATTGCTGAAGAACTAAAAATTGTAAAAGACATTTAATATATAATTGAAAAGTAATCTCACAAAATAAGCCAGTCTAATAAACGGACTGGCTTATTTGCGAAATAGATGAATTATTTCATTGAAAAAATAGAGCCGACAAATTTTAATAAAAATGATATATTGCAACAAAGCAGCGGAATGTAATTAGAAGTGTAACAAAAGCAAAAGAGCCAAAATCCTTGAAAAATCAAGAATTTCAGCTCATAAACCTAAGCTAGCAACGGGAATCGAACCCGTGACCTCTTCACTACCAATGAAGTGCGCTACCGACTGTGCCATGCCAGCATGTCACCACTCAACAAAAATTAGTATATCACATCCTTTATATGAATGCAATATATTTTTTCAAAAAATTTTCATTCACAAATTTTAATAGGCTCTTTTCTATTGTGTGCCATAATAACCTTTTGTTGATAAATATTGATTCCTACAGTTATACCAGTACAAAATGCTTCATTTTCCATTAGTTCACTCAATATTGATTCCTCCTATCCTATAAACCATCTTCCTTATACTATTTCTGTTTTTAGTTTCCATGCTCATGATATTAATTCTCCATACTTATACAGATTTCCGCAAAATATAAAAGCTGTCCTATTTTCTCTTTGGTTTCTGCTAAATTAGGACACATCATAAAAAATAGTTTCGTGTATTTCCACCCTGCATATTGTATATTTTTCTCATATACCTTATAATAATAGTCAAAGGAGTTGATTATCAATAGATATTGAATTAAAGAAACCTAACCGATTAAAAGAATTTTTCCACCGCTGCTATAATCGCATTGAAGATATGTTGTTTTTCATAATTTCTAAACTGCCTGAAAAGCTGATTCCACATTTCCTCATGGAATGGCTTGACCGATATACCAATAAGAGAATTGCTGAATTGAAACACCAGATTATCAAAAACAACTGGCGAATCGTAGCACTGGAAAAGACTGTTGATGATATTTCCAAAGAGCAGCGGACACATAAAGAAAGCACCTCCGATGATTAATTTCCATTTTTTGGTGCTTTTCGTTTTAGTATGTGAAATTTACCTTTATAATTTTAAATAGTCCTTCGGCAAAATTGCTTTTACTTCCGATGCTGTATAATCAGCAACATTTCTTGTCACAATGTATTCTGCCCCATATGCCTTTGCACATTCCATCTGTAAACAATCCTCAAAATCCTCGTTTTGAAGTCCTACTAATAACTTAGCCTTATCTATTCCCTCAACATCAAAGATTAAACATAGTTTGTATAATATCTCTCTTCGTTCCTTTACATTGTAATCTTTCCTCAATATAAAGAACATATTAGAAATAGAATGAGCTGCAATACATCCTTTTACCTTGCCATCTACACAAGTAAGAAGTACATTCTTTGCGTCTTCATAAAATGGTTCTCTTGTGAGTAAATAATCAAGTAGTACATTCGTATCAATCAGAATCCTATTTACCATATTTTTCTTCCCTATAAGAAGCTAATTCTGCATCATAATCAGTAACAGTTCCTTTCTTTCGTAACTGCTCCAATCTTGCAAAGGCTTCTTCCCTTTCCGACTGATTATCGTTGTATAAACCATTTACACCTTGCATAATTTGAATTACAAAACTCAATTTATCTTCCGGTAACTTTTCCAATTCCCTTATTGCACTTTGTCTTAAAGCTGTCATAAGAAATACCTCCTTTGCTTTTGATACTTATATTATACAATACTATTCCAATTTGGCACAAATAATCTCTTCATCTGATTTCCCCTCATATTTTTTTTCTATCCTTTTCACTAACAGAACACTTATTAAACCTTGTTAATGTGCTTTGTGGTATCAATTCTTTTGCCTTATTGTATATGTCGTAATTCCTTTTTCCTTTAATTTTTCCATCAATTTGTTATAATTAACCATAATCATACTCTCCATCCTATAATATACATTTACTTAGTGCATATTATAACACTCCTTTCCACTTTTTTCAAATCAGCACCAACAGAAAAAATTCCACTGGTGCCGACTCTACCTAAACCATCCCATTTAATAACCTATGTACAATTTTCCATGCTCAGGATTTCTTTGTATCCGTCTGTAGTGACTCCCAGTACCACATAGGCTGCCCGGCTCAATATCCTGCTGTCTTCCCTGACTTTATAATGGATACAGTCCATGAATACAAAAGGATAGACTGCATTTAATGGGCGTGACTGCCACTCTTTCACCTGGGGGAGGATCTTGTCGGTGATCTTGCTGACCATTTCCGCCGACAGGTCAATTCCGTACAGGTCATTTAACTGGTCGTGGATGTCCCGTGTGCTCATCCCACGTGCATACAGGGAGATCACCTTTTCTTCAATCCCTGAGATGTCCCGCTGGTATTTTGGTATCAGCTTTGGCTCGAACTCCCCATTCCGGTCCCTGGGAACGTCAATCTGGAATTCTCCATACTGGCTCTTTAAGTTTTTGGTGGAATGACCATTGCGTTTGTTGTCTGTCTGTAAGTCTCCCTTGTTGTTTTTTTCATAACCGAGTGTGGCGTCCAGTTCTGCTTTCATAAGTTCTTGGAGGATATCTTTGAAACTGTCCCTGAGCAGGGCATAGGCATAGACATCGGTAACGCTGTTTAAGTTGTTTTCTGAGATAATCTGTCGGATTTGGTCTTTTGCTACTGGCATAAAAATACTCCTTTTCGATAAGAATTTGCATATCTTAATTCTTACCAAAAAGGAGCCATTTATTTCCAAAAACACAAACTTTTTTACACTACCCACCAGTCGCAGAAACGTCCCGTTTCGGCACCGGGCAGATGTTCTCCTTGACTGGAAGATTTGCGTATAGATCTTCTCTGGTCGCTTTTGGTTTATGCTCCCAAGTATGTGCCTTAACATTGACTTTTTTCGTTTCTTCCGGATTGGGTACTTGTATCCTTTACCAAATAATAACTTACTATTTCCTGTTCGAGTTTTACACTATTCTCTTTCATGTATTTTAAAACTTCACTATACGAACCTTCTTCCATTAACGTCCCGAACCTACTCATATCATTATCCGTCAAACTTTTTAGACAATGACTAAAACGCATATCACACAATTGCTTTATCCCCATACAATACAATTCAAACCGTTTAGAAGTTTCACGACACAAATGCTTATGAATTAGGAACCCACCAATATCAATATCTCCAAAATGATAATATCTGATATTAGGATTGTCTGGAATGACTTTTTTAAGGAACTCTATCTGGTGTCTGTTAGCAAAACCTCCCAAATACATCATAGCAAACTTACCATCTCTCAATCTCTGAAAGGATGTCTTGTTTTCAATCGTCATTATACTTTCAGTATTAACACTAATACTTTTTATACTTTGTACATCGCCGGATGCTATAGCTATACCACCTTGAAATTTTGATATATCTAAGGCATACTGCTCCCATTCAATTCTCCAATTACCTTTTATAAAGATCTCCTGTTCTGTTGGTGTAACATAAAAGAAACTTAAAATGGCATCATTCCTTTCACCTTCTACTTTAATTCTTCCGGTCACAGTTCTCATAAATGTACATATTTCTTCATAGTTATTATTTTCAAACCATTTTGAATCACCATACACCAACATAGAAGCTTCTCTTACATATAAATTTTCCTTATTCTTTTCCAGGAAACTAAGCATTTTCAGATTTGCTTCAATTTTTTCAGGAACAAGCAAACACCTTGGATCCTCAATCTGTGTAAGAATACTTTCGCAATAATTTTGCACAATTTCCCCTGTACAAATGTACTTTTCTACTATTTCATGCATTTGTTTTGAAATAGTACTTTGAGGAACGACACCATATTCATCTTTTAAATATTCATATACTGCATTCAATTTTTCTTCAGAAAGATATATCTTTTCTATGTCATCACTAAATTTCAAATAATCAGCGGTTACAAAACCCATACTGGTCAATACAGATACAGCTTCATTAATTCCTTGCTTTTCCGATATATCTGCATTGTTTTTGGCATAATCTTTATATACTTCTATTGGTTTTAATATAATCCTTCTATTAGTAGTAATATTCTTTGCATACCGGTTATTATACTTTTTTAGTAATCCGTCAAGAATTGCCTTTTTATAATCTTTACTACTCATGGAACTTAATCTCTCCTATCTGCATATTATCATTACTAATCTTAAGAACAGGAATAATTACGCCACATTCACTACCAATAGATTCCAACTTGTTAGGCGGAGCACAAAAAATAACCTGAAAATTTTGGTTTTTAAAGAAATCCAGCATCAATTTTATATTATGGTCGCTCATTTTTTCAAAAGGCTCATCTATAAAAATCAACCTCACTGAATTTACCCTAACATTGTACAACATAGACAACGCTGCGGAAAGTATAAGTGTGTATGGTATCTGCGTCCCTGCACCAGAATTGTATCCCACCTGCTTCGATAGCTTACCATCTTTTACTTCATCATTATTGATAATAATTTCATAACTCATATAATTTCGATAATCTGCAAATTTCTTTATTTCCGCAATATCGTTATGGTCAATAATCTTATTGATAATATCACGAATTTCCCTCTCTCTTGTTTCAACTTCGTCACTTTCATATCCCATAAGACTTGTAAACGTCATTTGCCCATCAGACATATTGTTCGTTTCCTGCAAATATTCTGCATATCTTAGTATTTTTGCATAATCCGAATTATCATTCAACATTTTAACATCAAATTGATACTTTGTAGAAAACTGAAGTTTTCGCAATTCCTTATTTATATCCGAAATATCATCCTTTGCATCTTTTGCCGTATTATATATATTGAGAACAAACTCCCTTTTAAATATTCGCTCATAAGTTATTGTCTGTTCTTTCAGTTTTTGTTGTATACCTTGCAAATCATCAATCCAGATCTTCCCTCTTCTTCTCTGATAGTCAGCTTCATACTCCAAACCAATAGGTAATTTATCTACTTCTTGCTTTCGATTATTATACGCTTGTTGCTTACCATTAATATTTCCTTCAAGTTCACGCACTCTGCGATCTACTCTCTCTTTTGTCGCACGAACCATAAGAGCACCATTCGGGTTTTCTCCGGACAAATATTGGTCATATTCTTCTATTGCTTTCTCTACAGCGGAATTGCTTACAATTCTTTCCTCGTCTAATTCTGCCTGTTTTGCAGTTTCCTTTACTTTAAACTCTTTAACTAATTTCTTCTTCTCTGATATGGTTGTTTCTAGAATTGTCCTTTGTTTTATATTTTTTGCATGCTCACTTTTCTTAGCATCTAATTGATTTTTAAGTACAGATACCCTCTCGTTTAATGTCATAAATTCCACATTATTCTTCTGTGCTTCTAGCAACTCCTCATAATGCCCTTTTTCATTATTTAAATCAAATGATACATCTCCCCACTCCTTGTGAGCATTTAAATTAAACTCTTTGAAACACGTTAAACCAGCCTGCAGATTTTCCGATTTATTTTGCAAACTTCTTTGTTCTAAAAGAATTTCCTTTTCTTTCTTTTCCAACTCATGCAGCTTTCTTTCTGCTGCTCTTTTATTCAGTTCTATTGCCTGACTTCCTAAACAATAACTTCTGATTTTCTTTGTATTAATATAGGTTACAGCCATATTACGACTCAGCTTTCCTTCCATCGACATAGCGTTATCGTAATTAGGTACATTTTCAATATTTACAGCATGAATTCTTCCTAACCAAAATTTAAAATAATTTGCTGCAGTCTCATTTTGTACAGAAAGATAGTGAAAAACCGAATCTTCTTCACAATCCATCTCCCTTGACATTAATCGCTTCGTATTTACCAGTTCAACATATCGATACCTCGACTTGTCTAACACAGCATTCGCAACATCAAAAGCTTCTTTTGATACTATAACTGCATAACGATGTACCCCTAAAAAAGCTTCTATCGCATTTCTCCAATTCTCGTCCTTCAACTCTATTACATATTCATAAGCCATATGCGCTTCTTCGCTAATACCACGCTTTTTAAATTCACGATTAATTTCTTTAATAAGTTCGACCTGCTCTTGAACGTTGGAATAATTCATCTTGTTTCTATTGCAACTTTCAATAATATTATTTTGTTCTACGCATTCGTTCTGTACTATTTCCAACTCTTTTTTCAGCAAGGTATTTTTCTCAATTAACTTATCGCGACATCCTTGTATCTCTTCTTTTAGCGAATCAATAAATCTCTGTTTTTCAGCCACCTCAAGACTTTTTGATGTCAATTTTCCAAGTACATTATCATTTTGTACTGTTACTCCCATCTCCGATAATTGAACAATCATTTCTTGCATTTTCTGCTGAAAGATTTCCAATTTTTCTTTTTCGTCACTCAATTTCGTCAACTGCTTTTCATACGTATCTATCAAATGTTTAGATGCTTCTATTGCCTTTGAAACATCCAGATCCAGAAGAGCTCTTCTTGTTTCCGAATAAGTTTTGTCAATTTCATCAATTTCCTGGTCTTGCTCTTCAATTCTTTTCTCTAAAGTTTCACACGTAATACCACTCTTCTTGATTAATTCCTCTGCTTCCCGGATATCTCTCTGACACTGCACGAGGTCTTTATACTTAATTTTTATATCATCTATCTTCAGCTGTAAAGCCTTCTTATCATGTTCGTCATAATCTGCCAATATAGAATCCAAATCTTGCAATTCTTGATTTATCTGTTCCAAACTACCATTTATCTGTTCAATATTCTTCTTTGCTTCTTTCAATTTATCAAAATTAACATCATGTTCTTCTAAAACGGATTCCTTTATAAATTCCTGAATTTTTGCAGCGGGATTATATGCCATTATATTTCTTAGTTTTCTCTGATATTTAGGGACCTCCTGATAAGGCAATTTAAGTCCTATCATTTGCATAAATAAAGTAATACCTTCTTTTTTAGTCTTCATCTGTATCCCATATTTTTTCTGAAACCCCGAAGCATCATAAGGTTTTACAAGCGAATCTTCCTCATATACAAATGAAATATCTGCAATTGTTTTTCCATCCATGGCATACCAATGCGTACCTCTGATATCTGTAACAGCAGTTTCTATTACTACTCCTAATACAAATGGATTCTCATTTATCTGGTCAAAATATTCCAATGCAATGTGTGTATACACTACTGGTATCTTATCAGCAGGTCTTGCATATATTCCAGCACTCGCATCCACCAGACATCGCGTATATGAAACTAAATTACGTTTTCCTACACCAGTATTGTACCCACTAGTAGCCTTATTGAATTGCGTGTCACCTGTATATGCATATTTAATAGCATCTAATATTGTTGATTTTCCACATTCATTTTCACCAGAAATCAATGTTAGATTTTCAGAAACAGGGATTGTCCTATTGTTAAACCCATACCAGTTTACCAAATGTATATTATGCAAAATAGTTTTATTCATCTGTATCCTCACTTTCCAAGAATTCATCCTGCTCAGTCTCTATGCTTTCTCCATCTGGTGCATATTCCGCCATAACTTGCTTCAATTGTCCAATATCCATGCAAAACTGTAATGATGGATACAAGCGTACTTTTCCTTCCTCTGTTGTTATGTCGTCACTATAATCTATCAGGCTAAACTTTTTAAATATACGATATGAATCTTTAAAATCTGCAGGTTTCATATTAATTTGATAAATTTTGCATTTATCAATAATATCACCAACTGTTATATGCACCGGGTCTGCATACCCCATACGTTCCAAAAACAAAAGCCACAGTACCATTAATAACTTTACCTGCTTTGCATCAAAGCGATATAAATTTATTCTCTTTAATCCAACTGTTTCAACATCTTCATCCGCTTGTTGCAGCATTGCTACTTTCATTCTTTCTTCAACAACAACTTTGTAACCAATCGCTGCCAAATATGTATTAACATCATATTGATTAGCCTCGGATGATATGAAATCATACAATGTCTCATCTTTATCAGCCACAATAAATGTTGTATCAAGCATTTTACGGATACATTTCTTAAATAAATATGCATCCTCTTCATTCATTTTTTTCATAAAACTAAAATCATTCATAAACAGACTCCTTCTACTTCTTAATTACTGTCATATCAGTAATATCCGCAATCTCTGTTTTTACAGTTTCTTTTGACAATTGAATATCATATGGAAACTCCGAATTTTTGGCATAAAGCATTGCTGCTGCATACATCAATATTTCCTCTTTTGTCTGAATCGACTTTTCTTTAATATTCATTTCATTTTCACTACCCAATTGTACATCTAGAAAAGTACTTACTCTATCAACAGAATATCTATTCGGGGAGCTATTAAACAACCTTTCTGTTTGTATTCTCTTTTCTTCTTCTGATAACTCAACTGTTAGAAGCCCAATATTTTCTCCCTCATTTTTTATACGTTTATTCTTTTCAAAAGACTTGTATCCAACATATTTTTGGTTAGTGATACGTGTACAATCTGCAATTTTTTCCATTGCAACATTCTGTTCTTCTTCTGGCATCTTTGACACGGTATTCAAAAAATCATTAATTACTGCTTCCAGTCTCACCCCATTACTTGCCATCAACATAATTCTTGTATTTGCAAGATTATAATAATTATTAATGCGGCTATCAATTAATTCCATATTAGCCTCATATTCAACGCTCAAAAAATATTGGAGTTCTGCAAAATATCGTTCAACACGCTCTCTAGCCTCTTCATAATTCAATTGCAATTTTTCTGAGCATTCTTTTATCATTTTTTCACAAGTTTCTTCCTGTCTAAGTATCCTTAATTTCGCCTTTATGAACGATATCTGAGCGGGAATTAGTCCATTGTTTTTTACAAAAAAGTATTCACTAAAGAAACGATCCAGCATTTCATCTTTCATTATGAACTGTCCAAAACTATTTATATCTTGAAAAATAATTACTGCTTTCATAATACTGGAAATACTATCTTTTAAATCTGCCAGTTCATTTTTTAACTCTGTCTCATTATCAATTAGCGGTACAAGAATATTGGTATAAGGTCTCTCTCTTCGCACAGAATCTTCCTCAAACGCAGATTTTATAATTTCATACATAGAGAAAATGCGATTTGACATCATGCCTTCTCCACTCTTTTCTGTCATCTTCCTTAAAAAATCCATAAATCTTCTACAGTCAATTGAAATATTAACAACATACTCACCATTTCTACCTATCTCACGAGGAAGTAACCAACCACATTCACGAAACAATGAAAGAATTCCCGAAGATTGCAACTCAGTACCACTATCCTCAACTTCTATTTCTTCGACTGCATTAATATCATCTGACATGTTTTTCTTTGTTTCACTTATCCCAGCATTCTTTAAATAAACAGTAATGCTATCTTTTGCATCTGATTCGTACAATACTGGCAATTCTTTCGTTTTATCAATTAATATCTGAATGCAATCATAATATATTCTTCTGTATTTCAATGTTAATGGTTTAAAAAAAGCATCATTTTTTATGTAATCAAAAAAATTCACTCTTTCACCTCCAATTTTGCTCGGAACTTTTCACTTTTTATCAGTCTCATACACCTCATCCCCAAAAATGAGACTACATGAGACTAATTTGAGACCAATTTTGTAATATTTTTTAAAAATGCTGATTTCATTTTCCCCATTTCTCCTTAAAAGAGCCAGAAACGCTGATTTTCTCAACACTTCCGGCTCTTAGACTTTTCATAACTATTTTCTGAGGAACCTCTACAACTGTCCTACATTTCAATCTTTGACTGAAACATATTCTCCACATAATTTCGCATTTCCTGACGGGAGTTTACATGTCTTGCCCCATTCACCAATTTATCCTGCTCTTCCTTGGAAAGTTTGGAAAACTCATGCAGCACATCAGAGTGCTCTGCAAGCTCCATGGTAAAGCCAATGGGCAGCTCCTGATTATCTATCATCCTTCTCACCTCGCCATTAGGTTATGCAGAAATCATAGATTTATAACAATTCTTTTAAAATCTTATTGACCATACCGGGATTTGCCTTGCCCTGCATTGCTTTCATAGTTTGGCCCACTAAGAAGCCTATGGCTTTTTCCTTACCGTTGTGATAATCCTCTACGGATTGTGGATTGTCCGCAATCACTTTTTCGATGGTGGCACGAAGTGCACCCTCATCATTGACTGCCTTTAATCCCTTTTCTTCCACATACTTGTCTGGGTCAATATTGTTTTTAAATACTTCCTCAAATACTTCCTTTGCAACAGAGCTGTTAATGGTTCCTGCATCCACTAATTCAATGAGTTTTGCCAGATTTTCCGGCGAAAATTTCAAATCATCCGCTTCCATATCATTTTCCTTCATTAGACGAAGGGTTTCCACCATAAGCCAGTTGGATACCTTTTTGGGCTTTTTGCAAAGCTCTGTGGTTGCCTCAAAGATATCTGCCATATGTTTGGAAGAAGTAAGAATCTCCGCATCATAATCGGGAATATCAAATTCCTTTTTATAACGCTCTAATTTTTCCGTTCTAAGTTCTGGTTGTGCTGCCTTGATTCTGGCAATCCACTCATCGCTGATCATAATGGGCACCAAATCCGGATCCGGGAAGTAGCGATAATCTTGTGCATCTTCCTTGGAACGCATGGCATAGGAATATTCCTTATTGTCATCCCATCGTCTTGTTTCCTGGGTGACACTCTTTCCCTCTTCCAGCAACTCAATCTGACGTGCTCGTTCCCCTTCAATGGCTCTGGCAATGGCTTTGAAAGAGTTCAAGTTTTTCATTTCCGTTCTGGTACCAAATTCCTTTGCCCCCACTTCTCTTACGGAAAGGTTTACGTCTGCTCGCATGGAACCTTCGTTCAGCTTACAATCCGAGGCACCTAAATACTGAATAATCAGTCTTAACTTATCTAAGTAAGCAATCACTTCTTCTGCAGAACGCATATCCGGTTCCGATACAATCTCAATCAGAGGTACACCAGAACGATTAAAGTCCACTAAAGAGCAGTCTTCCCACTCATCATGGATTAACTTACCTGCATCCTCCTCCATGTGGATTTCATGGATACCAATGATTTTTTTACCGGCAGGAGTATCAATCTCCACACCACCGTTTCTGCAAATGGGCAGATATAACTGGGAAATCTGATAATTCTGTGGATTATCCGGATAAAAGTAATTCTTACGGTCAAACTTACAATACTGCGTAATGGAACAGTTGGTGGCAAGTCCCACTGCAATGGCATACTCCACCACCTGTTTATTTAATACCGGCAAAGAACCCGGCATACCAGTACATACCGGACAAGTATGTGTATTTGGTGCACCACCAAACTCTGTACTACAACCACAGAAAATCTTTGTCTTTGTTGCCAATTCCACATGGACTTCCAGTCCGATGACAGTTTCATACTGTTTTGCCATGATGCACACCTCCTATTCTTCTATCATGCCCGGACGCTTGTAAGTACGGGTTTGCTCAAAACTATATGCTGCACGAATTATTTTTTTCTCTTGAAAACAGTCACCGATGAACTGTAATCCGATGGGAAGTCCCTTACTGTCCTCTCCTGCCGGAACAGAAATACCCGGAAGCCCTGCCAAATTTACAGAAATGGTATAAATATCCCCCAGATACATTTTGATGGGATCACTTAAGGATTTTCCCAGTTCTGGTGCTGTGGTAGGTGCCACAGGTCCTAAAATCACATCATATTTTTCAAATGCCTTGTCAAATTCCTCTTTAATCAATGCCTTTGTGCGAAGTGCCTTTAAGTAATATGCATCATAGTAACCAGAACTTAGCACGAAAGAACCAAGCATAATTCTGCGTTTCACTTCTGCCCCAAAACCTTCCGAACGGGTCTTTTTATACATATTGTGAAGTCCCTCGTAATCTTCCGTGCGATAACCATATTTCACACCGTCAAAGCGGGACAAGTTAGAGCTTGCCTCTGCTGCTGCAATAACATAGTAAGCAGGAATGGCATAGTCTGCCAGCCCTAAATCAAACTCTTCTACAATGGCACCCTTTTCCTCCAAAACCTTCGCAGCATCCAATATAACTTTTTTCACTTCCGGCTCCAAGCCCTCTCCAAAGTATGCTTTTGGAATGCCTATTTTCAAACCTTTCACATCATCTACAAGACAGGAAGTAAAATCATAATCCTCTCTCTTCACAGAGGTGGAGTCCTTTTCATCATAACTGGCAATGACCTCTAAAATAGTGGCACAGTCTGTCACATCCTTTGCCACCGGTCCAATCTGGTCTAAGGACGAACCATAGGCAATCAAGCCATAACGGGACACCGTACCATAGGTGGGCTTAATTCCCGTAACGCCACAAAAAGAGCTGGGCTGGCGAATGGAACCACCGGTATCGGAACCTAAGGCATAGGAACATTCTTCTGCTGCTACGGCTGCACAAGAGCCTCCGGATGAGCCTCCCGGCACATGGTTTACATTCCATGGATTTTTTGTTTCCCCATAGGCAGAGGTTTCTGTGGTGGAGCCCATGGCAAATTCGTCCATATTGGTCTTACCTAAAATAACGGCTCCTGCCTTTTCTAAGTTGACTACTGCTTCTGCCGTATAGGTTGGCACAAAGTTTCCTAAAATCTTAGAACTACAGGTGGTCAGCAAATCCTTGGTACACATATTGTCCTTGACAGCCACCGGAACACCGGCTAAAGGTCCGGTAAGGCTGCCATTGTCAATTAACTTCTGTACTTCTTCTGCTTTTTTCAATGCTCCCTCTTTGTCTACGGTTACATAGCAGTTTAAGCGGTTCTCTGTTTTTTCTATCTGGGCAATAGCTGCTTCCACCGCTTCTTTTACGGTAACTTCCCCTGCTTTGATTTTCTTTCCCAGCTCTACGGCTGTTAAACTCATTAAGCTCACAACATTTCCTCCTATTCTACGGTCTTAGGTACCTTAAATGCACCTTCCTTTATGCCTGGTGCGTTCTTTAAGATATTGTCTCTGTCATCCCCATTTGCCACCACGTCCTGGCGGAATACGTTATTCACTTGAAATACATGGGACATTGGCTCCACATTGGTTGTGTCTAACTCATTCAATTTATCGATGTAGTCAAGCATTTTTCCCATATCGGATTTTGCCTGCTCCTTTTCTTCTTCTGATAACTCCAGCTTTGCAAGAATACCAACATATTCGATGGTTTCATCGGAAATAATATTTGCCATTGTGATACCTCCTATGGTTCTAATCTGCTTAAATCTCTTGGGAACAGTGTGGTTTCACGCACATTTTCCTCACCTAACAGCTTCATGGTCAATCGCTCTAATCCTAATCCCAGTCCACCATGGGGGGGCATTCCATGTTTAAATGCACTTAAATACTGTTCCATACCTTCTGTTGTCATTCCACGATCTGCAATTTTCTCCAAGAACATATTGTAATCATGTATACGCTGACCGCCAGTAGTAATTTCCATTCCCCTAAAAAGTAAGTCAAAGCTTAAGGTAAAAGTGGTATCCTCTGGGTCATCCATGGCATACACGGGACGTTTCTTGGATGGATAATGGGTGACAAACACAAAGTCCGCATCGTATTCTTCTTTAAAATACTGGCTGATAAGCACTTCTTCTTCCGGCTCTAAATCAAAGGGATTTCTAATCTGTCGGTCATACTTTTCGGAAACCAATTTTTTTGCCTCATCAAAACGTACTGCCGGAATTTTGTCTGTCTTTGGAAGCACCACGTTTAGCATTTTTAATTCCTTGGCATAATCTCTCTGCAATAATTCCATGGTGTACTGCAAAAATCCTGTTTCCATAGCCATAATATCCTCAAAGCTGTCGATGTAGCCCATCTCAAAATCGAGAGAAGTATATTCATTTAAATGGCGCTTCGTATTGTGCTTTTCTGCACGAAATACCGGAGCTGCTTCAAACACTCTGTCAAATACTCCCACCATCATCTGCTTGTAAAACTGGGGTGACTGGGCAAGCACTGCCGGTCTGTGGAAATATTCCAAACGGAACATATTGGCTCCGCCTTCTGCACCTTTGGCACCAATCTTTGGTGTTCGGATTTCTGTAAATCCCTCTTTGAATAGAAATTCCCGGAAACCTCTGACAATGCCCTCCTGAATCTTAAACTTTGCACGTTCTCTTACATTTCGAAGAGATATAGGGCGCATGGCAAGCTTTGCCTCTAAAGAAGTATTTAGTTTCCATTTACTGATGGCAAGGGGCATTGGCTCTGTGGGCTCTGACAATACTTTGATGGTTTTAAGTCTCACTTCGATACCGTTGGGTGCTCTGTCCTCCACTGCTACCACACCTTCTACCTCTACGGTGGAAGCTTCTTTTAAGGCTTTGATATCGAAAGCAGTCACTCCCTCCTCGAATACACACTGTAATAATCCTTCCCTTTTGCGAAGTACCACGAATGCCACATCACCCATATCACGAATGGTATGGACTGCACCGTTTACCTTTACTTCCTTTCCCGTGTAATCGCTGGCTAACAACTCATTGATTTCCAATGTGTCCTTGCGTTTTACGCCATTTACAAATTCCATTGTTGTTCCTCCTTGTACAAGATATCAATATATATTCCATGGGGGAGCCCAAAAACCCGAAATACAAAAATCCCGGAACGCACAAACATGTACATTCCGGGACGGATTCTCATATCCGCGGTACCACCCGCATTGGCTCAAGCCCACTCACCACTTAACGCTGTGTCTGCGTTCTGCCCTACTCCACCGTTTCCGTAAAAATGGCTTGTTCCGACAGACAGCTCCAGAGTGTTCCCGCTTACAATTCCTTTCTCAGCGCTCTCAGTCGGTGACGCCGATTTCCTGTAAAGTTCCATGTAAAGAGTCTCTTTCCTCGCCTTTTTCTATACGGCAGAAAACATATTCCACCAAACTATTGTAAATCATAGCACACATATATTTATTTTGCAAGCCATAGTTGTAGGTTTTTGCAAGTTTTCAATCTCATTTTTAACGATTCACTTTTACAATATACGTTGTCTTACTCAAAGTCTGATCTGCTCCATCCACATTAATATTCATATCCGTGGTAGTTTCAAAGACCACTTCCCCCAGACCTGTTAAAAACTCAGTATTCATAGCCGGGAATTTCTCATATTCACATTTTCCAATATAAATATAGGAAATATCATATTTCTCAATAATAGACTGAGCCAAGGCTGCATCTGTGGTATTGTAGATACTGCTCACATCATTGATGCGTTCATCCACAGAGGCAGGAAAATCGCCGCTGCCATCACTCTGCCACAGCCACTCATGGGTATGCCATCCCATCACTGTGGGCAATCCTGTCAGCACAGAGACACGATTGTAGAAGGTATAGCTGTCACCGTTTGCCTCCAAAACCACTTGAACTCCCTCTATATTCTCATTTAGCCAGTTGGTTCCCTCAAAATCGGCATAATTCTCATTCTCCACAAAAGCAGTGGAATCCAGTCCCTGATAATTATCTCTGGACTCATGTCCGCCAAACCAAGAATCAATGGACTGGTTAAAATAGAACACCGTTCCAACCCACACTGCAAATGCTACGATGGAAAATCTCTTGATGATACCTCTTCCCTGAATAACCAGTTTTGTCAAAGCATACCCCATGACAATTCCATACATAATATATGCCTGATAGGTGAGTTTAAACATGGTATTTGCTCTGGAGTAATCTCCCTCGTAAATATCCTTTACATAAATCACTTCCGGCATAAAAGTAAGACCGATGGCACAAAGACCAATGACAAACATAAATAAATCTGCTGCCTGCATGGAATCAAAAAATCTTGCAATCACATTTACTTTGCCATTCTTTTTCAACAACCCTGCCTTGGCATTTCGATAAATCATGTTGGCAATATAAACCACAACAACAATCATCTGTAATGCCCAGAGAATCGCCAACTGATACCATGCAGAGTGCTTGTCACAGAATTTGATTTCTGTGGAAATCTGATTGAATGCCAAGGTAAAAGGCAGACATACAATGGTTCCAATGGCGAACACCAACACTCCATGAATTGCCGTCATAATCCAAGTATATTTATTAAAATTGCAAAGGACTATATTGGAGAACAAAATCACGGCACCACTGACCACATAATAAATAGGGAAATCCCAAAAATTTGTGGTATGGAAAAATCCAATGAAAAATCCCAACAGCAAAATATGAGGTGCAAATATCTCCTTCACCAAAGAGTACTCTTTCCCACTTTTCATCAAATCTTTGCGGTATAAAAGCCATGCAAACAGAACGCCCAGTACAGTCACCACAAAAATAATATTAATCACATGTGCGTGTAAATCTCCAAGTACAAAAGAATAACACGGAAATTCGTGAATGGTCTTATCCGGCACATCCGGATTGTAGCCAATATATCTGGTGGCATCCGGAAACCAGTAAGAAGTTTCCTCCACACCGGTAAATCTCTGCAGCCATGGTCTTAACACACCATAAATAATATAATGGACGTTTCCTGCAAATACCACAGCCACAGCACTGACAAGACCTGCAAAGATCCCAAAAGGACGCACGATCTTCAATTTCTCAAAAGTCAACTGTTCAAAACAGCTTCGCACCAGTGAATACACAAGTGCAAAGGATAAGCCTGCAATGGTCATTAAAAACAGATTGTAGCCATATTCCACTCCGATACCGGAAAGTTTCGACAGAAAGGTTGCCACAAACTGTCCCACATAGTAATAATTCAGGTCTACACCAGACTGCCACAAATCCTGAGGCGGCATATAATCCGAACGCTCCATAATCTTCATAAAACCGAAGTCCATAAACTTTTCTGTTCCATAAGCACTTGGATTAAAGCCTCTTAAATAACACCAATACATAAACATCAAAAAGAACAGAACCTCGCCAAAGAGTATGGCATTTATATTCTTTAAGCCAAATGTAAAGTTTTTTTCTCCGCTGATGGCTGTTTTCTCCTGTTTTCCACCGGCAATCATGTTCTTACCCTGTTTTGTATATACAAAAAAATACAGCAAAAGATTCAATACCAACACAATAATACATACAATAATACAGCTTACTCTGCTGAATTTCATAATATGAATGGATGCCAGCACCCACATCAGCCATGCTGCCAATGCCAAGGAAATAGATTTGGAAAACACCCATCCGAAATCCACAAATTTACGGAATAAGGTGTAGGTCAATGGCATACAGATAATTCCCAACACAAGCATGGTTGCCCACCAGAGAACCACCTTGCCAAAATCTTCTCCCAGAAGCACACTGCAAGCAATAAATCCAAACACCAAACATGCCAGCAGAATGCTGGTAATAATTTTTTCGCTTTGTAATTCTTTTTTCATTTTACCACCTTTATTAGATTGTTTTTCCAATTACCCTAAAATCTTTCAATGCCTGCTTTCCAATGCCGAAAATCCTTTTCAGGTTAATGGAATTCACACCGCCTTGTCTTGGACGGAAGGTAATTGGTATGTATTTAACCGCCAATCCCCGCTTGGCATAAATAACCGATATAATCACATTTGATAAATTGTAATCCTTTGGAATTAGTCCAATATACTGTTTCAGCGTATCCACCTTCATCAAACGAAAAGGTGTATTAGCATCTGTAACCTTGACACCAAAGCAAAAACGAATCACCCATTTTAAAGTCTTGGTTACAAACACTCTGGAGGAACCGTCCTGTCTTTTATTTCTATGTCCGATGAGCATATCATACTGCTCTCTCTCCTGCCAAAACTGCCAAAATTCCTCCGGCAGAGTCTGCCCATCGGAATCCGTCTGAAAAATATAGTCTGCTCCCTGATCAATGGCATAATGATATCCATAGAGTATGGTAGCACCATGACCGCTGTTATCCTTTGTCATAGGCTCAAAAAGCTTTAACTTCTTTTCTTTCTTAATTTTCTGCATCATATCATAAGTTTTATCTTTGCTTCCATCATTGATAATTACCAACCTGCTTTCACCGCCAACCTTTTCCACCACAGGATACCAGTCATTGATAACATCAATAATATTTTCCTCTTCATTGTAAGCTGGAATTACAATATATAATTTGCTCATAATTTTCCCCTTTTTGTATTGTGTATAAGTTTATGTACTTAAATATATAATACATTTTTTTTGTAATTATTACAATACAAAATAGAATTTTCGTTATTTTACCTAATTTTTTGTAACATTCTTGTAACTTTTAAGAGGCAGCCCCAAGGCTGCCTCTTAAAAGCATGAAACTATAACGCTTTTATTCTTTCAATGGCCGCTAATGTATTTTCGTAGGTTCCGAAGGCAGTGAGACGGAAATAACCTTCTCCGCTTGGTCCAAATCCGGAACCCGGGGTACCTACCACGTTGGCTTTTTCTAACAAATAATCAAAGAAGTCCCAAGAAGTCATCTTATCTGGTGTCTTTAACCATATGTATGGAGCATTCACACCACCGGATACAGTAAAGCCTGCATCTTTTAAGCCCTCCTTAATAATCTTTGCATTATTCATATAATAGGCCACCTGTTTCTTTAATTGTGCTTTGCCTGCCTCTGAATAAACTGCTTCCCCTGCACGCTGCACAATATAAGGTGCTCCATTGTATTTGGTGCCATGACGTCTTGCCCAAAGCCCATGCAAAGCTGTCTGACCACATTTCAATTCCTTTGGAATTACTGTGTAGCCCAAACGCACGCCCGTAAAACCTGCATTCTTGGAGAAACTCTTTAACTCGATGGCACAAGTTCTTGCTCCCTCACATTCATAAATGGAATGGGGTACATCGCTTTCTGAAATGTATGCCTCGTATGCCGCATCATAGATAATCACTGCCCCTGTCTTATTGGCATAATCCACCCATTCCTGCAACTGGGACTTTGTGATGGTGGCACCTGTGGGATTGTTTGGGAAACACAAATATATTAAATCCGGGGTTTCCTTTGGCAGTTCCGGTGCAAATCCGTTTTCCTCCAAACATGGCATATAGATCACATCACTCCATGTCTCGCTTTTTGTATCATAAGTTCCTGTTCTTCCAGCCATAACATTGGAATCCACATAAACCGGATACACCGGATCACAGACAGCGATTTTATTGTCTAAACTAAATATCTCCTGAATATTGGAAGAATCACACTTTGCCCCGTCAGACACAAAGATTTCATCTGCTTCAATGGTGCATCCTCTTGCTTTATAATCGTTTTCTACAATGGCATTTCTCAAAAATTCATAACCCAAATCCGGTGCATAACCCCGAAAAGTTTCCGCATTCCCCATTTCATCCACTGCCGAATGAAGTGCATCAATAATCGCCGGTGCCAAAGGCTGTGTCACATCACCGATACCAAGGCGGATCACTGCCTTGTCAGGGTTTGCCGCCTGAAACGCACTTACCTTCTTACCGATTGTGGAAAATAAGTAACTTCCCGGTAATTTCAAATAATTGTCATTTACTTTTGCCATTCTCTTTTTCCTCCTAAAATCTGTTTACATCTTATCCTCGCAACTATTTTCTATCCTACGAGCACGATTCTTCTAAATCTATTTCACCGGTAAAAACAGTCTCTGCCGGTCCTGTCATGTAAACTCTGTTATTTTCCTTATTCCATTGAATAAGCAAATCTCCACCTAATAATGTAACCCGAACTTCGGATTCTGTCAATCCATTTAAAATACAAGCCACTGTCACTGCACAGGCACCAGTACCACAGGCGAGGGTTTCCCCTGCTCCGCGCTCCCATACCCGCATGGATACATGTTCTCTGTCTAAGACCTCTACAAACTCTGTATTAATACGATTGGGGAATTGATTGTGATTTTCAAATTTGGGACCTAACTTCTCGATTTCCATTTTATCTATACCGTCATAAAAAACCACCGCATGGGGGTTTCCCATGGAAACCGCTGTTATCTGATAAACCTTCCCATCCACAGATATATCTTCACTGACAACTCTCTCCAACTTAGAAATCACTGGGATATTAGCCGGCACTAACTCTGGTTCGCCCATATCAACAGTTACTTCTTTCACTCTGCCCTGGGAAACATTCAAATTCAGATACTTGATACCACCCAATGTCTCAATGCTGATTTCTGTTTTCTCTGTCAAACCAAAGTCATACACATACTTTGCTACACAACGAATACCATTTCCACACATCTCCGCTCTGGAGCCGTCACTATTATACATCTCCATCTCAAAGTCAGCCACCCTGGAGGGATTTATAAAAATCAATCCATCAGATCCTATGCCAAAATGACGGTCACTGACAAGCTTTGCCGCCTTTGATTTGTTTTTTACTTTTTCTTCAAAACCATTTACATAGATATAGTCATTGCCCAAACCATGCATTTTTGTAAATTTCATACTTCACTCCCTTTCTCTTACCCATTATCCATGCATCAAACTTAAAATCATCTGTGCAGTTTCCACCATATTCGTACCGTTGTCCATACTGCATTTCTGTATGTAATGATGAGCCTGCTCTTCTGTCATATTATTTCGCTCAATCAAAAGATGCTTGGCATCTGTGATGAATGCCTGCTCCTCAGGTGTTCTTATTTTGCTTTTCTGCTTGACCTTTCTCTTTCTTCTATCTTGGGTTTGAACCATCATTTGTAGGGTATTTACCAGTTCATGAACCTTGATTGGCATTGCAAGACATACTAAATTGCTGTTGGAACATTCACTCCATAGATTCTGGGATGCCACCAAAAGCATTTCAAACCCTTTGGGCATATACTCCCTCAACTGTGAGTATATCATATCTGCCATTTTATATCCACATACAATAATACCGCTCTCCAGATGATCCATTTGCTGAAGTGCCTGCGCTCCTGTAGTGCATGTTAGAATCACATGAAATCCATTTCGCGTCAAAACATTTCGGATATTTTTAGCATCTTCCGCCTTTGGAAAAACTACGATTATGCCAGTCAACTTTCTGCCTCCTTATCCGGTACATTTTTACTGATTTTTGTACAAAAAACATTAAATGCGATAAAGATAACTGTCTGTTTCCCAAGATGTCACCTGACTGATGTATTCTTCCCATTCTTTTTTCTTAGATTCTATATACTTCTGGGAGATATGTGCCCCCAGTACCTCCTGAATAAAAGGATCCTTCTCCAATGCATACACTGCATCCATCAGTTGTGCCGGCAATGCCTTAATACCTTCCATATCCTTTTCTTCCTGTGTCATATCAAAAATATTTCTATCCACGCCGGCAGGGGGCTCAATCTGATTCTCTATGCCGTCAATGCCTGATGCCAGACAGACCGCCAGCAATAAATACGGATTGGCTGCGGGATCCGGGCTTCTAAGTTCAATTCTGGTTCCCTCTTCTCTTGCTGCCGGAATACGGATCAATGGACTTCGATTTTTTGCCGACCAAGCCACATATACAGGTGCCTCAAAGCCCGGCAAAAGTCTCTTATAAGAATTTACCAAGGGGTTGGCAATGGCTGTAATTGCTCCAATATGCCTCATAATACCACCAATAAAGTAATATGCCTCTTTACTTAAGCCATTGGCATCCTCTGGGTCATAAAAGGCATTCTTTCCATTTTTATACAAAGACATATTGGTATGCATACCGGAACCATTGATTCCTGCCTTTGGTTTCGGCATAAAGGTGGCATGGAGTCCATGTCGCTTGGCAATGGTCTTCACTGCCAGTTTGAAGGTCATAATATTATCTGCCGTGGCAAGTGCCTCATCATATTTGAAATCGATCTCATGCTGTGCCGGAGCCACCTCATGATGGGATGCCTCAATTTCAAATCCCATATCCTCCAAAGTTAATACCATATCACGTCTTGCATTTTCACCATAATCCACCGGACCCAAATCAAAGTAGCCTGCGTTTTCATGGGTAATGGTGGTGGGGCGAGAATCGTCATCGGTATGATATAGGAAAAATTCACACTCTGGTCCCACATTAAACTCATATCCCAGTGCTTCTGCCTTGGCAAGTTCCTTTTTCAGCACATATCTGGGATCCCCTTCAAAGGGTTTTTCATCCGGGCGATACACATCACAAATCAGACGTGCCACCTTGCCCTGCTGGGGTCTCCATGGAAAAATGACAAAGGTATCCAAATCCGGGTATAAATACATATCACTTTCCTCAATCCGCACAAAACCCTCAATGGAAGAACCATCGAACATACATTTGTTATTTAAGGCTTTCTCCAACTGACTTGACGTGATTGCAACATTTTTCAACGTGCCAAACATATCTGTAAACTGTAAGCGGATAAATTCCACATCCTCTTCTTCAACTAGCTTTATGATATCTTTTTTGGTGTATTTACTCATATTATCCACTCCTTTTCCATCAGCCTGATATCCTGTACTATCATAGCAGGGAATCAGAACCATGTCAATTTGCAACTGTTCCTTTTCTGCACTTTCTATTATAGCAAAACAGGCAAGGAATGCCCTGTTAAGACTTCCTTGCCTATATGCATTTTATCAGCCAAAGATTTTTCTGTCAAGATTCTTAATGACATTTTTGTCCCTCATATCCACCTTTTCGTTTTTCTGGTCTGGCTGACCTTTCGTTTTGCATTTAAGGTTATTCCGGATCATATTTATTCAAAAGAAAGCAATTGATCAATATCGCATATTGTTTGGGCTGCCTCATCTATCTGCTTATAATTGTCCAGATACAATCTGATAAAGAATTCGTTTTTATTTTTATTAATTTGTCTTTAAAATATATTCATATTCAAATTCTGTCACATAAAGTTCTGAAGTAACAGCCGCCTGTGCTTCCTCCATGGCTGCCTCGTAAGCCTCATAATCTATATCGCCATTTTCATCTGTATATTGAGTATAATCAATTTCTTCTGGTTCCGAGTAAGAGACATTGGATTTTAACTCATACATTAAGTTTCCAATTCTTTTTAATACAAAATATCCAGATTCATCACTGCAGAATTTGTCTGTATTTTCCTTGTCTTTATCTCTCAATGCAATACCTAATGCATCCATTTTGTCCAAAGCATCCGATGGTTTGGTGTCATCCATATGTATATCGCCAAAATAGATATCGCCATCATATACTTTATTTCTGTTAGAATATGTAATTCTGTAAATCTGACAATCACCAATGGATGCCTCTTTCAGACCATCATTGTATACATAAACATAAATACCAGTAAATCCCACACCATCCTCCTTCGGTGCACCTATACTATATATGTCCATAGATTTTGTTCTCGAAGTCAAGGTGCCTAAATCAGACAGTTCCACCTTTTTATCTAACCCTTCCACAATACAAAGTCCCTGATCATATAAGCTGGAAATCGTATCCCGAAGTGAAAATGCGGCATCCCCTACTTTCACGTCTAAGGCAACTGCCTTTTCGCACCCGGTAAGACTGACCACACAAAGACAAACCAGAAAAATGGGGGCAAATAGTTTTTTGATTAATTGTTTCATTGGTAATACGCTCCTCTTAAAATTATTGCTAGATCATAACACTTTCTCTCCATTTCGTCAATTATACTTTTGTAAACCTTTCCCGAAAAGGCTTGTTGCCCCTTATTCCAAATTCAATCTTTTGGTCATAATATACTGGCAGCTGCACCAGAAAATCACACAGAACGCCAATGTTTGTACCAATCCCATGCCTACAAAACTAAGATAGAAATTGTTAACATTGTCCATACCATTTATAGAGGCATACATGGCAATTCCGGTTACAATCACGCTGATAATCCGAAGCACATTAAAGGTAACTACAAATATCACCACTGAGGCTAACAGCTTATGTGTCTTAAAGAGCTGACCCACAGAAATGGAAAAGTAGTACATTAAAATTGTCATTATCATGCCAAAGAAAGCCTCCAGCAGGGTCTCCACACCAATCACTAAGGGTTTCCATGTAATCTCTTGAGAATTCTCTGTAATGGTACCAAGGGAATCCGCCATTTCCTGCCACATTCCCTGATACATCACAAGAATGAACACGGATATTACAATGGCAATCACATCAATTACAATCCATGCAGCTGCCACCAAAAGTTTTGATATTAAATGCTGCCAGGGCTTCACCGGCAGCGTAAAGCTTAAGTAGCCTTCATCGGTATACATATTTTTATAAAACCGCATTGCCAAAAATATATGGGTTCCTATGCCGATTGCCATCACAGAGATAATATAGACAAGCAAAAGACCGCCCCTGATAAAATCCAGTTCCTCTATAAAGTCTATGCTGACTAATATCTTTCCAAGCACTGCCATACCAATCAATGCCAAATGAAGAAAGCCTAAAATCTTTGCCACTGCCTTCCACTCATGTTTTATCAATTTTCCTAACATCTGTATACCTCCCGAAACAGCTGATCAATACTTTTCCCTTCCTTACTGCGGATATCATCCACGGCTGCATGGAAACGTATCTGACCATATTGTAAAAAAATCACTTCGTCCAAAATGTTTTCAATATCTGCAATCAAATGTGTGGACAACAGCACGGTTGCATTTTCATTATAATTTCCGATAATTGTTTTTAAAATATAATCTCTGGCCGCTGGATCCACCCCTCCAATGGGCTCATCTAAAATATAAAGTGATGCATCCCGGCTCATTACCAAAATAAGCTGTACCTTTTCTTTGGTACCCTTAGACATGGTCTTAAGCTTATCTTCCAAACCAATATTTAAATTTTTCAACATGGTCTCTGCCCGTTCTCTCCGGAAATCCTCATAAAAATCTCCAAAGTAATCTAACAGTTCCCTGACACGCATCCATTCATTTAAATAAGTTCGCTCCGGCAGGTAAGAAATTATTTTCTTTGTCTCTACCCCCGGCTCATTCCCATCAATAAACACCTCTCCTATTGTGGGTGTTATCAATCCATTGATAAGCTTAATCAGTGTACTTTTACCGCTGCCATTTGGTCCCAAAAGCCCTATAATTCTGCCCCTCTCAATTCTAAGATTAATATCCGTAAGTGCTTGTGTATTTCCAAAATTCTTACTAAGATGGTTGGATTCAATCAAATAACTCATTCGTTTACCCCTTTCAATTTCTTTGTGTTTCTTTTAACAAAGATATGCTCTCGTTGATATCAAATCCCAGTTGACCCATAGCCTGTATAAACTGCTGAATCTGTACTGCTGCCAAATTCTCCTTGATGTGCTGAATCATTGCCTCATCCTCTGTTACAAATCTTCCACTGGTTCTCTGGGAATACAACAATCCCATACGTTCCAATTCTGCCAATGCCTTCTGCATGGTATTGGGATTCACGGAAGCTTCCGCTGCCAACTCACGCACTGCTGGAATCCGCTCCCCCGGCTTATAGACACCAGCTACAATCTGCTGTTGAATGTGCTCTATCAGCTGGGCATAGATGGGACGGTCTGCATTTAAGTTCCATGCCATAATGTGTCTCCTTTCTTGTATTATTGTATTGTTTTTATAGTACAATAATACAATGGAATGATCTATTTGTCAATAGATATAAAAATATTTTCGGACACCGTGTAACAGTTCAGCCTTTGGCTTCCTGTTACGGCAATGTTCTTTGCCTGTTATATCCACTTTTTCTTACGGTCTGTGCAGTAAATGCACAG
>CAMWHJ010000035.1 GCA_947174015.1 uncultured Lachnospiraceae bacterium | reverse complement strand
CACTTTTTCTTACGGTCTGTGCAGTAAATGCACAGACCTACTGAACAGTTACTTTTTTACTTATATCGTCAGGGAAGGAAAAATATATAAGGGCGATTTTTGCTTTTTATCCCTCTTGGAATTTGATAACGTAGAGCGATGCTTTTCATCTTTAGTTCACCGGAATCCTCATGTTCAAGTATCCATCGTACATGGAAGGCTGTTTTTTATTTTTTACATAATATGCCGTATTTTTTCCGGCATCTGTACCCAATCGGTTTAAGGCTTTCTGGTTCAGGTGCAGCCCTTCCGGATTATAATCCTCTCTCTGAAAGCTTGCAGCTTTCACGGAAACCAGTACAAAATTGTCATCCGTCAGACACAACTTCGTCTGCATTCGGATTATCTCATCATATAGATTTGCACTGGTATCACTTTGAAACTCTGTACCAAAATATTTTCCAATCCGTATCACAAAGAACTTCTCAATCTTACAATTCTGATGAAAATATTTTTCAATTTCTTTCATATTATCAGAATAAACTCCCCCTGGTACTTTATAGATTCCCTCAGCTTCCCCCTGATACCACACCACATAGCGGTGACGGATCTTTAATTTTCTCTTTTTCAGATAGGAGTTTGCCTTTTTGTACCTCTCCTCTGCCTCTTTTACTAACGTATCTTTCCAAAAAAAGGTGGAAGAACCGATTCTGGTGGCAGAAACTGCCACCACTGGTACTTTCGTCTTTCTATAATATGCATTTACAAAACTGCTCACCAAAGAGCCCTGTTTATAATTCTGGTCATTTAAATTGCCGCTGTTTTCTTTTTTACCAAAGGGTTCCGTGATGGCTTTCAAACTGTTTGGTGCCGTGACACTGCGGTATTCATAGCCTGCACCTGGAATTACCGTAGGTGCCAGTGCCGCATTTCCCCCGCCGCTCATATTACTCTGACCTGCAAAGATAATCAGATCCACCTGATTATTTATGGTAACTTTAATCTTGAACTGTTTCTTTCCTCTTTTGGCAGTAACGACTGCAATTCCTTTCTTTTTCCCAGTTATCTTTCCATTTTTATTGACTGTAACACAGTTTTTATTGTTGGAACTCCACTGATATCTTTTATTGGAAACATTTTTCCCTAAGGAAACCGTGCGGGTTTCTCCTAACAAAAGAGTCAATTTCTGCTGATATGCCGCCTCAGCCTGTATGGTCTGCAGCTGCCATGCTATCAGCAGTCCTCCCATCGCAAGAAGCAGAATACATCCCCTTACCTTCCGCAAAGTTTTCTCCATACACCCCATCCTTTCTTGAGACTTCTAAAACTGTTTGTAACTATTCAGTACCTTCATAGTTACAAGCAAAGAACCATGCAAAATTGCCTACGGCAATGGTTCTTTGCCTGTTATATCCACTTTTTCTTACGGTCTGTGCAGTAAATGCACAGACCTACGGAACAGTTACAACTGTTTTTCAATTTCACAGGAATATGCAAAATCGTTACTGTCACAGGTATTCTGTCCACAGTAACGATTTTCGATTTCTTTCATCTGCGTTTTCTCACAGACGGTATAGAATCATTCCCTTATTTCTTTTTTGTTCTTGTTTTTTCCATATTCAGCTAGGAAATCACCATCTCCACATTCTGTTCTGCATACTTTTTAATATTGGAAACATTCACATACTTTTTACTTCTTCCGTCTTCCACTACCACAAGGGTTGGTGCCTGCATAACACCGTACTTTCCTGCCAATTCCGGCTGCTCTTCCGCATCGATCAGCTCATACTGCTCTTCTTTTAAGTACTCCTTTGCAATCACACAGTTGGGGCAGGTTTTAGTGGTAAACAAATACTTCACATCCTCTGCCGGGCGAATATCCACCTTATCTTTGGAAATGGTTACAATTTTTTTCTTCACTTTATTTAATGTGGAGTGCTCTGGCTCATAGAGCTTACGATTATTGTATTCCTGTACCTTTCCCTCATTCCAGTTCTGTACCGGACGGTAGTAACCGGTAATACGGCTGTATACCTCTGCTTTATGCCCGCAATGGGGACATTGGAAATGCTCACCTGCTATGTAGCCGTGATCCTTACAAATAGAATAAGTGGGCGATATGGTATAATAAGGCAGGCGGTAATTCTCTGCAACCTTTCGAACCAAGGATGCGGCTGCTTTCCAATCAGGAAGCTTCTCTCCTAAAAATCCATGAAAGACAGTTCCTGAGGTATACAGTGTCTGCAATTCATCCTGTATGTCCAAGGCATCAAATATATCTGCGGTATAATCCACCGGCAAATGAGAACTGTTAGTGTAATAAGGGGTATCTCCCTCTTTTCCTGCCGTGATAATATCTCCATATTTGGCTTTGTCATGCTTTGCCAGACGGTAGGTGGTGGACTCTGCCGGGGTTGCCTCCAGATTATACAAATCCCCATACTGCACTTGGTAATCCGACAGTCGCTCTCTCATGTGATTTAATACATTTCTGGTAAATTCCTGTGTCTCCCAATGAGTCATATCCTTCCGAAGCCACTTGGCATTTAATCCTACCTCATTCATTCCAATCAAACCGATGGTAGAGAAATGGTTCTCAAAGGTTCCCAGATATTTTTTCGTGTAAGGATATAAGCCCTCTTCCAACAGCTTGCTGATCACCTCCCGCTTTACCCTTAAAGAACGGGCAGATATATCCATCAGCTTATTCAGCCGCTTGTAAAAGTCAGCCTCATCCTTGGCAAGATAAGCAATTCGAGGCATATTGATGGTTACGACACCCACAGATCCGGTGCTTTCCCCAGAACCAAAGAAGCCTCCCATTTTCTTGCGCAGCTCCCGCAAATCCAAACGGAGTCGGCAGCACATACTGCGCACATCACTTGGCTCCATATCACTGTTAATGTAATTGGAAAAATAAGGTGTTCCATATTTTGCCGTCATCTCAAAAAGCAGACGATTATTTTCGGTATCGGACCAGTCAAAATCCCTAGTGATGGAATAGGTTGGAATGGGATACTGAAATCCTCTTCCGTTGGCATCTCCCTCAATCATAATTTCGATAAATGCCTTATTAATCATATCCATTTCCTTCTTACAATCCTTGTAGCAGAAATTCATTTCTTTTCCGCCCACAATGGCTGGCAGCTCTGCCAAATCTCCCGGTACTGTCCAGTCCAATGTAATATTGGTAAACGGTGCCTGTGAACCCCAGCGGCTTGGAGTATTCACACCATAAATAAAGGCTTCAATACACTTTTTCACTTCCCCATAAGACAGATGATCCACCTTCACAAAGGGTGCTAAATAAGTGTCAAAGGAGGAAAATGCCTGTGCTCCCGCCCATTCATTCTGCATAATCCCCAGAAAATTCACCATCTGATTGCAAAGCACGGATAAATGTGCTGCTGGTGCTGCCGTAATTTTACCCGGAACCCCTCCCAAACCTTCTTTCAGCAACTGCTTTAAAGACCAGCCTGCACAATAGCCGGTGAGCATCGACAGATCATGGATATGTATCTCTGCGTTTCTGTGTGCATTGGCAATCTCATCATCGTAAATCTCCGACAGCCAGTAATTGGCCGTTACTGCTCCGGAATTGCTTAAAATCAAACCGCCTACTGAGTAGGTTACGGTGGAATTTTCCTTTACACGCCAATCCTCCACTTTCACATAGCTGTTCACCACATCCTTGTAATCCAAAATAGTGGCATGAACGTTTCTTAGCTTCTCCCTCTGTTTGCGATAGAGAATGTAAGCCTTTGCCACCTCTGTGTAGCCTGCCTGTTCCAAAACCTTTTCCACACTGTCCTGAATCTGCTCCACATGGATTTTATCCTGCACAATCTTCCCGTTAAAATCTGCCGTAACACGCAAAGAAAGCAATTCTATAATATCCTGATTGTAATTCTTATCTGTGGCATCAAATGCCTTGGTGATGGCTGCACTCACCTTTTCTAAATCAAATTCTGTCTCCTGCCCATCCCGTTTTATTACCTGAAACACGTCACTCATCCTTTCCTGCTCTACTGAAAAGGCATTTTGCAGCTGTTTTGCACTTTAACCAGTAGATAAAAAATCAAAAGAAAAACACCTTTGGCTTTTTTATCCATGTCTTTTCACAGACTGTGCAACACATGCACAGTCCTGCACACAACAACTACTGCATTTTCATATTGATTCACAATATTCTCTTTTCAGACCCTGAAATGCTCTTCTAAAACATCATTGTCTTGTAGAAAAAATTGTAACAGATTTCCAATAGTCAGTCAACAGAAAAAACACTATATCTTCACATATAATGTTTTTCCATTACAAGATATAGTGTTTTTCCATTTAGTACCTAATACCTATTTACTTTTCTTTTTTGGTAAAAATTTACCAAAGTTTTTCCCTTAAAATTTCTTCTTTTTACTATTGACTTTTCTTGTCTACATAATTTTGTCACAAGAATTTCTTTTTATATTATGGAGCACTGTTTGTTGTGTTATCTGGATTTTAAAAACTCATATTCCCTCATTGCATTGGTATCCTTGGGATACTTTGCCAGATATTCCGAAAACTTTGTCTTGGCAGTGGAAAAATCTGACACATATTCATAGGCAGATGCCTCATTAAATAAAAGTTCCTGCATAACAGAAACATCTCCTGTTTGAATCCCCTTTTGAAAACAGCTCAAGGCTTCCTCATATGCCCCCATGGAGAGTTTGCAGAGTCCCAGCTGATTGTACACCTCTCCATTGTTCTCATCCTTGGTTAAATAAGTTTCGTACAAGGATGCAGCATAATTCATATCCCCCAATGCTTCATATGCCTTGCCAAGATAAAGGGTAGCTTTATTATCTCCTGCTTGGGATAAAGATTCTAAGGCAGAAACGGCACCGTTATAATCTTCCATATAGTATAAAATTCTTCCCTTTTCATACTGCTGTTTGTTTGTCAGCAGAGATTCACACTGACTTAAATAGGATAGAGCTTTTTCCGTGTCTCCTGCCTGCTTTAATTCCTGATAAATATTGATATAACGATCATAATTTTTACTGTCCAGAGAAATGGATTTGTCAAAATCCCCAAGGGCAGCCTCCTGATTGCCTGCTGATAGATTTACTACCCCCCGCAAATAAAAAAGATCTCCGTTTTTCTTCTCCAATTCCAGCACATTATTATAGGTTTCCAGTGCATTCTGATAATCTCCCTGATGATAATAGGCAGATGCCAGATAACAGGAAATATCTACTTCCAGCTTTCCCACACCTCCGGAGGCACTCTGCAATGCCTGTATAAAGGCATCCCTTGCCTGCTGATAATCTCCCTGATTCATATACGCCATACCCAATCCCCGGTATGATAATTCCAAATTCTTTCCCTCTGCAATACTTCCATTAAAATATTCCACTGCCGTATCGTAAGCCTGCTGCTCTATGGCATTCATGCCAAGAGCAACATTGTTGTTTTCCTGTTCCTGTGAGAAGGTACAGCCGGTAAGAAACATTGCCATGGTTCCTGCCAGCCACCACTTTGATATATTTTTACGCAATTTGTTATCCTCTTTTCTAACTTAATTTCATGATATAACCATTATAGTATAATCTATTCTTTTCCCTTTCGTCAATAACCATCCGATTCATCCAATTCATGATACTTTTTTCTAGGATTTCCATAAAAAATATGATATAATACATAGAATGGATCTGAAGTCAAGCGGATATGCAGATATATCTACGGGATAATCAAATACAAAACTTGTGAATATCAGCTTGTAACTTTGAAATGATAGAACAGTTACAAGTTCCAGCAATAAATGATTGGAGGACTATTTATGGAAAAGAAAAAAATTGTAGTTGCCTTAGGAAGAAAGGCATTGGGAAAAACTCTTCCGGAACAGCAGAAAGCCGTTGCCCAAACTGCCATCGCACTTGCAGATTTAATTGAAGATGGACATCAGCTTATCATCACCCACAGCAATGGACCGCAGGTAGGCATGATTGATGCCGCTATCCGTGATTTCAGCAAACGAAATGCAGAGTATACAGTAGCTCCTCTTGCCATCTGCGATGCCATGAGCCAAGGCTATATCGGTTATGACTTACAAAATTCCCTTCGCGGGGAACTGCTGAAACGGGGAATTGTTCGTCCGGTTTGTACTATTATTACACAGGTACAGGTAGATCCTTATGATGATGCGTTCTTTGAGCCAACTAAAGTTATCGGCAGACTGTTGACAAAGGAGCAGGCAGATATGGAAGTGGAAAAAGGAAATGTTGTAGTGGCAGTAGAAGGCGGCTTTAAAAAGATTGTGGCTGCACCTAAGCCTTTAGATATCGTAGAAATTGATTCTATCAAAACCCTTGCCAATGCCGGTCATGTGGTAATTGCCTGCGGCGGCGGCGGCATTCCGGTAATGGAACAGAACCATCTGTTAAAGGGTGCCAGTGCTGTGATTGAAAAGGATATTGCTGCTGCTAAATTAGCACATATGGTAAATGCAGATTTATTCATGATATTAACTAATGTGGACAAAGTATGCATGAATTATGATACCAAGGACGAAGAACCACTGGACACCCTTTCCTGCAGTCAGGCAGTAAAGCTTAGTGCAGAAAACCAATTCTCCGAAGGAACTATGTTGCCCAAAATTCAAGCGTGTGTGGATTTTGTATCCTCGAAAGAAGAGAGGAAAGCCATTATCACCTCTCTCTCCAAAGCAAAAGATGCACTGCATGGAAGAACCGGCACTATAATCACAAAATAATTAGTAACTATTACATACCTTCATAGTGACAAGCAAAGAACCATTGCCTACGGCAATGGTTCTTTGTCCACTTTCCCAAACAGTTGGATCATCCTTACCTTTTATTTGTCTGACAATAATTCCTCTGCCAGCTTCTGCAATGCCTGCTCACTTTCCTGATTTAAAGATGATTTTATAGTAACCACCGGGTTCAGCAGGCTGATTTCTCTCATTTCTGACAGTATGCCTGTCATAATTTTGCCCGACATGGGTGCCCAAGAACCGTTTTCAATCACCCCCACTTTACGCTTCTGATATGCCTTGGACTTTAAATGTCTTAAAAAATCCTCCATGACCGGGAATACACCTGCATCATAGGTGGGTGCTGCCACCACCATTCTGTCATAGCGGAACGCATCCTCTATCACCTCTGCCATATCCTCTCTGGAAAGATCGGAAACCACCACTTTTGTTTTACTTCCTAAAATTTCCGCCAGTCTCAATGCGGCTTTTTTCGTATTGCCATGAATGGATGCATAGGCAATTAGAATTCCTGAATCCTCTGGCTGATAGCTGCTCCAAGTATTGTATTTGTCAATGTAGTAACCCAAATTTTCTGTAAGCACTGGTCCATGGAGCGGACAAATCATCTGAATATCTAAGGCAGCCGCTTTTTTTAACAAATTCTGTACCTGCATTCCGTATTTTCCCACAATATTAAAATAGTAACGCCTTGCCTCGCATGCCCAGTCATCTGCCTGTGACTCGTCTGGTCTTTCCTTGCAGTTCAATGCCCCAAACTTTCCAAAACCATCAGCGGAAAATAAAATTTTATCCTTACTGTCATATGCCACCATTACCTCTGGCCAGTGGACCATAGGTGCCATTACAAAGTTCAATTCATGGCTGCCCAAAGATAAAGTATCTCCCTCTTTCACCATGACAGCCCGGTCTGACAAGTCTTCCTGAAAAAATGATTGATACATCTGAAATGTTTTGGAATTGCCCACCACCTGCATCTTGGGATATTCCTGTGTGAGTTTTTGAATCCCTGATGCATGATCCGGTTCCATATGAGATACCACCAGATACTCAGGTGTGCGTTCTCCCAGCACCTCTTTCACATTCTCAAACCACTGCTGAATTTTTCTCTGATCTGCCGTATCCATAATGGCAATTTTTTCATCCAAAATCACATAGGAATTATAGGAAATTCCCTCTGGAACCACATACTGGCTTTCGAACAAATCAATGGTGGTGTCGTCTACTCCCACATAAAATATGTCTTCTGTTACTTTTTTATTCACTACTCAATCCTCCTTGTTTGTATTGCATCATATATCTTTTCTTCAGCATTAAAAATTCTTCTAATTGCTTCATCATATAAAACAGTACGGCTCTTGCCTCAAATTCCTTTCTATCTTTGGGCAATGGTTCCTGTTCCATCTCTCGAAAAAGCTGTTGTAATTCCTGCAAAAAGCCCTCTACTGTATTTTCTTTGTGATAGCCTGCCTCTATTTCAACTATCAACGCAGCTATTTTCTTTGTCTGGCTTGGAATGCTTTGCACCATCTTAATACTGTCATATATGTGTTTTAGCACCTCAATCTGCTGCTCACGCATTTTTATGTAATCAATCTCTCTGTGATCTGCACCCAGCAGTTGGTTATTATAATTACGGTAAGCACTTTCCTTTGCCCGCATCACAAATTCTTCCATAGCAAGAAAACACTTCCCATTATAACTGCTTTTATCGAATTCTAAAAGCCTTTCTGACATTCTTTTTAAAATTCCGCAAATTTCTTCATCCACCTTATCTGCCAGTACTTCAAATTCTTCCCTTTTTTGTTTTAGATACAAATTTGCCAAAACTCCAAAAGATGTACCAATAAAAAACAATAACATTTCATTCACCAGCAGAGACCATTCCATGGTCTTTTGCGTTAAAAAATGGGTTATCAATACGGAATCCATGGCAAGTGCCTCTGTCCAGTCAAAGTAAAGGCATGTCATAGAAAACAGAAGCAGATACACCGCAAAAGCAGTCACCCCAAAGCCCATAATCCCAAAACAGACTGCGGCAAACAGCAAAGCAATCAAAAATGCCAGCGTTCTCCTGCCTGCTGTGTGCAGAGTTTCCTTTTTTGTCTTTTGAATGCTTAAAATAGTAATGATTCCTGCAGTGGGGGCAAATTGCAGTTTTAGCAGATTGGAAAACAAAATAGCCGCAATGGCTGCTGCTGTAATCTTCCCGCCGTTCAGGCAGGTATCTTTGTCAATTTTTCTCACTTCCCACCTTCCTTTGAAAATCTGCATATAGAAAACAAGTAACCAGTGGCTACTTGTTCTCTTTTCTTCCTATTTAATTATGTTACTTTACGTAAACCGTGTCAAGAACTTTTACAGGAAATGTACAATTCTTGGGTAATTCCAATTACCATCCGCCCAATAAACCAGTTCCATACGAAACAGCCTCAGCTTTGACAACATTAAACAGATTCGTGAAAAGTACGAGAGATTACATCTGCCTGCTGCTCTGGTGTAAGTTTGACAAAATTTACAGCGTAACCAGAGACACGAATGGTAAGCTGAGGATAATTTTCCGGATGCTTCTGGGCATCCAATAAAGTATCTCTGTTTAGTACATTGACATTCAAATGATGTCCTCCTTTGGTGGCATAACCATCTAAAAGATTTACTAAATTCTCTACCTGCTGTGTGTTTTCCATAATATCTACCTCCAATTTTATAAACTGCGAGTAACTGTGCAGTAAATGCACAATTCTAAATTGAGCAGTTACAGCTGCTGTTACGTTACCTTTGACTTTTGCCGTTGCCAGTCCACTGACAAGCTTTTCCATCAAGTTTCCATTGTGTGTTACTCTGCAAACTTTGTTTGTGATATTATAATAACAGGGTTTTTCATGATTGTATGTAACCATGGTTACATTTTCACTGAAAATTTTAATTATATAGTGTTTCTACTGCATTCACATCCATCACTTGAATCTTTCTCCTGTCCACCTGAATCAATCCTTCTGCCTGCATACGCATTAATTCTCTGGACAGGGAGGGTCTGGCAACTCCAAGAAAATCTGCCAGTTCTTCCCGTTTCATATGCAGTTCTACGGTTTTTTCTTCGTTCATGGAATCAATAAGCCAGATGGCAATCCGCTCTCTCAGGGAAGCGGTACTGACAATATGAAGTTTTTTGGTAATGTGAAATTCCTTTTTTGATAAAATTTCCAACATATTTTTTACCAGCATCTGATGGTGGGAACATGCATTTTCACAAAAATGATAAAAAAATTCCCATGGAATCTCCAACAGGGTTACGGCTCGTGCTGCCACAGCATCATACCAATATTTATCCATATCAGCAAAAAGAAACATCTCACCGAATACATTTCCCTCCTCTATCACATAAAGCACATCTCGTTTTCCAGAGGCAAAGTCCTTGGCTATATATACATAGCCCGCCAGCAGCAAATAGATTTTTTCTGGTTTGTCCCCCTGACAAAAAATATACTCTCCCTGCGAATAGCTTTTTTGATATGACTTGGAACACATAAGCATTTTCTCGATTTCCGGCTGACTGATCTGAGCAAACAAATTGGTTTCCCACAAATTTTTAACCATAAAGTTCCCTCCTATATATAAAAGCTGCCACTTTACGATTTTTTAATCACGAAAGCGACAGCTTCTTCTTTTATTAGGAAATGGTATTTAATTCTATACGATGCCTTGAGCAGTCATAGCATCTACAACTTTTTCAAAGCCTGCAATGTTAGCACCTACAACATAGTTGCCCTCTGCATTGTAACGCTTTGCAGCATCATCTAAATTATGGAAAATATTAACCATAATATTCTGTAACTTAGAATCTACTTCTTCAAATGTCCAGCTTAATCTCTCGCTGTTCTGAGACATTTCCAATGCGGAGGTTGCAACACCACCGGCATTGGCAGCCTTACCAGGTGCAAATAATACCTTATTTTCCTGTAAGTACTCTGTCGCCTCTAAAGTGGTAGGCATATTCGCACCTTCTGCAACCGCAATACATCCGTTCGCCACTAATGTCTTGGCATCTTCCAATAACAATTCGTTCTGAGTAGCACATGGAAGAGCAATATCACACTTGATTGTCCATACACCCCGTCCTTCATGATATTCTGCACTTGGTCTGGCTGCTGCATACTCTGTTAAACGAGCACGCTTCACTTCCTTCACTTCTTTCAGCAACGCCACATCAATTCCTTCCGGATCATATACCCAGCCTGTGGAATCCGATACAGTTACCACCTTAGCACCCAACTGATGTGCCTTCTGTGTGGCGTAAATAGCTACGTTACCTGAACCGGATACACATACAATCTTGCCTTTCATATCATGTCCGTTGCACTTTAACATTTCTTCTGTTAAATATAATAAACCGTAGCCTGTTGCCTCTGTTCTTGCCAAAGAGCCGCCGTAAGATAAGCCCTTGCCTGTCAATACGCCCTCATATACACCTTTAATTCTCTTGTATTGACCAAACATATAGCCAATCTCTCTTGCACCGGTACCAATATCACCGGCTGGCACATCGGTATCTGCTCCTATATACTTGCATAATTCTGTCATAAAACTCTGGCAGAATGCCATAATTTCTCTATCTGATTTTCCCTTAGGATCAAAATCGGAACCACCTTTTCCTCCACCAATTGGAAGTCCTGTTAAGGAATTCTTAAAAATCTGCTCAAAACCTAAGAATTTGATAATTCCAAGGTTTACAGATGGATGCAGTCTTAATCCACCCTTATAAGGTCCAATGGCACTGTTGAACTGAACTCTGTATCCAGTGTTTACCTGAACCTGACCCTTATCGTCTACCCAAGGTACTCTGAACTTAATCTGTCTTTCCGGCTCTACTAATCTCTCTAATAAAGCATCTTTTCTAAATTTTTCTTCATTTTCTTCCACAACTGCTCTTAAGGATTCTAATACTTCCTTAACTGCCTGATGAAACTCCGGCTCGCTGGGATTCTTGCGAACTACCTGTTCAATAATCTCGTCTACGTATGACATTTGTCATCCTCCTTATAGTTTTCTTGTAAACAACACACCCACTGGGATTCTTCCACCAAAACAGTGGGCTTTCACTTGGTATTTTGTGAAAATGTATAAAAAGGCACAAAAAACTATTTTTCCTGTGCCTTTCTCAAACGTCATTGTCCACTATCAGAATTTTAATACATTGTGAAAGTTTTGTCTAGTAGAAATTGTACATTTTTACAACATTTTCGTAATTATCCAATACCTTCATAGTTACAGGCAAAGAACCATGCAAAATTGCCTGCGGCAATGGTTCTTTGTCTGTTATATACACTGTTCTGCAAAATGTTCCTGTATTTTTCTTTCATATAAATTTAGCAATCGAAAATTTACTTCTCTGTCGGAGCATAATTTTCAGAACTGATATTTGTCTCACCACCAAGTTCATTTTCTTCGTATATATATACATCTTCACTGTTATCCGTCAGGGGCATTTGCTTTGCAGTTACGACAATAGCAAGAACAACCATGGCTGACAATGCCAATACAAAAAACAATATATTTTTATGTTTTTTCATCCAGTACGCCTCCTTACTGATAATGGGTTTTACTATGTGTACCATCTGCATAAGCAGTTACCACATCTGTTATCGTAATGGATTTTGATGATAATTTCATTGTTACTCCAATGGTATATGTGGGAGCCGTGTTACTTGAATTGTCAATGGTATTTTTATTTATCGTATAACTGCACTCTGGATAATAAGTTGTGACATTTAAATTGCAGCTTGCTGCATTTATTTTTACCGTTCTGCCATTGTAAGTATAGTTGGTGGTCTGCTCAATCTTGTACCATTCCTGTTCGTTGCCATTATTGGTAATATTGTAATGTGATGTACTTACATAATTCTTGGTAGAAGAATTTGTATAAGAGGTTAGACAAACAACCTTTTCCTGATACTCAATTGTGTAATTCCCTATTACCTTTTTTTCACCATTTTGCAATTCCGTGCCTACATCTGCCAACACATCAAAACCACTTTCTTCCCATGGCGTATAATTGCTGCTGACAGAGAAATCTTCTGCTGCATCTGCATTCACTGCCGTTACCATCACCACCATGGCTGCCAAAACAAACGACATTACTTTTTTCAATACCTTCATACATTTTCCTCCTTTAAAAATAATTTTTGTCATTATATCATTCATAGAAAGAGAGTGCAATATGGGTACCTTTTCATGATTTGAAGTATTTTGTAGAAAAATGATGAATTGTGTAGAAAATGCTCGAATTGTTTTTCTTTTGCACAGCAAATGTAAAACAGGACTGCACATTTCACTGTGCAATCCTCAGAAAAGGTTCAAAATACTGTTTTTTCATAAGTTTCCTTTGGTCGTTGCCATGGTCAGAAGTTCTCTGAATCAGAACACTACTGTCAATAACATTTTAAAACGCTCCACTGCAAATACCGCATGGGGCTTGCCTGCCGGCATGATAATGCTTTCTCCCGTATTTAACACATATTCTGTGCCATCAATGGTAAATTTCCCCTTGCCCTCCAACACCGTGACCATAGCATCTCCTCCAGAGGCATGGGTACTGATTTCTTCCTGACCTTCAAAGGCAAAAAGGGTGATACTTACTGCATTGTTCTGCACTAAAGTTTTGCTGACCACCTGTCCCTGCTGGTAACTTACCTGTTTCTTCAGTTCTATAATTTCTTCTTTTTCAATATTTTTGTATCCTATCATATTTTCTCCTATTCTGTGACTGCTATGGCATCCACAGGACAACTAATGGCAGCATCCCTTGTAATATCTTCCTCGCCTGCCTCCGGCTCTCTTATGACAGCCGCCTTTCCTGTGTCATCCAGTTCAAATATATCCGGGCACATACTGATACATAATCCACATGCAATACATAAATCCTGATTTACTTCCGCTTTCATGAAATCCCTCTTTTCTATGCTGATTCGTCCTGATAACCCCTGTTATAAGGTGCCGGCTTTGCCGACGGAGTCCTGATAACTACTGTTATCCTGCCCAAGAAAATAATTTTTATCCAAAAACCTGCTTTCTATTCCAAACACAGCAAGTCAACAAAATTCTCCCTTTTTCATCTATTTCTTGTCTATATTCTTGGCACAAATGTCCTCCAGACAGCATTTCTCACAATGTGGCTTGGTGCGGGCGGTGCATATGTCCCTTCCATGATACACCAGACGATGACAGAAATCACTGCCCTCTACCCCCGGAATAATTTTCCACAACGCCATCTCCACTTTTTTTGGTTCCTTCACATTGTCCACCAATCCCATGCGGTTTACCAAACGAATACAATGAGTATCCGTAACAATGGCCGGCTTGCCAAACACATCACCCATAATTAAATTAGCACTCTTTCGCCCCACCCCCGGCAGCCCTAAGAGAGCCTCAAAATCATCTGGCACCTTACCACCATATTGTTCCTGTAACTGTTTCATACAGGCACTGATATCTCTTGCCTTACTGTGTCCCAGCCCACAAGGCTTAACGATAGCTTCTATATCCGCTGCATCTGCCTCCGCCAGTGATTGTACGCTGGGATATTTTTCAAATAAGCCCTCAACTACCACATTCACTCTGGCATCCGTACACTGGGCTGCCAGCCGAACACTGACCAACAATTTCCACGCCTGATCGTAATCTAAGGTACAACCTGCATCCGGATACTCCTTCTTTAAACGCTCTATAATTTCCAATGCCAAATCCTTTTTACGCATCCTATTTTTCTCCCTTGTTTTTTATAAAGTAACTATTCCGTACCTTCATAGTTACAAGCAAAAAACCTTGCAAAATTGTTTTTCGGGTATTGCACCCATGAAAATTGCTACGCAATGGGTGCAAGCAGGCAATCAAACTGATTTACAGTTTGATTACTTTAGGCAATGGTTCTTTGCCTGTGATATCCACTTTTTCTTACGGTCTGTGCAGTAAATGCACAGACCTACAAAACAGTTACTTTATAGATTCCATAAAATTCTGTTTGAATACTTACCGGCACAATTTTATCACATTTTTCTTAAAATAGCTATGTCAATCTATGGATATTTCTCAGCAGCAGCAACATGATAAAGTTGCATATCACAAAAGGTATCTGTAATCCAATCCAAAGACACAGCCTGATCAGCAGCATATTCTTCAAATACTCCAAACGCACCAGAAAAATATCCTTTTGGGTAACAGGATAATAAGCCAGCAGCAGATAAATTGACTGTTCCTGAAACCACATGTAACTTCTCAACTGTGCAGTAACCGCACTGCCTCACAATGAACAGTCACATATACTTTTCCATTTACCCAATAGAGCCCCCAGCCAATCCCATATGCTGCTGCCAGTATCAGTATCCCCCACAATATGGACTGATATATGGGCTGTTCATACACATACAAAAAGGGATAGGGACCATGCATCACTTTTAATACATTGCAGGTTACACTAAATACAGCATACAAAACTGTTGGTATCATGGAAGCACGCATCATGGCTTTTGTGATCCTCACCTCTCTGGAATCCAGAAGCACAAAGGAAACCATTGCCAATAAGGGGCAGATGGTATGCTGATACTTCAAAGGTCCCTGCCAGAGATAGCGGTAGTAACCGCCCTCTCCGCCCAAAGGTGCCAATACTAAAAATACCATCAGAAAGGTGATTGCCATACAGCAGACACCAAAATATTTCATATATTGCATCCAACCAGTTTTTTCTCTCCCACCAAACTTTTTTAGTTGGTAAATCAGATGAAAAACGCAGCCCAAAGAAATAAACAGATTGCTGAGAGTGGTGTAATAAGCCAACATTCCAAAGGTGTAATGATAAATTTCCAGAAAACTGCCCCAGATCCCCCAGACAAGGATCAAAACATCCAGCACTATTCCCACAACAGCACATCTTTTTTGCATTTTTTTCATTACAATTCTCCATTTAAATCAAATGCTTACTGTAACTATTCAGTACCTTCATAGTTACAAGCAAAGAACCATGCAAAATTGTTTTTCGGGTATTGCACCCATGAAAATTGCTACGCAATGGGTGCAAGCAGGCAATCAAACTGATTTACAGTTTGATTACTTTAGGCAATGGTTCTTTGCCTGTTATATCCATTTTTTCTTACGGTCTGTGCAGTAAATGCACAGACCTACGGAACAGTTACTGCTTACTTCTGTATTTTCAGATTCCGGTAACGGTTTATGCAGGCAAACAATTCCTGTTTTCTCACACAGGCAAAATTACACGGCAGATAGCTGCCTTGACAAATTTTCTCCATTCCGCCCTTCTCCAATACTTCAAATACCTCCTGCACCACCTGCTGCAAAGTCTTTTTTCCATCAAACAGATAGATACCCGCATACTTCAATAAGTATGCCAGTGTTGAAAGCTGCTCATGATCCACCAACTGCTCCACATATCTTACATCAATCACATCATGATTCATACACACACTGTCTCTGCCCTGAGTCTTGATTTTCAGCCGGCGATCTCCCTGCCAACTTTTTTCCGGCAATGGTTTCCGGCAAAAAGTAAGGCTGCCTTTTCTCTGCATGGGCTGTACTTTCAGTGGAAATTCCTGGGCAGTTTTCTTGGCAAATTCCGTAATATCCACCGGCTCATACTTGTCCATCTGCAAAATACAATGGGCCTTGTGAAAATAAGAGCCAGAGCTGCCTGCCACCAGAATGGTGGAAATGCCAAAATCCTCATAAAGTTCCTGCACCCGATCAATAAAAGGCACAATCGGTTCCGCCTCTCGCTGTACCACCCGCTGCATCAACTCATCCCGTATCATAAAGTTAGTGGCACTGGTATCCTCATCAATTAAAAATACCTGGCTTCCTGCCTCCATAGCCTCCATCACATTGGCAGCCTGAGAGGTACTTCCACTGGCATCCTCTGTGGAAAAACTCACCGTATCCCTGCCATTTGGAAGATCCTGAATAAACATGGAAATATCCGTCTTTTGAATACTTCTTCCATCCTCCGCCCGCAGTTTCACCGCTGAAGCATCCGTAATCACATACTCCCTGCCATCTCCCAACATATGATTGTATACACCTGTTTCCAATGCTTTCAATAACGTGGACTTTCCATGATAGCCGCCGCCAACAATCAGGGTAATCCCCTTGCGGATTCCCATACCGGTAATCTCACCCCCATAGGGCAGTAAAAAACTTACCTTAAGACTTTCGGGAGACGTAAAAGTCACCCCATTCTTCATAGGTCTGCCAGAAACCCCTGATTCTCTTGGCAGCAGAGAACCATCCGCCACAAAGGCAGCCAGTCCCTGTTTTTCTAAATGTCTGCGAATATACTCTTGATTAGAAGCTAAATTAACACGTTTCTCTATATCCTTTTGAGAAAGTGCCTGATACTGTAACGATTTCCCGATACACTCCGGCAGAAAGGTAAATAAAATTTTCTCCAGTTCTCTGGCATTGATAGTTCTTCCATTGGCTGGAAATCCGATTTCCAAACGCACCAGCACACTGCCGTCCTGCTGTATTCTGCACGCACTTCGCTCCAGCACCTGCTGTCCCGGACGGCTCACAGACATCAGCCCGCTTTTTCCCGATCCCTTTGCCTGAAAAGACAATTTATCCATCGCCTTTCCAAACTGGCGGAGCAAATAATCCTCTAAAGCAATCCGGCGGCATCTGCTGTTGGTTAAATGCTCTGGGAAACCAGCCATTTTAGCAGACACATGTATACTAACTTTCGATGGTGCCGCAAAGGGATCCCCCTGCACATGATCTATGGATAAAGTATAACCCGAAAATTGATAACTTCCTCTGGTATCCTTATAGGCAGGATAACCCTTATGGTCAATTCTATGTAAAATTTCTTGTAATTCTGCTGCTTTCATAATGATACTCCTTTTTGTTTTTTCACAATGGTACAGTATACCTAAGATGCTCCAAGAAATAGCTGGTATTTATATTGTATCAAACAAAGAAATCCTGCCTGAACCAGTAAAATCGCCGGCATCCCCAATACAAAATACCAATGTCTTGTTTTATGATGACAAACTCGCATCCCCACATTGGAACCCACACTGCCTCCCAAGATGGCTATTAGAAATAATACTTTTTCTGAAATTCTCCACTGATGGAGTTTTGCTTTTCTTTTATCCAAATACATGGAGCCAAACCCCAACAAAGTCATAACTGCCAAATAAATCAGCACCAGTTCTCCTGTTCTTGTCATACTTGATTCTCCCTCCTTCGCTTTATTATTCCTACGCTGCCTGCTTCTCAATTCGGGTTGCCTTTGTTTTTAGCCCATTCTGTAACTTCTGCTCTTTCATCACCAGCAAAGTTGGCACGGCTAAAAGCCCCAAACCCACGAAAGAACCTAAAATTCCCAAAAAGCAATACACCACAAAAGAAATTGCCACTCCAAAATGATAGGAGAACAAAACACTGCCATAAAATTTCGCTTTATGAGAATATTTCTTATTATGACTATACAAATATTCCGCCAAAGCAGAGGTAAACTGCCGCAGATTATTGGTGGAAAAAATGGTGGAACAGTTGTATCCATATACTCCTGGAAATGCACACCATTGAAGAGCTGCTGCAAAGAATACCGGATACAATGCCAAAACCACATTCATATCCTTTGGCAGCAATCCTAAACTAAGCATGGCAATGGCATCCACCACCAATGCAAGATAATGAATATGTACTTTGCAATATTTAGACCACAGTGTAGCACAGACAATTCCTGCCATATAAAGAAGCAATCCCCCTATTCGCAGCAACGTTCCCTGAAAGTCTTTGCCCAAAATACACAAAATAAGCCACATCATATTAGCTGTCTGAGCATTTCCAAATACATCCTGGCGGTTCAACAGCCCATAAGCCCCAAGAAAACCACCAATCACTGCCATACTGCAATGAAGTATTGTCTGCAGCTTCTCTTCCTGTTTCAATGAAAATTCCTCCTTTTTTGTCTCTGCGTTCTCTGTCATTTTCTGTTCATATAAAGTATATGTAACTGTTCCATACTTTCGGTTCCATATAAAATTCCTGCAAAATTATCTAAAGGTACTGGTCCTGTAAAACTTTCTTTGCAATGAATGTAAGCAAATCTTCAAAGCACTTTGGTTTCTTAAAGTAATGAAACTTTGCACTGTTTCATCCGTTTTTTTCACAAACTATACCGTTACAAGTATATTCCAAAAAAAAACAAAAAACAAGGCTACCTTTTGATATCCTTGTTTTTTCTTAAAGTTTCGTTACTGTGCATAGTAACGGTTGCATAAAACAGTAAAGTTGAACGTGACAAAAAAACGTCCGTTTACTGTCTGTAATGTTCTAAAAAGTCTGACAATTTCTCCATGGACTCCTCCAGCACTTCCACTCTGGGCAGATATACAATGCGGAAATGATCCGGATTTTTCCAGTTAAAACCACCGCCATGTACGACCAGCACCTTTTTCTCCCGCAGAAAATCCAGGGCAAACTTTTCATCATTAAAAATATTAAACTTTTTACTGTCTAATTTGGGAAATACATAAAATCCTGCTTTTGGTTTCACAGCACTGACTCCCGGAATTTCATTCAATGCCTTATAGATGCATTCCCGCTGTTCATAGATACGTCCCCCCGGCACAATATAATCCTTGACACTTTGATAACCTCCCAATGCCGTCTGCACAATGGACTGGGCAGGAACATTGGAGCACAGCCGCATATTTGACAGCATGTTGATGCCTTCAATATAATCCCTGGCAGCCTCCTTTTTACCACTCAATACCATCCAGCCGATACGAAAGCCCGCAATCATATGGGATTTGGAAAGACCGCTGAAGGTTACACAGAACACATCCGGTGCCAGAGAGGCAACTGACACATGTTCTTCACCATCCATAACAAGCCGATCGTAAATTTCATCCGAAAAAATAATCAGCTGATGCTCTCTGGCAATCTTTACTATTTCCTCCAGCACTTCCTTGGGATACAACGCTCCTGTAGGATTGTTGGGATTAATAATTACTATTGCCTTGGTTCTGTCAGTGATTTTACTGCGGATATCCCCCATATCCGGATACCATTCTGCCTCTTCATCACAGACATAGTGCACTACCTTGCCCCCTGCCAAGGTGGCAGTTGCAGTCCACAGGGGATAATCCGGGGATGGAATCAGAATCTCATCCCCCTCATTTAAAAGAGCCTGCATACAAAGGCTGATAAGTTCACTGACACCATTGCCCGTATAGATATCATTCATAGTCACATTTGGTATACTCTTAAGCTGTGCATACTGCATAATTGCCTTTCGTGCGGAAAACAACCCTCTGGAATCAGAATACCCCTCACACTCAGGCATCTGTCTGCACATGTCGTAGATAACCTCATCCGGTGCCCGAAAGCCAAACGGTGCCGGATTGCCAATATTTAGTTTCAGCACATGCGTGCCTGCTTCCTCCATGCGGTTTGCCTCTTCCACCACAGGTCCCCTCACATCATATAATACATTGTCCAACTTGCTTGATTTTGAAAACTCTCTCATTCCCTGTTCTCCTTCCTTTCCTGAATTTTTTTCCTCTCTCTCCATGGCAGCTTCCTCTGCCTTCATAGGCACGTCCTCTCCCTGCAGCCAAAGCTGATTTACCTGTAACACCTTCGCCAAGACAGACAGCACCTCTGTGCGGGGCTCCGTCTTACCGCTTAAATATTGACTCATATGGCTTTTTCCAAGTTTAATTCCATAAACATCTCCCAGGGATTCCGCCAAACGAATCACATCTACCTGTTTCAAATTTCTAAGTTCCATGGCTTCTCTCAGCCGTTCTGCAAATATTGCCATGTCTGCACCTCTTTTCCAAATCGTTATGGTGCCATCATAACACAAGTTCAATTTTAGTTCAATACTTTTTTGGATAGTTCAATATTTTGAACTATTTTCTGCATAATATCCAAAAATGTTTTGAAAATCTCACGTATTTTTTATTTTTATACAGCATTGCATTTTCTGTCAAAATTCGCTATAATTTTAATATAAAAAATAAGAAGGGGGAAACATATGCATTCACCACTTGAGATTGCAAAGAACTACGTTGAAGTGGGCATTTTTAAAGCCAAAATGTCCATATTTAAAATGCTTTTATTAGGCTTTTTTGCCGGTATGTTTATCGGTTTTGCAGGCATTGCCTCCACCACTGCCGGATGTTCCATTGAACTGCCATCAGTGAGCAAATTGGCAGGTGCCTTAATTTTTCCGTCAGGCATGGCAATGGTTTTGATTGCCGGCAGCGAGCTTTTTACCGGAAACAACTTAATTATTTTAGCCGTACTGGAAAAAAAGATTACTGTATTGCAGATGCTGCGCAACTGGCTGTTTGTTTACATAGGGAATTTTCTAGGAACTGCTTTTGTTGCTTTTATGGTAGTTTACAGTCACACACCAGATTTGTTTGGCGGCAATCTGTCCGCTGCCATTGTAAATGCCGGGAAAGCAAGAACCGACTTGTCTTTTATGGATGGCTTTTTCAAAGGTATTCTCTGTAATATATTAGTCTGTATTGCCGTATGGATGTCTTTTGCTGCAAAAAAGGTATCCGGCAAACTGATGACCAGCTATTGGCCTGTACTTCTTTTTGTATTATGCGGCTTTGAACACAGTATTGCCGATATGTATTTTGGAGTGGCTGCCCTGCTGACTTCTTCTGTCTATGATATTTCTGCAGAAGGCTTAACATGGTTTCACTTTTTATTGGGCAATCTTCTTCCGGTTACCTTGGGAAATATTGTAGGAGGTGCAGGAATTGTGGGCTTTGGATATTGGCTTTCTTATCTTCACAGAACACCCTACTCCCATAACCTTGAAGAAAAAGAACAAACAGAAATTGATATCGCAGAAGAATATTAACTATAAGGGGCTGTACACTCATTGTTTCGTGCCACAGCCCCTTACATTTCTACTTAGAAAATGAACCTGGTATTATTCCACCGTCTCATCTGCTCCAAACACTGCTGCAAATGCCTCATAAGTTCGTCTTATTCCCTCTGAAATTTCAAGGTATTTCATTCCTAACTCTTCCTTACTTTTACGATTGTCATAAATTTCTGTCTCCTGCCTGGTGGCAGGAAATGGCAATGGCAAACCTTTCTCTTCCATTTCCTTTAAAGTAATTGGAATCCTGCAAATCTGACACTCCGCTGCCTTTACAAGTTCTGTAAAGAATATCTCATAATCCAAGATTTCCTCCCCACAGAGATTATATGCCTGCCCATAGGTTTTATCATTCAGCAGACATTTCTCAATGGCTTGAGCTGCATCTCCCACATACACAAACTGAAACTTTCCCCCTCCATCCGTAATCTGAGGTAAAATATGATTTTGCACCGCCATCTGGATAAACACAGATTCTCTGGGAGCATAATTATATGGTCCATAAAGAATTGCCGGGCGTAGTATTGTAGCCGGAATCTGACGTTTTTCACATTCCAAACGTATCTCCCTCTCTAAAGCTACTTTTCCGGCAATGTAAATCCCTGCCTCTCCAGCAATCTTTCTTTCTTCCAGTGGTGTATCCTCTCCCTTTATTTCCCCACTGCCACGCTGGTACACATCCACCGTACTGATAAAAATGTATTGCTTTACCTTTTCCGGTAAATGCTTCAACACCAAACCAATATCCCCTGTCTCATAGGCACAGAAGTCCACCACTACATCATAATCCTCCGGGATACCCTCCCAAAGACTTTTGTTATGTCTGTCACCTATGATCTCTTTTATGCCAAAATCCTTCATGGAATAGGTACCACGATTTACCACAGTAATATCATGCTTTTTTGCCGCCTGCATCACAAACACTCTTCCATAAAAATAACTTCCGCCAATTACTAAAATTTTCATATTTATTCTGCACCTTCATTCATACTATAATAAGAATACAACGATAAATGAGCAAATTCAGAATGTCGCACAAATTTCTGTGCCATGAAAAGACATTACCCTATATTTGCTCATTTATAAAATACAAATAAAAATATCTGCAACTTCCCTCTAGTCTATGCATAGACTATATTAAAATGCTTTTGGAGCATCTTATGACTTCTTGCTTTCCATCTTTACAACAGAATTTTCTGATGCTGCAAACCACCACTCTCCCCTCTGCCATTGCCCAAATTGTGGGCAATAATGCAAATCCTATGCTGCAGGGAAATGCCTATTTTTATCAAGTTCCCTATGGAGGGGTTTTAATAGAAGTGGAAGTCTGCGGCCTGCCACCAGAACCAACAACGGATAGCGGTTTTTATGGCATGCATATTCACGAAACCGGCAACTGCACACCACCCTTTGATAAAACCGGCAATCATTTCAATCCCACCGGACAGCCTCATCCAATTCATGAAGGAGATTTGCCCCCATTACTTGGCAATCACGGATATGCATATTCCGTTTTCTACACCCAACATTTCCAACTGTCGGATATTCTCAACCGTTCGTTGATTATTCATTCTAAGCCTGATGATTTTACCACACAACCCTCTGGAAATTCTGGAGAAAAAATTGGCTGTGGAGTAATTACGGAAATCACAGCAACTTTATTCCCCATAAGTTAGCTTGTGTTCGAACATTGTTTTCATATGTCTAAAAGGGCTATTGCACTGGTTTCCTTTCCTTGGTGCAATAGCTCATCTCAATCCTGACGCTTAATCGCCCAGCGCATTTTGGTGGAACGTGCCCGTCCGTTCTGTCTGCATTCTTCTGGAGACGGACGAATCACTTCTTTGGAAATTTCGCTGAAAATTCCCTCTTTATAAAACCTTGCGAAAGCTTTTTTTACCATTCTGTCCTCTCCTGAGTGAAACGTCAAAATTGCCACTCTTCCATTGCCTGCCAGCACCTCAGGCAATTTTTCCAAAAAATCTTCCAACACCTCAAACTCACTGTTCACATCAATCCGAAGTGCTTGAAAAGTTCTCTGGCAGGTCTTTTTTAAAATGTCTTTTTTCTCTTTCTTCTCTGGCAGAAATGCCAATGCCCCCTCAATGGCTTCCCGCAAATCCTTGGTGGTTTCAATGCTTCCACCCCGCTTCAAGATCCTTATAATCTCAGAGGAAATCTTATCTGCATAAGGCTCATCGGCATTTTCCAAAAGCATTCCTTCTAACTCTTCCTTGGATACTTCCTTCAGCCGTTCTGCTGCCGAAACACCCTTTTGGGGATTCAATCGCAAATCCAATGGTCCATCCAATTTGTAGGAAAAACCCCGCTTGGGATTATCTATCTGCATGGAGGATACTCCCAAATCTGCCATTATAAAATCAAAGGGACCATACTGTTTTGCCACCTTATCAATATTGGCAAAATTCTCCTGAAGGATGGTTAAAATCTCCTCACCATAACCTGCTTTTTCTAATCTCTCTTTGGTCTTTACAATCTCAATTGGATCCACATCCAGACTGTACATATGCCCTTCCCCCTTCAAGCACTCCAGCATTTTTCTGGTGTGACCGCCATAGCCCAAGGTGGCATCCAGTCCTTTCTGCCCCGGCTGAATCTGTAAAAAATCCAATATTTCCTGCACACAGATTGAGATATGCATTCCTGCCGGTGTACTGCCTTTACTGATAACTTTTTCAATGGTTTCTGCGTATTTTTCCGGATTATGCTCCTTATACTTTTCCTCAAATTTTCTTGGATGTGTGCCCTTATAACGCATACGCCGCTTGTGAGGCTGATTTTCCATGACTTTACTTCTCCTCTCTATTTCACTTTGCAAACAATCTCAAAAGCTTATCATTGATTTCTTTGGCATAAAAATAATTCTCTTCTGCCGCCAAATCGCTATGATAAAATGCACATATTAACCTATTTTCATCTATCTTGCCAATGACACATACGTCTTGTCCCTGTCTCCAAATTTGCGGCAATATTTGTCCGGAAATAGAATCTATCAAGGTATCTGTGTTTGAATTTAGGATTAATTGTCTAAATAAACCATAGGACTCCAGCTCTATTTGCCCCTTACATATATGAAACATTTTTGTGATATTATCCGCCTCTGCCAAAATTGCAATGCTATTGCTTTTCATAAAATCATTCACAACTACACGATCTATTTCCAAATATAACTCCCCTTTCCTGCAAAGTATTAGTTGACCTAAATCCCTTAAGTTTTCTCTAACTTTTTACAAACGCAAAATAATTATATCATTCTTTTACTTTCTAATAAAGCACATTATATGTAATACCAAAACAAACACATAAAAAGTTACAGGCAAAGAACCATGCAAAATTGCCTGGGGCAATGGTTCTTTGCCTGTTATATCCATTTTTTCTTACGGTCTGTGCAGTAAATGCACAACCCTGCGGAACAGTTACACTTTCTACAACAATAAATTTTGTACTTGTATCCTTTCTCAGATTGTAGTATAATAAAACAAATTTGAAAGGGGTGAAAGGATGAGATTATAATTTACTTTTGAGAACATGAAATAAGAATTTTGACTGTGTAAAAGTTTTTAGGCAGTTTGTTTCGTGTCGTCAAAGGTAAGTTGTGACTCATCCTCATAGCTCCTTTTTTCGTGCATAATAATTGGCTATGTTTTTTAACAAAACCAGAAATAAGAGCAATCATAAAGGAGTCAGGTCTGCTACCCGGTCACAACTATCTTTCCCGACACAGAAGGGAGGAATGTATATGGCACAAATCAATGTAGCGGATCTTACTTTTTGTTATGAGGGAAGCTTTGACAACATCTTTGAAAACGCATCTTTTTCTATTGATACTAACTGGAAATTAGGATTGATAGGAAGAAACGGAAAAGGAAAAACCACCTTTGCAAACCTGCTTCTTGGAAAATATGAATATACTGGCAGTGTAGTAACTTCAGGTACCGTATTCGATTATTTTCCCTATCACATTGACAATGAGCTGATGAACCGTAGTACGGATGATTTTCTTGAAATCATAAAGCCGGGATGTGAAAGCTGGAGAGTGATCTGTGAACTTAATAAACTGGAGATAAATGCGGAAGTATTATACAGACCCTTTCATACATTAAGCCATGGGGAACGTACAAAGGTGATGCTGGCAATACTTTTTTCAAGAGAAAATGATTTTCTGATGATAGACGAACCCACCAACCATTTGGATTATAATGCAAGGCAGACCGTCAAGGAATATCTGCAAAAAAAGAAAGGCTTTCTTCTCATCTCCCATGACAGAGATTTGCTGGATGCCTGTGTGGATCATGTGCTGGTGCTGAACAGAAAGAGTATTGAGGTACAGGCAGGAAACTTCTCTGTATGGTGGGAAAATAAAAAAAAGAAAGATGCTTTCTCTGAAAAAGAAAACGAAAAACATCTGAGAGAAATCGCCTCCCTAAAAAGGGCGGCTGACAAAACCACCAGATGGGCGGATAAAAACGAAAATACAAAAATTGGATATAACCCTGTAAAGGAACACGACAGATCCATAAGTGCAAGAGCATATATTGGTACTAAAACAAAAAAAATGCAATCGCGGGTAAAATCCTACGAAACCCGAATGGAGCGTGAAATAGAAGAAAAAGAAGGGTTGCTTGCCGATATAGAAAGACCGATAGATTTAAAACTCATGCCTTTGGAATATCATAAAGAACTGCTCATCTATACAAGAGATTATTGCTTCAAATTTCCAGATGCAGAAGAATTTTTGATACAACATTTTGATTTTGAGCTAAAAGCAGGTGAGCGTGTGTTCCTCCATGGCAGCAATGGCTGCGGAAAAAGCACCTTTATCAAGCAGATACTTGGAGAACAAAAGATGCCTGCACCTGTGGTTTTGGGAGAACTAACTATTGGGGCAGGGCTTGTGATTTCCTATGTGAATCAGGATACCAGTTTTCTGTGTGGCAGCATAAAGGAGTATTGCAAAACAAAAAATCTTGATGAAAGTCTGATGCTGGCAATCTTACGACAGCTTGATATGGAACGTGTCCAATTTCAGAAACCCATGGAATCCTATTCCGAAGGACAAAAGAAAAAGGTGCTGTTGGCAGCCAGCCTGCTGACACCTGCTCATTTGTATATTTGGGATGAGCCTTTGAATTACATTGATGTGTTTTCCAGAATGCAGATTGAACAACTGATATTAAAGTATCAGCCCACTATGCTGATTGTGGACCATGATGTGGCATTTCGGAATAATGTGGCAACAAGGATAGTGGACAATTTTAAAAATGGGTAATTGTATCACTGAGCAGTTCTTGTGAAAACATAACAGTGGAAGGCAGAAATCCATTGCACAAGCAATTTTATATGGATTTCTGCCCACTACTGTGGGTAACACAGCTTTCATTATTGTCCTTATCAACTTTAAAACTCAGTATTTTGCCTTAAAAATTACAAAAAATACACATTTTTTCATATTCTGCCTCTATTATAAATATGCATGTTCAAACTGGTTTTTCCTATTGTTCTCCATCCGAAATATGTATTTCCAGACTGCTCATGAGTGTTCCAAAAAATCCTCTACTATTTTTATCCATTTTGCAGGCTCATAAATTGCTTTTTGGCAATGTACATCCCCTTTGAAACATACTATCTTTGTGTCGGGATAATGTTTTTGCATAAGATGTGCAGACTTTTTGGATACCACCTCATTTCCTTTTGTTCCATGGAGAAACAAAATTCGGGTGTCACTTTTTACACCTGTACCCAGATTTCCAGTCCCTGCCGCCTTTACTATATTCACCATAGATGCATCACTCATAAAATCCGCAATTTTTAAATAATCCTCTAAATACTTTTCCGGCAAAAACTGCTTTTTAAATGCCTCCAATGTCTTAGAATCTCTTATTCTGGACTTGTGAATAATTTTCAGGTAATTACCAATCATTACTTTTGTGACTATTTTAGGAAAAGAAGTAAGTGGTGCCCCATCCAAAATCAAATTGCGGACTTTGATTTTTTGTTCTTTCCAGATTTCATGAGCCAGTTTCCCACCAAAGGAAATACCGCACAAAACATCGATTGTTTCGATATTCCTTTGTAATAAAATTTGTGTGATTTTATCCGCCTCATCTGCCAGCGACAGAAACTCACTGGCACATTCTTCTGTATGTGCAGAAAGTGCAATGGCATAAATATTATAGTTTTCTTTCCATGAATTAATCTGCGGCATCCAGATTTGCCATGGCGTTAATACTCCATGCAGCAGCACCATAATTGGTTTTTTTCCTTCTACAAATTCGTGTACTTTCATATTCTAATCCTCCAATCCCAACAGATAATACAAAGTGGTTTCCAATGTTTTCAACTGTGTTTTTGGCACATACCATTCCATCAATGGAAGCTTCTTATAACAGTGATTTATAATACAGCTCATTTCAATTCCATTGTAAGATGAAGTAAGATAAGTTATGATTTCTTCTGTTTTTATTTTGGGGGATAAATGCCCGCTGGCAATGTGTTTATTTAAATAGCTGACTGTTTTCTGAAATAAATATTCAAAATTTCCTGTCCCCTCTATACTGCCCAATATCTTCTCCACCCTTTGAGGCTCATTCATTGAAAGCACTGATAATTCAAAATTAATTTTCACAATTCCCATAAGCTCCTTTGTCATAAAATCTGCCAGTAAATCAAAAAGCTCATGGAGAATAACCCTAACCTCTGTATCTTCCTCCTTCGCAAAAATATCATCCACCTTATCCTTTATGGTCACACGTTGTCTGTTATCTATCAGCATATCCCTAAATATTTCATCTATGTTCTTATAAAATCTGTAAATACCCCCCTGACTCAGCTCGGCTGCATCAATAATATCCTGCATTGTCACTGTGCTGACTGTTTTTTCAAGGCATAAATCGTATGCTTTTTGAACGATTAATTTCCGTTTGTTTTGCATATAATCTTCTGATACCTTTGGCATATAACACCTCCTGATGAATTAAAATGAAACTAGTTTCATTTTAATGTATTGTCAAAAATAAGTCAAGATAAAAATGAATGTAATTTCATTTTTTATCTCGACTTATTTTTACTCATGAATTTCTTATAAGCTCATTGATGTTTACTAATACACTTTTCCACTGCCCACACCATCTGCCAATGCGGCAATTCGCTTACACATTACCGGATGATCTGACATCATGTTCACAATCCACAGGAAAAAGCCCTTTTGATTTCTCATCTCTCTCTCATAATCTTTTTTATCCACCATTTTATATAAATGTCTGTCTACCACAAGCATCAGCATGGCATCTATTCCATCCGTTCCGGTTAAGCGCTGTGCCAAACGATCACAGCTATATTCTCTGGTTCTTGAAGCAATCTGGCTGAATACAGGGATAATGCGAGAAAACCAAAATGGCAGGTTATAGTGCAGAGTAGCGTGTCCATAATAAATATGTGCCATTTCATGAGCAATCACAAAGGCTAAACTGTCCATATCCTTATGTTCCCGATAAGCCACCTCAAAAAGCTCGGAATGAATCATAATCCACTGCTTTTTAAATAAAAAGGTAGAAAAGGCATTCAGCTCACCACTTTGCTGTGCCACATACACCTTTGGAACTTCGATTCCCAGACGATGAGCATATTGTTCCACCAGTTCAAAAACTTCTGGAAAATTTTCTTCTGTAATCCGCAATGACATTGAACGATACCAGGCATAATAGTAATACAACGCTAAATATGCCGCCACCAATAACAATATACCATAAAAAAGCATCCTGATTTCCCAAGGAATATCATCCTCTGTGAGCTTATCTTCCTTTTTCGTTTCCTCATCTTTCTCAGAAGCTGCCGCCTCGCTTTCATGGGACTCTGATATTTCTTCCACCTTGGAAATCACATTGTTATCATAGGATTCCTCAGGGGAATTACTCTGAGACATATCATCGCTTTCCTTGGAATCCCGGTGAATTTCCTGTTGAATTTCCTCCACAAATTGGTTTGCCGCCCTTTTTTCCAGTTCCACATTATCCGAAAAATTGTAAATACAAAAACCCAGAACCACTACTATCATCAAGACATTTAACTCAATCATCCGCCGATACCAGCGTTTTTCCAATCTATGCCTGCACTGCTCACCAATCTCCTTGGTTATGGGGGCATTCCTCTCTTCCTCTGTCAATTCATACATTTTCTTTTTTGGTAACTCTTTTTTGTTCTTCATACTTTTCCTTTCTCTATATCTCCTGTTTTTTAATTTGCAAAACACCAGTAACAGTTCAGGCAGGTCTGTGCATTTACTGCACAGACTGTACCAAAATACAGTGGGAGCAGGCAAAAGCCCCATCTGCAAAGCAGATTTTAAATGGGCTTTTGCAAGTAACAGTTCAGATATCTGAACTGTTACAAACACCATTTTCAGACATAAAGGTTTTTTCTCTGCATCCCTCTTATGTACTGCCCCTGTGTTCCTTCCTTGTTTACTATAACAAAAAACACAGAGTTTTGTGATAACCTGTCGTAAAAGGCAAACTCTGTGTCGTAAAAAGTATAAAGTTATTGGGGAATTGTCATTTTCAGATGAAATATCCCCCGTTCTATGGCAATATTCATGGTACCTCCATATTTTTCAAGAGTATTCTTCATATTTGCTAATCCATAGCCATGTATCTGCTTATTCTTTTTGGTGGTAAAGCCTCTGGTAAATTCCAGCTTTTGCATTGACTCTGAGATAGCATTGCTAAGCTCCACATAATAAAAATTAGAAGTTCTCCTTAGATTCAGTCGAATCCACCTGTCCTGATGTTCCTCCAACTGCATACAGGCTTCTATGGCATTATCCACACCATTGGCAAAAACCGTACAGATATCCACCTGTTTCCAATCCAATCCCCGATCCAAAACTCCATCAACAAAAAATGCAATCTGACTTTTTTTCATTTTCTCCCATTTAAAGGAAAGAATGCAGTCTAACATTTCATCTCCGGTCACCACCTTAGGAGACAATTCCTGTACCTGCCCCAACAAATCATCCACATACCGTTGTGCCTGAGGATACCTTTCTTCTCCCATGAGACTTTGGATACAAGTCAAATTATTTACAATATCATGGCGAAATTTTCTGGTGTCTTCCTGTGCCTCCTTATATTCGGCAAAGTGCTGCAGCTCCAGCGCAATCCATTCCTGTTGATATTCCTGCTGCTTCTTATAGTAGTCAGACATTTTATTTTTTACCAGCACAATGGGGAAAAACAGATACATTAAAACAATGGTAATCAAAAAAAATCCTCTAAACTCTCTCCCCATATGCTGCATCCTCCCGTCCGAAATGGTCTCCTGTGCAAACAGACTCAAAGATGTTATATAAATACTAAATACGATCAATACACCTCGTTCCACTCCCCGAAAAGGCAGTGAAATGCCTTTTCGATACAGGCGAAAGTACAGATAACCGATACATAGTACGGAAATAACAATACTTAATGTATATTCCGCAATGCCGACGGTTCCTTCTTGCATATAAACAACACATAGTTCCGGATTTATAAGCCACATTACAATCTCACTAAAGGTTACCAGTGAACTGATAACGGAAATCAGCAGCTGTAAAAAGCTTACCAGGCGTTTGTACCATCTCGTGGAATTTCCCCGCAAAAAACAAATCAGATACGTGGAGAAGTAGAGAAACAGCATTGCAAAATCATTCCATTGCAAAATCGTCCCCAAACCCCGAACCCCCACCATAATCACCATAATGATCCAAGTGATCCTATCAATCACAATGGACTCCTCATACAAGGTTTTTCCTGCAAATAATACCATTATGCATATAAGAGAATCTGTCAATATTTCTATGGCTGCATCAGTAACACCTATGGTCTGCCTGAATGAAATTGTAAAAGAATCTGCCAATATCTTCATGGATGCCTGCATCACAATGCCTCCCTCTGCACATAACTATAAAGTGCTTCTTTTACCAGCTTTCCCTTCGTTCGGCTTATGGGCAGAATATCACCATTATCCATTGCCAGCTC
>CAMWHJ010000034.1 GCA_947174015.1 uncultured Lachnospiraceae bacterium | reverse complement strand
ACTTTTTCTTACGGTCTGTGCAGTAAATGCACAGACCTACTGAACAGTTACTGTAATAGTTCAGATATCAGAACTGTTATTTGCAAAAACTAATTTGCCAAATGGACAAATCTACGATAAGATAGAAAAAGGTATTTTTCTAGATTTTGGAAAATATAGGAAAGAACACAGAGAAAAAAGCATTGATTTTATGTACGTTGTATTTATTTCATTTTTATTATCATAGAAGGGAACAATCACAAACCATGAAGGTTTTGCAGTTAAATACTGTCTGTGGCAGCGGCAGTGTGGGTAAAATAACAGTTGATATATATCATACCTTAAAGGAACAGGGACACAAGGGCGTGATTCTCTATGGAAGAAATACTGCCCCAGAGAATGTAAATGCCATCAAAGTGGGAACACAAACAGATTTCTATGCACATGCCCTGCTGGGAGTGGTTACCGGAAAAGGTGGCTTTGGGTCAGCAAAGATGACCAGAGAAATTGTACAAACCATAGAAAAGGAACAGCCGGATATTATCCATTTACACAATATTCATGGCTTTTATGTACAAATTGAGTATTTGTTTTCTTACCTGCGAAGGGCAGATATCCCAGTGGTCTGGACACTCCATGACTGCTGGAGTTTTACAGGGCATTGTGCCTATTTTGATTATATGGGCTGTGAGAAATGGCAGCAGGGATGCCAAGCCTGTCCCCAACATCGCCAGGCATATCCTTACAGTTTGAATGATTACTCAAAACAGGCATATGAGCGAAAGAGAAATGCCTTTCAGAATGTGAAAAATTTAACCATTGTGACCCCCTCCAAATGGCTGGCAGAATTGGTGAAAAAGTCATTTTTGCAGGAATATCCGGTACAGGTCATCCCCAATGGAATTGATCTTGCAAATTTTAATGAACATGCACAGGGGGGAGAATTTCGAAAGGAGATGGGGTTACAGGACAAATTTATCATTCTTGGGGTGGCAAACGTGTGGGAACTCCGAAAAGGTCTGGTGCACTTTGTAAAATTGCAGGAACTGTTGGAAAAAGCAGAGAAGGATACTTTCTTTCAAGCAGAGAATACAAAAATTATTCTGGTGGGAATCGATAAGCACAGCAAAAAGAAGCTGCCTTCATCCATCTTGGGAATTGAGCATACCAACGGTGCCAAGGAATTAGCTGCAATTTATCAGGCCGCAGATGTGTATGTAAATGCCACATTGGAAGACAATTTCCCCACCACCAATTTAGAGGCATTATCATGCGGCACCCCGGTGATTACCTTTGCTACCGGAGGCAGCCCTGAAAGCATTGACCAAAGCTGTGGTCTGGTGACAAAAACCAGAGATGCAGAAGGAATTTATCAGGCACTGCTGGAAATAAAGGAACGTCCTCCAAGGGAACGGGACTGTTTGAAAAAGGGCAGGGAATATGACAAAAAAAAGCGGTTTCAGGAATATATCTGCCTGTATGAGAAGGTGAGAAACCGAGAAAAGATATAGGAGACAGACAATATGCCAGATATGAAAGTATCTATTATTACAACTACCTACAATGATGCAGAAAATCTTGCAGCCATTATGGAAGAAATTTTAAAACAGGATTACAAAAACATAGAATACATTGTGGTGGACGGCAAATCTACCGACAATACCCTGGAAGTTTTAAAAAGCTATCAGCCAAAATTCAAAGGAAAGCTTCGTTATATTTCGGAAAAGGACAAGGGAATCTATGATGCCTTAAATAAAGGCATCTCCATGGCAACAGGGGATTTGGTGGGATGCTGCTTTGATAAATTTGCTGACAGCCATGTGATCTCGGATATGGTGTCTGTGGTGGAAAGGGAAGGTACTGACGGAGTCCATGGGGATTTGTATTACATGGATGGAGAGAAAATTGTCCGCTATTGGAAACAGGGACAGGGGGATATTCGAAGGGGCTGGATGCCCGGTCATCCCACGCTGTATCTGAAGAAAAAAGTATATGATCAGTATGGCTTATACAAAAATGATTATCGCATCTCGGCTGATTATGAGTATATGATCCGTATTTTGAAGGATAATCAGGTGAAGCTTTCCTATTTGAACCGGGTACTGATCTATATGAGTCATGGCGGCACCAGTACCAATAGTCTGAGTTCATACATAGAAGGGCTGAAGGAAGGACATCGTGCACTAAAGGAAAATCATATTAAATTTGCATGGTACATTGATATTGTGCGTACTTTGCGGGTACTTTTGCAGTTTGTAAACCGTCCGCCGAAGAAATAGGAAGGGGACAGAATTTCGTGATAGGAAGCAAAGGCTGAACTGTTATATAATTTTTATAATTTTTACCGGAAAGGATTGTCTATGAAAAGAATTTACGATACAATAATACAGATTGTAGAAAAATACTATCCTGTTTTCTTTGTCCTGCTGATGACACTGATTGTATTTTTGAGCTTTTACCGTTTGGATGCAGCATATGTGAACAGTTGGGACGAGGCGAGACATGGGGTAAATGCCTATGAAATGATGCAGAACCACAATTATATCGTGAATACCTATGGCTATGAAAAGGATTACTGGAACTATAAGCCCCCCTTTAGCTTTTATGGTGTAATGCTGGGGTACCGGCTTTTTGGCTATACGGTGTTTGGAATGCGTTTCTATTCTGCTTTATGTTATTGCATTTTAAGCCTTGTGGTGGGACTTTTTGTGAAGCGTTATGGAAAGCTGGACTCCTTATTTGTGCTGGCATTTCTTGCAGCAAATTTTAGATGCTTTGAATATCACATGATTCGTTCCGGGGATGCAGATTCCATGTATGTGATGTTTTTTACCCTTGCCATGCTTGCCATGTTTTTGATTCCCAAAAAAAAGTGGATGCTCTATGGCTGTGGCTTTTTCTTTGCCTGTGCTTTTTTGACAAAAAGCTGGCATGCCATGATGATTGTGGCAATCGGGGGGCTTTATTTGTTGATTTCCGGAGAAATTAAGAAACTGTCCGTAAAGCAGTGGATCATGTTTTTGATCAGCTTTCTGCTGCCTTTGGGAATCTGGGCAGGGACCAGAATGTCTCAGGATGGCATTACCTTCCTTCAGGGAATGTTGGAGTATGATTTGCTGAAGCGTACCGGAGAAACTTTGGAAAATCATGATTATCCATGGAATTACTATTTTGAATTTATATTTTGTGACAATAAGATATATCTGCCGGCTCTGATCATATGTCTGGCAGGGGCTTTGTATTTTCAAAGAATTTACCGAAAGGAAAACAAAGGGGAAATTGCAGGGTATCTGCTGTGGATTCTGGTGCCTTTTACGGCATTTTCCATAGCATCCACCAAGTTAAACTGGTATGTGTATCCGGTGATGATTCCACTGTTTATCTGTGCAGCAGTATTTATTGCCCGTATATGCAAGGAAGAACAGATAAAACTTGGGGTGCGTATAACGGTATTGACACTTACTCTGCTGGCTTTGTTTTTTGGTATTAAGGATGGCTATACCTGTATCCGAGATCTGAACGGAGATGAATTTCAGAGCTTTTTAATGGAAAGTGTGGACAGGGATTCCCAATTTGCAGGATGTAAGGCCTATATTGAGTTGAATGTGCCGGAATATCCCACCTACTGGACCCAGTGCAATCATTTGCTGGGAGAATTGGAAGGGGATTACCGCTGTGTAAACGGTGGTACGGATGGATTTGTCAAAGAGAAAGAACGAGCGGTGCTGTATGTATCCAGGGAGATTTATGTGCAGCAGACCTTGTTGGAAGATCATGCAGTGTTGTATGAAAACGACCAGTGGCTGCTCCTTGGCAATTAACGGAAAGAATACGGAGGTTACTGTGAAATTATGAAATGTTTGGTGATTATACCTGCCTATAACGAAGAAAAGAATATTGTACGGGTGGTGGATGAACTGACAGAGCATTATTCTCAATATGATTATGTGATTATTAATGACGGCTCAGGAGATGACACTGCAAAGGTGTGCCGGGAGCACAAGTATGAGATGATTGACCTGCCAGTGAATTTGGGGCTGGCAGGAGCATTTCAAACGGGTCTTAAATATGCTTATATAAAAAAGTATGACTGTGCTGTTCAGTTTGATGCAGACGGTCAACACAGACCAGAGTATATCCACGGCATGATGGAAAAGATCCAAGAGGGGTATGATATTGTTATCGGCTCTCGTTTTGTGGAGGAAAAAAAACCTAAAAATCTGCGGATGCTGGGCAGCTTTCTTATTTCCACAGCCATGCGTATGACTACAGGCTGCAAGATAAAAGACCCCACTTCCGGTATGCGCATGTTCAGCAAAAAGATGATTCGGGAATTTGCTTTGGGCTTAAATTACGGACCGGAGCCGGATACCATCTCCTTTCTGCTAAAGCAGGGTGCCACCATTACGGAGGTACAGGCAAATATGGAGGAGCGGATAGAGGGTGAAAGCTATTTGAACCTGGGACGTTCTGTGAATTATATGCTGCGAATGTTAGTATCTATTCTTTTTATACAAAATTTCAGAAAGAGAAGAGGTAAGTGATTATGGGAATGATATTGCGGCTATTACTAATCTTGGCATCCTTGAGTACCACTCTTTACATTTTAAAACGAATACGCCATGCGAAACTGCAGATTGAGTATGCTATTTTCTGGCTTTTGTTTGCAGGAATTCTGCTGGTTATAAGTATTTTTCCAAATTTAATGATTATGCTTACCAGGGCAGTGGGAATGCAGTCACCTATAAATTGTGTATTCCTGATTGTAATTTTTACCTTGATGATTAAACTGTTTATGCAGACCATTGAGCATTCTCAGCTAGAGGATAAGCTGAAACAACTGACCCAAAGGCTTGCCATTGAGGAAAAATTAAGGCTGGAACAGCAGGATGAGATGAAGAAACTTGCAGATGCCATGAAGTATCCAGAGGAAAAATAGAAAAAAGGGTGTAACTATGAAGGTACTGAATAGTTATCATTATTTTTAGATTTTAGGAGGAATAAAACATGAAAATTTTTGTAACAGGCTGTAATGGACAGTTAGGACGTGCTATCAACCAGCAGTATCAGGGAGACAGTGATGTCACTTTTGTAAACACGGATGTGTCAGATCTGGATATCACCAAGGTGGATGATGTGATGGAGGCTGTAAAAGCAGAAAGACCGGATGTGATTGTAAACTGTGCTGCCCATACGGCAGTGGATGCCTGCGAAACGGATTGGGACAATGCCTATAAAATCAACGCCATTGGACCAAGAAATTTAAGTCTTGCCGCAAATGAGGTGAAAGCAAAGCTGGTACATGTATCTACGGATTATGTGTTTGACGGTAATGCCAGCAAGCCATACACAGAGTTTGATTCAACTAACCCCCAAGGTGCTTACGGCAAGACAAAACTGGCAGGAGAAGAGTTTGTGAAAGCTTTTGCAGACCGTTACTTTATTGTGAGAACTGCTTGGCTTTACGGGGATGGGAAAAATTTTGTGAAGACTATGCTGCGTCTTGCAGAAACACATCCGGAGGTAAAGGTGGTGGAAGATCAGGTGGGTTCTCCTACCAGCACAAAGGAGCTGGCAGCCGCCATTGCTTATCTGATTCCCACAGACAATTATGGTGTGTTTCACGGCACCTGCGAGGGTGTATGCAGTTGGGCAGATTTTACGGAGGAGATTTATGCACTGAAAGGGCTTTCCACCAAAGTAAACCACATTACGGCGGCAGAATTTGGTGCAGCAGCACCTCGTCCGGCATATTCCGTATTGGAAAATTATATGTTGAAATTAACCACAGATTATAAATTTGCAGATTGGCATGATGCCATTGCAGAATATTTAAAAGAATAGCTAACTGTTCCGTAGGCCTGTGCATTTACTGCACAGACCGTAAGAGAAAGTGGATATAACAGGCAAAGAACCAGTCAGAAACTGTGAAAGAAAGGGAATTACGGAGGAATTATGGATAATGCATTGAGAGAATGGATCAAAAAAGACATCAAACTGGGAAAATATACTTTGAGCGTACTGGAGCTGCTATTTTTGCTGGGAGTATCCTTTGGGGGCTTTGTAATGCGTTATGCCATGAAAGGCTATGCAGGAGCAGATTATAATATTTATATTTGTCCATGGATGGAAAAGATACATGAGGTGGGCATTTGGAAATCTTTTGGCATGGAGGTGGGCAATTATCCGCCTCTTTACATGTATATGTATGCTTTGTTGACGGTTTTTCCTTGTTCTTATCTGACCTCGGTTAAGGTGATGTCCTGTCTGTTTGACTATATTTTGGCGGCAACATGCGGATTTCTGGTATATGAGTCCGGCAGAAATAAGAAGCAGGGAATGCTCATGTATGGGGTCATACTGCTGCTGCCCACAGTGGCAGTGGACAGTGGTTTATGGGCACAGGCAGATTCTATTTATGCCGCTTTTTTGATATTGAGTCTGCTGTTTCTGGTCAAGGATCAGCCAGTGCTCTCCTTTTGGTTTTACGGAATTTCCTTTGCCCTGAAATTGCAGTCTTTATTTTTGCTGCCTTTGTATCTGGTGCTTTGGACAAAGAAGAAGAATATGAAACTCTGGCACTTTTTGTTGATTCCACTGACCTATGTTATCAGTATCATTCCGTCTTGGATGGCAGGAAGAAGTCTGAAAGAGCTGCTGTCTATTTATTTTAACCACTATGGGGAATATACAGATATTTTATCGATGAACCGTCCCAATGCCTATGTGCTGACAGTAAATGATATGCTTCAGGAATACATTGGCAGTGCCGGTGTGTGGTTTACCTTGGGACTGCTTTTGTGTGTGATGTTCTATCTGGTTGGCAAGAATACCGAAATCGGTGCAGACTATATGATTCATGCAGGACTGTTGTTGATGATGATTGTCACCTTTTTCCTGCCTTATATGCATGAGAGGTACGGTTATGTGGCAGATTTGCTGGCAGTTGCCTATGGGATTCTTCATGTGAAGAAGTTTTATATTCCCATTATTACCGTTGCCTGTTCTCTTGGAGGCTATGTGGGCTTTGTGACAGGAACCTTTCCCATTCCCTATGTGGTACTGGCACTATTTTTCCTCTATGCCCTTTATGATGTGGCAAAGGATTTGTATGAGAGATGCCAGCAGGAAAAGCCAAAAGAAAATGTGTGACAGTTCAGGTATCCGAACTGTTATGAAAACACAGACAATTAGGAGGAGCCTATGACCTTTACCACCATAAGATTCTGCTTGTTTTTTGCAGTGGTGTTTGTAATTTATACTTGCTGCACCCAAAGATACCGAAAATACCTTCTATTTATGGCAAATGTGCTTTTTTACCTTAGTTTGGATGTAAAGGTGTCTTTGTTGGCATTTTTCACAGCTTTGGTGACTTTCTTTGGGGGAAGACAGATTGAAAAATATAAGAATACGGACAGAAAACGTGCAAAAAGCTATCTGCTGGCTGTTATAGCAACAGTACTTTTGATACTTTTTCTTGGAAAATATTTAAATTTTCTCACAGAGACCATCCAAAAGGTGATGGATTTATTTCATGTATCTGCCAGACTGCCTGTGTTTGAATTATTGGCATGGATTGGAATTTCTTATTATTCCTTAAAGGCGGTCAGTTACCTTGTAGATGTATATCAGGGAAAAATACAGGGAGAGACAGATGTGATTTTGTTTGTGAATTATCTGCTGTTTTTTCCCCAGATTGTGGCAGGACCCATTGGCAGGGCAGAGAAGATGCTTCCACAGCTTAGAAAGTCCCTGCCGGTTACCAAGGAACAGGCGGCACTGGCGTTGAATCAGCTTGCCACCGGCTATTTTAAGAAGTTAGTGATAGCTAACATGGCGGCAGGATATGTGGATAAGGTATATGCAGATGTGGCAAGTAAGTCCGGACTCACCTGTCTCTTTGCAGCCTTTCTCTATTCCATGCAGATATACTGTGATTTTTCCGGTTATTCCGATATCAGCATTGGAGTGTCAGGGCTGTTGGGAATTTCAGTGGAGGAAAATTTCAACTGTCCCTATATGGCAAAGAGCATCAAGGAATTTTGGCGCAGATGGCATATTTCTCTTTCAGCCTTCTTGGTGGATTATGTGTATATTCCTTTGGGAGGCAGCAGAGAGGGAAAGGGAAAAAAGATTCGCAATACTTTGCTGACCTTTTTGCTCAGCGGTTTGTGGCATGGGGCTTCCTGGACTTTTGTGTTCTGGGGACTGTATCATGGGGTGTGCAACTGTTTTTGTAAAGGAATTGAGAAAAAGAGAAATATTCCTAAGATATTGGCGACTTTCTGCCTGGTGACAGTGGGGTGGCTCTTTTTTCGGGCAGACAGTTTTTCCACCGCTTTTTTGATGCTGAAAAATATAGCGGTCAATACAACTCTTTCCGTGACAGCCATACAGGAAACACTATTGGTGTTTACGGGAGATATGATGAGCCTTGCATATGGCTTAATGGCTTTGGTGATGACGGGACTGTTATTGCTGCGGGAATACCGTTATACCTATGGGGGACTTTCAGAGAATAATTCTGAGAAAAAGAAGGCTTTTGCAGGAAAGTCCCTGCAGGAAAGAAGAGAGAGGGAACAGGTGATCTGGCTGGCATTCTGTATTTTTTCCATAATCTGTATGGGGGATTTTGGAAGTCAGGGATTTATCTATGCAAATTTTTAAATAATTTTAAATATTTTTTAGGTGAATAAAATGTTGAAGAAAACCTTAAAAGGAGCATTGGCAGGTTTTTTGCTTGCCCTTGTGTTCTGTTTGGTGAAAAATTCCATAGCATATAAATTTCCCAGCAAAAGGGCGGGAATGCAGGCGGCAATCAGTGAAAAGTCCATAGACAATCTGTTTATTGGCTCCTCACTGTTTCGACAGGGTGTGGATATTCAAACGCTGGAGGCAGAGCTTTCCGGCAATTCCTTTGTGCTGTCCTACAATGGCAATCAGCCGGTGCAGATGTCAGAGGAGTTGAAGATGCTGCTGCGCAATGAGGTGGAAATATCACATGTATACATGGATTTGTATGTGTATTCCTCCTCACTGCGCCCTGCCATCAGTGATACCAGACTGATTTGGGATATGGATATGCAGGGAAAAAATGTCCTGTTTTCGGATATGGTAACTTATTCTGAGGCGGGATTCCGGGAATTTTTTGATTTTTATGTGACCTCCAATAATGAATATATGATTTTTTATCCTGTCTTCCAGATAGTAATGAATCAAGAATATTATAAAGGGGGGAACATTCGGGAGACCTTTGGAAGTACCAAGAAAAGTCTGGACAATTTGGGCACTCCGGGAGATCGGGAGGGGATTCATGACATTCAGCGAAAGGCCTTAGAGGAGATGGTGGAATTGTGCGAAAAAGAGGGTATATCCCTTTCCTTTGTGGAAATTCCCAAATACTATACATTGGAGCAGACAAAATATTATATGAGATTAAGGGAAGAACTCATGGAGTGTATAGGAGATGCCTCCTGTTATTCCACAGAGAATGTGGAATTTGACAATACAAATCCTGTTTATTATCAGGATTTATTTCATTTGTCAGGAGAAGGACGGCGGGAATATACGATGCAGCTTATCAAGGTAATTCAGGAGAAGGAGACAGGGGATGAATAAGAAAAGATTGGAATATATTGAAGGTTATAAGGGTTTTGCCTGTCTGTGTGTGTTGTTGTCTCACTTTATCTCAGCATTCTGTAATGTGTGGGTGACTTCTTTACCAGAGCGGCAGTTGACCGGTGGTTGGTTTGAGACTTGGATTGGCACCACGCCGCTGAATATTTTTTACAATGGAAACTTTGGTGTCAGGGTATTTTTTATCACCAGTGGTTTTGTACTAAGTTATGGCTTTTTTCGCACTAAGGATGAAAACTATCTGAGAAAGGGTGCCATTAAGCGGTATTTTCGCCTGGTGCTGCCGGTGGTGGCGGTGAATGTGCTGACCTATCTGCTGATGAAACTTGGCTTACTGTATCATCAGCAGGCAGCTATGGTCTGCAAAAGCTATGACTGGCTGGCAGCCTTTAACAATTTTGAACCCAACTTCTTTGGAATGCTGAAGGAGGCCTTTTTTGGTAACTTTTTTGGCAATTCAGCAGAATATGTGGGACCATTATGGACTATGACCTATGAAATGATGGGTTCCTTGTTGGTGTTTGCTTTTCTGGCACTGTTTGGCAAAGAGAAAGTGCGTTTTGTACTATATGTGCTGTTTTTGGTACTGTTTCGGGAATCCAATTATTCCCATTTTGTGGTGGGAATGGCTCTATGTGATTTGATGCAGGGGGAATATGACGTTATAAAGAAATATCAGAGTAAGAAATGGATGATAGCTCTTACCGTGCTGGTGGGATTAGTTTTTTCCACTTATCCTTCGGGGACGGATCCCAGTATTACCATATATCGATATTTTAATCTGAATCCGTGGATCGACACGGTGACAGTGTACCACTTTATTGGTGCCACCTTATTGTTTATTGCAATTTTAAACTGTGAAATACTTCAGAAATTTTTTGAAATGGGGTTCTTTGCTTTTCTGGGAAAATATTGTTTTGGCTTGTATCTTTTGCATTGGCCTATTATGATGAGTCTGTCAAGCTATATTATGGTTTGCTATCAGGGAACTATGCCTTATTACAAGCTGGTGCTGTTCAATTTTTTGATTACCATGATATTCATTTTGCTGTTTGCCGTGTTTCTGTCAAAGACGGTGGAAGAATGGGGAATGGAGCTTGCCAATCTGGTGGTACAGAAAGCTTTTTTTATTGGGCAGAAACCTTGTGAAAAGAAAACGGTTACTGAGACAGCGGCGAGCCGGATGGGGACAGAAGGAGCAGGAGAGAAAAAGAATGAATAAGGCACGAAAGGGATATTTAGATATTGCCAAAGCTTTTGGCATTATCATTGTATTAATCAATCATATCGGTTTGGGGTTGGCAGGAGCAAACCGATATTTTGGTGCTTTTTATGTGTCGGAATTTTTCTTTTTGGCAGGTATGACCTTTCGGGTGAAAGAGCAGGAAAGTGCCAGGGACTTTGTAAAGAAAAAGGCAAAGAGGTTAGTTCTGCCTTACTTGGGATATAGTCTGTTTTATTTGCTGTGGTTTTCTTTGCGGACAGGGTTGGCGGGTAATTTGACGGTGAGAGAATTGATTTATAAGCTGCTGGGGTGTGTCTATGCCAGAAATTATCTGTTTTTTCACAGGGAAGAAAAGCTTTATCTCATGGAAATTATGAATGCACCCATGTGGTTTTTACCATCACTGTTTGTGGGGCTTTGTATTTATTATGGACTGTACCGGACTTTGGGAGAGAAAAGGGGCTATGGTGTGCTAATGTGTATGGCGGCAGGGCTGGTACTTCACTATGTAAGCCCGGTGCTTCTGCCTTGGAGTATAGATACCGGGTTGTTGATGCAGCCTTTGTTATTTGCAGGAGAGAGATTGAATCAAATAGACTATATAGCAGTAACCAGAAAAAAACTATGGATTTTGCCCATGATTTTGCTGACGTTTTATCTGCTGGTGACCTTTAATGGCGCAGGAAATATTTCCGTGGGAGATTATGGGGTAAGTGTGGCACTTTTTTTGCTTTCTTCCGGACTGGGTACCTTTTTGTGCATTATGGTATCCTATTACATCGAAAGGTATTTGCATTTTTTGGGAAAAGTCCTTATGATAATAGGAGAGAATACCTTGGATATTCTCTGCCTGCATTTGTTTGTCTTTGCCATGGCACAGACTTTCTTTGGGATGGTGGGGATAGATGCTTCACAGCCCATGACACAGATGATGACGGTTTTGGCAGGACTGGTTCTTCCCATTGGTGTGGGACTGGGGAACGGATGGATGCAGAAGAAGTACAAAAACATTGGGCAAGAAAAATAAAATATAGTAATTGTTCAGAGCCAAACACCAGGAAAACACGCAGTGTTTTCGAGGTTGGTTCTGAACAGTTACAAAATATGTTTACAGATAATTCAACAGGGAAAGAGATAATTAGGATGAGAGGATGAATGGAATGGAAAAACTATCCTTTGTGATACCTTGTTATGGTTCAGAACACACCATTGAGGACGTAACAAATCAAATCAAACAGGTAATGAGTACCCACAGAGAATATGATTATGAGATTATACTGGTCAACGATTGTTCTCCAGACAATGTATGGCAGGTGATCACCAGACTTTGCAAAAAGGATGGTCATATCCGGGCAATTCGTCTGGCAAAAAACTTTGGGCAGCATTCTGCTCTGATGGCAGGTTACAGCTATGTGACAGGCGATTATGTGGCAACTTTAGATGATGATGGGCAGACTCCCGCAGAGGAGGTGTTCAAGCTGGTGGACAAGGTAAAAGAAGGCTATGATGTGGCATATGGATATTACAGTGAGCGAAAGGACAATCTGTTCCGCAAATTTGGCACTGTTGTTAATAACAAGATGCTGGAAATGATGATAGAGAAGCCAAAGAATGTGCATTTAACCAGCTACTTTGTGGCAAAACGATATGTTATAGCGGAGATTACCAAGTATCAGAATCCCTATCCCTATATTTGGGGCTTGGTGCTGCGTACCACCAAGAATATTGTGAATGTGGAAATCAACCATAAGGAACGTGCCGAGGGAAAATCCGGTTATACCCTGACAAAGCTTTTAAACCTGTGGATGAATGGATTTACGGCCTTTTCTGTGAAACCTTTGCGTTTTGCCACCTGCGTAGGGGCAGTGACTTCAGCAATCGGCGTGCTGTTTATTATTTTTACCATTGTGAAAAAGCTAATGCAGCCGGATTTAGTGCCGGGTTATAGTTCTTTGATGGCAGTGCTTTTGTTCATTGGAGGTATGCTGATGGTAATGCTGGGACTGATTGGGGAGTATGTGGGACGTATCTATATCTGTATCAATGCCTCACCTCAGTTTGTGATAGGAGAACAGTTGAATCTAACCAATCAGGACATGGTTTGTGAAGAGAAAGAAGTTTGTGAGTAACAGTTGCTTGTAACCATGAAGATACTGAATAGTCACGTTTGTGAAAAATAAAGGAAACAGGTATGAAAGAAATTGTAAAAAGCATCCTTCGTTCCTGGAGAAACAAGGATGGAAATGTAAATACCACAAAAGAAGTGAAAGAGTGGATAGAGAAGTTAAATAAGGAAACCTTTGTGGATATCAAGGAATGTAAGATCTCTGACAGTACCTTTTGGTTTTATGATGACTACAACGGAGAAATACTAAACCGCAAGCGAAGCTTTTTCTCCATCAAGGGAATGAGAAACTTTGTAGATGATAAATTTGTCTGTGAGCAGCCTATGATTATTCAGCCGGAAATTGGCTATTTGGGAATTATCTGTAAGGAAATTCAAGGAGAGTTGAATTTTCTTATGCAGGCAAAGATTGAGCCGGGCAACGTAAACTGTGTACAGATTTCCCCCACGATTCAGGCAACCAAAAGCAACTTTACCAGAGCTCATGGAGGAAAGCTGCCAACCTATTTTGAATATTTTGAAAATTCCGGCAAATATCAGGTAATCTACGATCAGATCCAGTCGGAACAGTCTGCCCGTTTTTACAAGAAAAGGAACCGGAACATGATTATGGTGATCACAGATGAGATTCCCGTATTTGCCAACTATAAGTGGATGACTTTGGGACAGATTAAGGAATTGATGAAAATTGATAATCTGGTAAATATGGATACAAGAACTGTGCTGTCGGGAATCCCGCTGGTGACCAGCCGCTATACTCCAGAGGAGTTGTCAGAAATTAAGGAATACTTTTTGGATAAGGCACTGTATTATTCTGCCTTTGAAAGTGAAATGGCGGAGGATTTGTCAAAAATATATCAATATATCAATAATTACAAAATGTTTCATGAGGTAAAAGTGAAACCAGTGCCCTTAAATGAACTGGTGGACTGGCAGGTGGATGATGATGGTGTCACTTGTAAAAAAGATGCTAATTTCCGGGTACGGTTTTATGATATTGCCATTTCCGGGCGTGAGGTGCAGGAATGGACACAGCCACTGTTTCAAGCTATGGGTCAGGCTACTTTTGGGCTTTTTACCTGTGTGGAACATGGCATACGGAAATTTTTAGTACATGCCAAGCCGGAGATTGGGTCCTTTGACAAAATCGAGCTTTCTCCAAGTATACAGCAGGAGCCCATCGAGGCAGGAAAGAAGCCAAATATTGTGGAACAGATATTTCATAGAGCACTGGAGCAGAAAAAGGGTGTGCTTTTGGATGTGATGCTTTCTGAGGAGGGAGGCAGATTTTATCATGAGCAGAACCGCAACCTGATCGTAGAGGTGGAAAAAGAAGAACTTAGGGAGCTGCCCACAGGTTATTTCTGGGTAAATTACAGTACCTTGAATTATCTCATACAGGTAAATAATTGTTTAAATATACAACTTAGAAATTTATTATCATTATTGGAGGTATAGTATGATTCGAATCGGTATTTTATGTCCCTCAGAAATTGCGTTCCGCAGATTTTTGCCATCATTGGATCTGGCAGAAAACTTTACTTATGCAGGGGTGGCAGTTGCTTCAAAGGAGGAGTGGTTTGCTGAGGAAACAGAAGAATCACAGGTGAAAGAACTTTTAGAGGCGGAGTATAAAAAGGCAGAGGAATTTCAGAAAAATTATGGCGGTGAGATTTTTGATGGCTATGAGACCATGCTTGCCTCGGATAAAATAGATGCGGTTTATCTGCCCTTGCCCCCTGCCCTTCATTACCGCTGGGGCAAAAAGGCCTTATCTTATCAGAAGCATGTGTTCTTGGAAAAACCTTTTGCTACCAATTGGAAGCATGCCAATGAGCTGCTTGCCATGGCAGAAGAAAAGGGGCTGGCAGTCCATGAAAATTATATGTTTGTATATCATGACCAGTTAAAGGCCATTCAGCAGGAGATTCAAAGTGGAAGTATTGGTGAGGTACGTCTGTATAGAATTTCTTTTGGATTTCCAAGAAGAGCTGCCAATGATTTTCGCTACAACAAATCACTGGGGGGCGGCTCTATCTTAGATAACGGTGGCTACACTTTAAAATATGGTGCCCTGATTTTGGGAGACAGTGCCCGGGTGGTATATGCAAAGCGAAACTATACAGAAGAATTTGATGTGGATCTGTTCGGCAGTGCAGTGATGGAGAATGAAAAGGGCATCACTGCTCAGATATCCTTTGGCATGGACAATGCTTATAAGTGTGATTTAGAAGTCTGGGGAAGTAAGGGATGCCTGTATTCAGGACGGGTGCTTACTGCTCCGGCAGGTTTTGTGCCTACCATGAGCATAAAAACAAATGAGGGTGAAGTGGTGAAGGAATTGCCAGTGGATGATACTTTTAAAAAATCGCTGGAGCATTTTGGAGCCTGTGTGGAACAGGAACATGTGCGGAAAGATAATTATGAGGATATCAGAAAGCAGGCGGAGCGGTTACAATCATTTATGGATTTGTCGTAATTGGCAGAGGATGGATTCTAAAAAATACGTTTTGAAAATGAGTGCCTAATATGGGGAAAAGAATAGATAGAAAAGGAGTTTGGTGTATCAGATGAAAATAGTAATTTTAGGAGCCAACAGTTATATTGCAAGAAATATGATTCAGGTACTGAATGAGACACCGGATAAATATGAGCTGTTTCTTTATGATAGAGAAGAAAGTCATAAAGATGGCTATGATAATTATAAGAAACTGGATATCTTAGATAAAGCAGCAGTAGAAAAAGTATCCTTTGACTGCCGGATTCTCTATTTATTTGTGGGCAGAACCGGCAGCGTGCAGGGCTTTGAGGAATACGATAATTTTATTGACGTAAATGAAAGGGCTTTGCTGAATGTTCTAAATGCATGCAGAATCCAAAATTCCAAAGCAAGAATTATCTTTCCATCCACAAGGCTTGTATACAAAGGAAAGCCGGGAAAGCTGAAAGAGGATGCAGAAAAGGAATTTAAGACGGTCTATGCTGCCAATAAATTTAGCTGTGAGCAATACCTGAAAATGTATGAAAATGTCTATGGTTTATCTTATCGCATTTTCCGAATCTGCATTCCATATGGAACGATGATTCCGGGGGCAAAATCTTACGGAACCGCAGAGTTTTTCTTAAGCAAGGCAGAACAGGGACAGGACATTACTCTCTATGGTGATGGCAGTCAGCGTAGAACCCTGACCTATATGGGGGATTTGTGCCATGCATTGATCGAGGGGGCAGAATCAGACAGCTTGGAAAATGATGTCTATAATATTGGTGGAGAGGATTACAGCTTAAGGGAAATGGCAAAGCTTATTGGAGAATATTATCAGGTGGGGGTTTCCTATGTGGAATGGCCGGAAACAGCCTTGAAAATCGAATCCGGGGATACAGTATTTGATTCGGAAAAATTAGACAGCAAGGCAGGTATTGCTTATCCTATGAAGTTTGAACAGTGGGTGCTGACTAGTAAAAACCAGTAAATAAATGGAGTGGTAGTTTACGAATTTATTTTATAAATATGTATAAATTATACTGTTTACAGCATAAAGCAGGTAGCACATAAGTACATGTACTGGGAAAAGAGCTGGGAACTCATATGTGAGTTGTCAGCTCTTTTATCATGAGCAATACTTTACCCCATAACCCAGTTCAACAAATAAAAGAAAAACGGAATCAAACATACCCCCACCGAAATTCCAAACCGCAGCCAGATGACACTTCGCTCCACCAAAGGATCTGCTTTAAAGTGATCTTCGCCCTCAGCCACAGCTTTTGCAACAGCAGCCTTGGCAGGGTAGTTCAGCACCACCAATCCCAACATGGCAAAAGCGAAAATCCCAAGACATAAGGGCAGTCCAAAGGTGTTGGTGAAGGTTGTTAAAGTTTCTTCATTTCCAAGAATACTCAGATTATTTTCCTGCACCATCTTCTCAAGGGGGTGTATCGCCTTGGCAAAGGGCATAAGAGGCATCAGCCACTGATAACTGAACACCCAAGGGAAAAACAAGTTCTGTGCCAGAATCAGACCTGCTCCAGCCAGCATATCCAACCAGAGATTTACCTTAAAATACCTAAGATTTTGACATACCATCAAAGCAAAATAAGGTGTCACAAGAATAATCCAGTAAGGGCTGGATTCCGAAAACACAAAAAACATAGCCCAAACCACAAAGGGCACATAAATTGCCAGTAATTGCAGCTCATAATCACTGTCTGATTTTCTAAGATAGCAAAACAAAAGAATTGCAAGATAAATCATAATAAAAATGGAAGCATTTCCAAGTCCGGTGGTTAAAGTACCCATCATCATTTTATTCATCTGTGCGAAGAGAAAGGAGCCTGCCGGTGTGGTGCCTAAGAGGGTAAAGAGAATCTGAGTACCTAAAAAAACAGACAGACACCCCAGCGTATAGCCGCACACACGAACCATTCGTTTTTCCTTCAGCAGCAAAAGGGGCAAAAATACAAACAATGCAAAGGTTTTCATAGTAACTGCCACTGCCATATAGATGGTAAATTTTTTCAAGTCTCCCTTGAGGTAATAATACAGTGATACCATGGAGAAAAAGATTCCAATAATATCATACTGGCATAGTACAAAAATAGGAGAAATCACAAAGGCGGAGGTGATAAAAATCAACTGGCACCACAGAGATTTTTCCTTGGAAAAACCCAGCAAAGTTCCGATTTTTCTTAAAAATATGATACAGCCTGCCAAAAAGGGCAGCATAATAGATTTTGCCCACAACAGACATGGGGTGGACAGCAGAGCATCCATAGAAAAGACACGTTCCGCAATCCACAGTGGAAAGTCCCAGACAGCAAATACAATGTACAGTGTGAAATCATACAGTGCATCACAGTGCAGCGTGTCATAAAAGGTCATATCCTTACTTAATTCATAGAAGTTGAGGATTTGTCCGTCAAAAAGGTAAGTCCAGAAATCAATGCCTGACCGGGTGGTAATGGCTATGTCAGTGTAGAAGTAGGTCAGGAAAAAAAACAGCAGAACAAAGGCTGCTATGATAAATTCAAAGGGGTAAGGCTTTTTTGTGTTTGCAAACCATTTCAATTTCATTTTATGGAAGTCTCCTTGTATTTTTCTATCATGGTATCATATTATTCTTGGGGTGTCAAAGCCAAGAGATGTATCAAAACCCCAAGAAGAAAAAAGGATATTATTGTTCCATTTAAAATGGGGAAAATCATTACTATGCACAGGAAGCTGTGAACGGTAACGAAAGGATAAGTATAAAAGATCCAGATAAAACATTGCCTGAATGTATAGAGTTGTGGAGAATTGAGAAAAATAGTCATAGAAACAAAAAATGAATGGGAGCAGGTTCGGGGGGGGAATCTGCTTTTTGTGTTTTTTGGCTTTTTTTGGGGAAACATTGATTTTTTTATAGGAGTATGGTAACATAGGAACAACTGTAAACAGGAAAATATAGGAAGAAATGCATTGGAAAAGAAGAGAAATATTTGGTTTGATAATGTTAAGGTAATCCTCCTGATTCTGGTGGTGTTTGGGCATGTGATTGAGCAGTTACGGTTTCAGGACAGGGTGTTTCTTGGCATTTACAATTTGATTTATCTGTTTCATATGCCCTTGTTTGTGTTTTGTTCCGGGGCATTTGCAAAGGCTGATGGGAAGCGGATTGTGAAAAAGTATCTGATTCCCTATGGGATATTTCAGATTCTATTTGGAATTTTTGATGTGTATGTGATGGGTACAGAGGAGTTTCACTTTCTGGAAAGCTATTATGTACTTTGGTATTTGCTGGCACTGTCTGTGTGGAGTCTGCTGATTCCGCTGATTCGTACCAATGGAAATCGAAAGAAACAGGTGGTCGTGCTGGGCGGCAGTGTGGCAGTGGGTCTGATGGCAGGCTTTGTTCCTTGGATTGGAAAGGAATTTTCATTGTCCAGAATTTTTGTGTTTTTTCCATTCTTTTTGGCGGGATTCTATTGGCAGCAGGAGGGAGGAGCACAGATAGATTCTTATGTTCCAAGAATTTATTACACAAGATTTGAAAAATTTGCAGCGGCAATTCTCTGGGTGCTGGCAGGAGCAGCAGTGTATGCATGTTCTCCCAGAATTAATACTTGGGCATTATATGGTTATACTTCTTATGAATTTCAGGGCTATACGGTAACTTTTCGTTTTCTGCAATATGCGGCAGCTGTGGTGTTAAGCCTGCTTTTTATAAGACTGGTGCCCAAAGAAAAAGCCATAGGTGAAAATTTTGCAGATAAAATGATGCCGATTTATCTGCTCCATGTACCGTTGATAAAATGGATAGAAAAGTTTGGTATATTAGATAGATTACACAATGGGGCGGAACGGTTTGCTTATGCTCTGGCCGCTACCATCATAATATTTGTAGTGTGTGCCGGAATAACTCAGGTTTTGGAACTGGCAGGAAAGGACAAATAGATGAATATTGCGATAATTCTGGCAGGCGGTGTGGGAAGCAGAATGAAGACCATGGATCGCCCAAAGCAGTATATTGAGGTAAAAGGAAGACCTATCATCAGCTACTGCCTGCAGACCTTTCAAGAACATAAAAACATTCAGGAGATTTATATTGTGGCAGATGAAAGTTGGCAGGACTATATCAGCGGTTGGATTGCGAAGGAGCATATCAGCAAGTTTCGGGGCTTCGCTCCGGCAGGAAAATCAAGGCAGCATTCGATTTATAATGGTCTGGTGGCTTGTGAAAAAAGTATCCGGCAGCCGGAGGATATTGTGATTCTCCATGATGCGGCAAGACCCTTTGTAACTCGTGAAATTATTGATGCGTGTATCTTAGGTGCCACAGAATTAGATGGAGCAATGCCGGTGATCACCATAAAGGACACTGTGTACCGCAGTACAGACGGCAAAAGCATTGCCAGTCTGCTGGAACGCAGTGAACTATTTGCAGGACAGGCACCGGAAAGCTTCCGCTATGGAAAGTACCGGAAAATTCATGACGAAGCCAGTGATGAAGAATTGATGAATACCAGAGGCAGCAGCGAGATTGCTTACAAGCATGGCATGGAGATTAGATTGTTTGAAGGTGCAGAGAGGAATTTCAAAATTACTACCATGGAGGATTTAACCAATTTTGAAGCGGAATTGAATAAGGAAGGGATATAAATGAAAGCATATGTATTAGAGGCAGTCAATGAGCTTATCTTAAAGGAAGTAGACAAGCCGCAGTGTAAAAAGGGCTATGCCATAGTAGAGGTCAAGGCGGCAGGGATCTGCGGTTCCGACATTCCCAGAATTTTTGAGACAGGAACCTACCATTTTCCCACGATTCCGGGGCATGAGTTTTCCGGTATTGTAAGAGAAGTGGGCGATGAAGAGTATGAGGAGCTGGTAGGAGAACCGGTGGGTGTGTTTCCGCTGATTCCCTGCAGGGAGTGTGATTCCTGCAGGGCGGGCAATTATGAAATGTGCCGCTCCTACAATTATCTGGGTTCCCGCTGTGATGGTGGGTTTGCTGAATATGTGCTTGTGCCGATCTGGAATCTGCTGTCATTGCCGGAGGGAATTTCTTATGAGGAGGCAGCAATGTTGGAACCGGTGTGTGTGGCAAGACATGCCTTGTCACGGCTGGGAGATATCGCAGGAAAGAGTATCTGTATCTTTGGACCGGGCACCATTGGGCTTTTGGCAGCACAGTGGGCTTCTGTGTTAGGTGCCTCTAAAATTTTGTTGGCAGGCACAAAAAAGCAGCAAAAAGAGCTGGCAGAAAAATTAGGGGATTTTTCTTTCTGCAATGTGCGGGAGGAAAATGTGGAAGAGTTTATCGAGAAGGAGACAAATAATCTTGGGGTAGATATTGTAGTGGAAGGTGTAGGAAACAATGATACTTTATCTACCTGTCTTAAAGTGGTAAAACCGGCAGGTTCCGTACTTATGATGGGAAATCCCCATGGGGATGCCCGAATAGAAAAGGCAGTGTTCTGGCAGATTTTAAGAAAACAGTTAAAACTGTATGGTACATGGAATTCCAGCTATCATGGTGCCTTAGAGAGTGACTGGACAGAGGCAGTGGAAGCGATAAAAACCGGGAAACTGAAACCTGCACTGCAGATTACCCACAGACTTTCCTTTGATGAATTACACAAGGGACTGAAGATTATGAAGGAACGGAAGGAGTTTTACAATAAAGTGATGATTACGCGATGATGTACAAGAAAACAGGAGGGAAAGACTGCAGTATTATGAGAGCAGAAATTACAGCGTCCATTATGTGCGCAGATTTGTTAAACTTAGAGAAAGATATTAAGGCATTGGAAAAGGCAGGGGTAGATTACTTTCATTATGATATTATGGATGGTCATTTTGTGCCCAATATGACTTTGGGCTTAGAGACCATTTGTGAAATCCAGAAGCGTGTCAGGATTCCCAGTGATTTCCATCTGCTGGTCAAGAAACCGGAAGATGTGATTGAATTACTGGATGCAGGGGAAAACGATATGGTGAGTTTTCATTATAGTTCCACGAAATTTGTAGACAGATGTCTTGAGATGATACACGGATTGGGAGCGAAGGCAGGAATTGTACTGGATGTGAAAGAATCCTATGAATTATTAGAGCCATTTTTAGAGAAGATAGATTATATAAATCTGATGATGATTACACCGGGATTTGCAGGACAGCCTTTGGTGGACGGTATGATTGAAAAAATAATGAATACCAGAAAATGGTTGGATTCCAAGAAAAAAAAGCATGTGAAAATCATGGTGGACGGAAGTGTGAACTATGATCGGGCCAGATTAATGCACAAGCTGGGCGGAGATATTTTAGTGGCTGGCAGCTCCTCCCTGTTTAAAGGGGATATGACCTTTGAGGAATCCATGAAAACCTTTGAAAAGTACACCTCTCATAAAAATTATTAGGAGCAGAATCGAGGAACAAAATGAGCGTGAAAAAAGCGGTCAAGGGCATGGTAAAGCCTTTCTATAATTTCGGGAAAAAACTTTGGTATACCACCCAAGGTATGCTGGCAGAGAAACATATCTACCTGACATTGGAAGAAAAAAAAGTTGCAGCCTATCAGGGAAAACATCAGGGAAAGCGGGTGTTTCTGGTGGGAACAGGTCCAAGTCTCAATGCAGAAGACCTTGAACTTATCAAAGAAGAATATTCCATTGGCTGCAATATGGTGTACAAGCTTTTTACAAAGACAAATTGGAGACCCACTTACTACTGTATGACGGATCGGGTGTATGCCAGATATCAAAGTGAGGAAATTCTTCAGCATGTGCAAGTGCCTTTTTTTGTACCGAAATCCGCTGCCAAAAGGATGCCTCACAAGGGCAGCAATGTCATAAAGGTAAATGATATTTACGATTATGATACCTATGAGGTACAGGGAAGATTTCACCATTATTGTTATCTAAAGGCAAGTGTCATGATGTTTATGTTGGAACTTGCCATGTATATGGGAATGACAGAGATTTATCTGCTGGGTGTTGACTGTACCAATACCTACAAGAAAAACGGGCATTTTGCAAAGGATTATGTAAAATCCAGTACAAAACAGGCAGAACAGAGTAGAATGGAGCAGGACTTAGATAAGGATAACATTACAGCAGAGGAACTATGGAATCATAATTATCTTCGTAATATACAAGCCTATGAAGAAATTAAGCGTTTTGCAGATACCAAAGGGATTAAAATCTATAATGCCACCCGAGGAGGGCAGTTAGAGGTTTTTCAGCGGATATCCTTAGAGGATGTATTAAAGAAAGAAAGCGAGAGAGAACGATGAAAAAAGTTATAACCTATGGAACCTTTGATTTATTACACTACGGTCATGTGAATCTGCTCCAGAGAGCCAAGGCATTAGGGGATTATCTGGTGGTGGTATTGTCCACAGATGAATTCAACTGGAATATGAAACAGAAAAAGTGTTATTTCAGTTATGAAGAGCGCAAGAGACTTTTGGAGGCAATCCGCTATGTGGATTTGGTGATTCCTGAGGAAAGCTGGGAGCAGAAAATTTCCGATGTGCAGGAATATCACATTGACACCTTTGTTATGGGGGATGACTGGCAGGGGAAGTTTGATTTTCTTAAGGAATACTGTGATGTGGTATATCTTCCCAGAACACCGGAAATTTCCACCACTCAGATTAAAAATGATTTAAAGAAATAATCGTAACTGTTCAGTAGGTCTGTGCATTTACTGCACAGACCGTAAGAAAAAGTGGATATAATAGGCAAAGAACCATTGCCATAGGCAATTTTCCATGGTTCTTTGCTTGTAACTATGAAGGTACTGAATAGTTACAAATAATCCAAAAGGAGGAAACCTTTATGGCAAAGATAATGACTTCTGCCAAGCGCACCATAAAAAGGGTGTGCAGAAGCAATAAATATCTGAAATCCACCATGGAAAATGTAAACACTCTCCGCAGGAGAATGCGCATGCAAAAATACCAGTCGGTATACGAAATTGATGAGCGACTGGTGGTCTTTGAGGCATTTTCCGGGGGAAAATATGCCTGTAATCCCATGGCAATCTATGAAGAGATGCTTCATAATCCCAAATATGAGGAGTTCGAATATGTATGGATTTTCAATAAGCCAAAGAAATACAAATTCTTAGAGGATAACAAGAACACCACAGTGGTAAAAAAGTTTTCCAAAAAGCATTTTGAGTCCTATGCCAAGGCAAAATACTGGATCAACAATATGTCAATCCCAGAATATTTAAATCCAAGACCAGAGCAGATTTATATTGAGACATGGCATGGTGTGCCGTTGAAACGTATGGGTTTTGATATTACAACGGATGTGGATCCCAGACAGACCAAGTCCCATATGCGGAAAAAATACAAGCATAAAGCAAAGAAAATGACCTACATGATAAGCAGTTCTGAGTTTTATACAGAAAAGCTTACCAGTTCTTTTGGTCTGGATAAATTTTGTAATCGGGATATTTTCTTAAATACTGGTTATCCCCGCAATGATTTTCTCTTTCATTTCACAGAGGAGGATGTGAGAAAGCGAAAAGAACAACTAGGCATTCCAGAGGGAAAAAAGGTGATTCTCTACACTCCCACTTGGCGTGATACCCAGTTTAACAATGGAAAAATCACTTATCAGATGGAAGTGGATTTAGATAAACTCAGTGAAGAATTAGGAGAGGAATATGTAATCTTGTTTCGGGCACATCACCATGTGAAACAGGTGGAGGGTGCGGAGGCAGAAAACACCAATGTGATCAATGTGGCGGACATTGATGAGATCAATAATCTGTATATCATCAGTGATATGCTGATTACCGATTATTCCAGCACCATGTTTGACTTTGCCATATTAGAACGCCCAATGATATTTTTTATGTATGATTTGGAAGAGTATGCCAATGATGTGCGAGGCTTCTATTTTGATATTGATGAGCTTCCGGGACCCATTGTAAAAGATGTAAAACAGTTGGCAGATGCCATAAAAACGGGCTTTGATATGACAAAATACAAGGAGAAATATCAGCGTTTTAACAAGAAATTTAATCAGTACAATCATGGAAACAGTGCAGCCAAATTACTGGAAATGGCAATTAATCCAGAAGTGTCTGACAATTATTTAGAGCAGCGGGAGAAGAATATTAATCGCTGGCATCAGTGGTTGGATTATCAGAACAAGTTAAAAATTGCAAAATTTAACGCAGCCGGATTTTTCCGAAGTATAGGGATTTGTTTTGGGAGTAACAGCAGAAAGCTCCGCAGACTGAAAAATTCCCATAAAGGAGAACGCTGTTTCCTGATTGGGAATGGTCCCAGCCTGACAGCAGCAGATTTGGATTTGTTAAAGGATGAAACCTGTTTTGCCTGCAATATGATCTATGAGATTTTTCCGCAGACTCAGTGGCGGCCCACGTATTACTGTGTTTATGACAATGTATATTCCGATACCTTGGCAGAGCAGTTGACGGATTCTCTAAGCAGTACAAAAAATATGTTTACCATTCCGGGATTTTATAATAAACTCAGTGAAAAGCCAGAGAATATGCTGTATGTGAACAGTATTTTCAGTGAAAATTATACAGTGAGAGGAAATGTACTGGCTTACTGTATGCGTAAGGCAACGGTTATGACAATTATGGCAGAGATGGCATTTTACATGGGATTCAAAGAAATCTATCTGATTGGCGTGGATAACAGTGATACCCATGGAAGTAATGGTCATTTTTACCAGAATGACACGGAAAAGCAGGTGGCAGCACGAGATATCAACCGCATCAAAAAACGTGTGGCAAAGCATAATATCACCAGTGAGGACATTGCAGAGCATACCATGAACCGCTGCAATTCCGTCTATGAGGAACTGAAAAAATATGCAGATGCTCATGGAATTAAAATGTACAATGCCACCCGTGGCGGCAAACTAGAAGTCTTTGAACGGGCAAATCTGGATGAAGTGGTCAGACAGTAGGTAACGAGGAAGATATGGAACCGTTACAACAGTAGATAGGAGGCGGGTACGGTGTTAGAAACATTAAAGGAAATTGTATACAAGGCAAATATGGAATTGCCCAAATATGGTTTGGTGACTTTCACTTGGGGTAATGTGAGTCAGATAGACAGAGAGAGTGGTCTTTTTGTCATCAAGCCCAGTGGTGTAGATTATGAAAAAATGACACCTGAGGATATGGTGGTAATGAATCTAAAAGGGGAAAAGGTGGAGGGAAACTTAAACCCCTCCTCCGATACGGCAACGCATTTGGAACTTTACAAAGCATTCCCCCAAATCGGTGGAATTGTCCATACCCATTCCAGCTATGCCACCAGTTGGGCACAGTCCGGCAGAAGCATTCCCTGTTATGGCACAACCCATGCCGATTATATCTATGGGGAAGTTCCCTGCCTTCGTACTCTGACAAAGGAAGAAATTGCGGAGGCTTACGAGACAAACACCGGACTTCTGATAGTAAATGAATTTCAAAAAAGAAATTTAGATGTGACAGCAGTTCCGGCAGTACTTTGCAAAAATCATGGTCCCTTTACTTGGGGAAGGGATGCTTTTGAGGCGGTCCACAATGCAGTGGTTTTGGAGGAAGTGGCGAAGATGGCTTACCGGACAGAACTGATTGAAAGACAGGTGCAGCCGGCACCTCAGGAACTTCAGGACAAGCATTATTATAGGAAGCATGGGGAAAATGCTTATTATGGGCAAACAACTTTGGATAGAGAAGAAATGTAAGCAGGAGGCATGAAGATGAAAGTAGTAGGAATTATTCCTGCCAGATATGGTTCCACAAGATTACCAGGCAAGCCCTTAAAAGATATCTGTGGAAAACCAATGATTTGGTGGGTGTATACAAGGGTATGTACCGTAGATAAACTGGATGAAGTGTATGTGGCAACGGATGATGAGCGGATTGCACAGGTATGTAAGGAATATGAAATTCCGGTGGTAATGACAAAAAACACCCATGCAACCGGAGCCCACCGGGTACAGGAGGTATCGGATACCATCCAAGCGGATTTTTATGTGCAGATGAATGGAGATGAGCCTTTGATTGACAAGAGTGCCATTGCAGCAGTAATTCCAGAGGAGGTTCCGCAGGATGTGGAATTTGGCACTAATATTATTACAAAAATTACCGACCCGGCACAGGCAATGGATTCCTCAAATATCAAAATGGTTTTTGATGAAAATATGAATGCGTTGTATATGTCAAGAACACCAATTCCCTATCCTTTTAAATCCATAGACTTTACTTATTATAAGCATGTGGGAATCATCGGTTACAACAAGAAGATGCTTGACTTTTACAAAAATTCTGTTCCAGGAAGATTTGAGACAATCGAGGGTATTGATACCATGCGCTTCTTAGATTATGGAAAACAGTTAAAATTATTTATGGTAGAAAATTGCCATACTTTATCTGTGGATACAGAAAAGGACTTAGAGATGGTACGTTTGATGATGGAAAAGGAGATTAATCAGTAATGAGTATGAGATTATTGGACTGTACAGTCCGTGACGGCGGCTATATTAATGACTGGGATTTTGGAAACAAGACAATCAAAAATATTTTCAAGAAACTAGTGGCGGCAGGGGTAGACATTGTGGAAGTGGGATTTTTGAGAAACTGTGAATACGACCCCAATAAAACCCTTTACAACAATGTGGAAGAGATAAAGCCGGTACTGCCCAGGGAAAAAGGAAACACCAAGTTCTTTGCCATGGCACTGCACAATATGTATGATATCAGCAAACTAGAGCCATGTGATGGAACCATTACCGGTGTGCGTGTTACTTTCCACGATTATGATATTGATGAGGGGATGGAATTTTGCAAGAAGGTGCTGGAAAAAGGCTATGAGTGTTATTGCCAGCCCATCAATATTATGGGGTATACAGACGAGCAGATTCTTGGCATTGTGAAGAAGGTAAATGATATTAAGCCAACAGGGTTTGCAATTGTGGATACCTTTGGTTCCATGATGAAGGAGGATTTGCTCCGTATTTCCATGTTAGTGGACAACAACTTAGATCCTGCAATTACCATGGGCGTTCATTTACATGAAAATTTGAGTTTGTCCTATTCTCTGGCACAGGAATTTATCACCCTGTTGATTAACCGAAGAAATATCATTGTAGACGGTTCTCTGTCCGGTATGGGACGTGTGCCGGGAAATCTTTGTATTGAATTGATTTCCGATTATATGAATCGCATGTGTGGCAAAAATTATGATGCAGATGCCCTGTTAGATGCCATCAACGATTATATTCTGCCAATTAAAGAGAAAAATCCATGGGGATATTCGGCACCGTATTCCATCTCTGCCAAGTACAATCTTCACAGAAACTATGCAGAAAACCTGGTGGACAGAGGTGTGCTGACAGCCAAAGATATGAACCATATTCTGGCCATGATTGAACCACACAAGAAAACGGTATTTGATAAGGACTATATCGAAAAACTGTTTTATGAATATCAGAGCAATGTGGTGGATGACAAAGAAGATATGGAAGCCTTGAAAAAGGTAATACAGGGAAAAGAAGTAGTGGTGGTTGCACCGGGAAAAACCATTGTGGAGCATGAAGAGATGATTAATGATTATATCGGATTAAATCATCCGGTGGTAATTTGTGCTAACTTTATCTCTGACACCATTCAGCATGATTTTGCTTTTTTCAGTAATACAAAGAGATACGAAGATATCAACAAAGAAGATAAGTCGGTGATCGTTACTTCTAACTTAACAAGAGACGGAAAAAATGCAGGTTATGCGGTAAATTACAATAATTTAGTGTCCATTGGGGAATCCGGTTCCAACAATGTAATTATGCTGCTTAAGCTGTTGAAATTATTAGGTGCCCAAAAGGTGAGTCTGGCAGGATGTGACGGTTATTCCAAGGACAAACCCAATTATTTTGACAACAATATGGCACAGGCGCATAAAATCAGTGCAGAAAATAATCAGAATATGGCAGCAAGAATTAAGCAGCTTAGCGAGACTTTAGAGATTACATTTTTGACGCCATCCAATTACGAAGGATTACTCTAGGAGGATACCATGAAGGACTATCAGGCAATACTATTTGATTTAGACGGTACCATGCTGAATACCAGTATCGGTGTGATGGAAAGTGTAGAATATACCATTGAAACATTGGGCTACCGGAAGCTGCCCACAGAAGCGCTACGTCGCTTTGTGGGACCGCCAATACAAGATTCCTTTATTCGTGAGTATGGTGTGGATAAGGAGGAGGCGCAGCGGGGAGCCAATGTGTTCCGGGAATATTACAAGAATCAGGGGCTTTTGAAGGCAGAGCCTTACGACAATCTCTATGATTTATTTGAGTTATTAAAGAATCAGGGAAAAAAGATTGCAGTGGCTACCTATAAACGTCATGATTATGCCATGCAGATTTTGGAGCATTTCAAAATATCCCAGTACTGTGATTCCATGAACGGAGCAGACAATAACAATGTGCTTACCAAGGCAGATATTGTGGAAAAATGTATCAAAGAGTGCAGTGTCACTGACAAGAGCAAGGTGGTGCTGATTGGAGACAGCGAATATGATGCGATTGGAGCAGAAGGGGGAGGCATTGATTTTATCGGTGTTACCTATGGATTTGGATTTAAGACCAAGGCTGATGTGGCAGAATATAACCATGTGCTGGCAGCGGATAGTATTATGGAAGTGATGGAGTTCTTCAAATAAATAGATGAGTGGCGGTTTATCTGAATAGATAACTGCCACTTTTTGGGAAAACCCAAGGTTTTGTAAGGATAAGGAGAAAAAAATGGCAGTAAAGATATCAGTAATTGTTCCTGTATATAATACAAAAGAGTATTTGGAGAAATGTATTCAAAGTCTGTTATCTCAGACATTGGAAGAAAATGAAATCATATTGGTGGATGACGGCTCCACCGATGGCAGCAGTGAGCTTTTGGATGCATATGCAGAGAGTTATTCTAAAATTAAAGTTATCCATATTGACAATGGAGGACAGGGAAGAGCCAGAAATATAGGAATTGCCAATGCTTCCGGTACTTTTCTTATGTTTTGTGATTCAGATGACTATTTGCAGGAGAATGCATTTGAGAAGATGTATGGAACGGCAATGGATGGGGGATATGACTTGGTGTATGCTCCGGAATACAGGGTTCGTGGGAACAATAAGTATATCTTAGGAGAAATGGAAGAGCCTCTCACCAAGGAAAATCTGATTCTTAATATGTCCCTAATGTCTTTTCCCAGCCTTTTGGTAAAGAAAGACCTGCTTACAAAGGTAGGAGAAGCACCGGAAATAGTATACGAGGATGTGGCATATGTGCCGGTTCTAATATCTAATGCCCAAAACATAGGATATTGTAATACACCAGTATATTATTATGTACAGAGGAGTAATTCCACCTTGTCTCACACCAAGGAAGAGAAGATTCTGGATTTGAGAAAAGCAGTGGAATTTGCCATCACCCACATTGATCCAAGCTGTCAAGATGCAGTTATCATGTCCATGGCATTAAAAGAGGCAGACAAGGTCAAGTGGTTTTGGTATTTTGGAGATGTGCTCTTAGAACATTTATGGACACTGGAGGAGAAAATAAAAAAGAATCCCTATTATCTGGCAACTCCAGAGAAATACAAAGAGCTGACAGGTTTCCTAAATTTGTCCAGAATCCCCTATGATAAAATTTTGTATGTCAATGGTTTTGGCGGACAGGATAATCAAAGAATTCAAGGAGGATTTCGAGAGGGCGGAGAACGGCGGGTTCTTTCAGAAGAGAATTGTGATATCAATGGTAATGATAAGATAAGATTTTTGTATGAATGTAAAGATTACGAAAGTGTGGCTTCCTATTTTGCCATGAAGCATATCTTGGAGACCGGAGGAGTTTATGTATCAAATGATATGGAAATAACGGGAGTATTTGACAGTACCAGATATTTTGATGCATTCTTTGGATATCAGGATGAAGAAAGTATTACAGATAAGGTCTTTGGCGGAAGGGCAGATAATGAAGCAATGAGAGCTATATTGGAATGCTATGAGAGAGAGCAATCTCTTACAATGCCCAAAGCCATGGCTCAGACATTAGGTGATTTGTATCAGGTAGAATTGAATGGAAGAACCAATTATGTGAAATATCCGGTGATGCTTTTGGCACCGTTGGCTGTGGTAGCCAATGCAGGAGGGCGGATTGCATTGACCCAGCGCAAAAAATATGATGAAGATATCGTTGTGGTTACAAGCAAAACACTGGAAGCCATCTATAATTATCCTACCGGCTGGCAGATGGGACAGCTCCGCAATGAGAGGTTTACCGTGCACAGGCTTAGAAGTAAACTGCGCACACGAATCCGGCAGAAGAATGAAAGAATTGAGGAGAAGAATGAAAGAATTGAGGAACTGAAGGGAAAGCTTACTGCGGAGCGGCAGGCTCACAAGGAGAGTAAAAAAGAGCTGAATAAAATAAAAAACAGCCGACCATATAAAGCAGGTATGTATCTGAATGGCAGCAAACTGGGAAGACTGATTATAAAGATATGCCTTAAACTTAGTAAGGAATAAGGGTGGAAAGAAAAAAGAAGGAAGGATAAAATGCAAACACACATCTTTTACCCTTTGTGTTTGCACCTCAAATGAAAATGCAAACATTTTCGCTTGAGGCTTGGTGCGAATTATGGATGATAGTAAGTTAAAAGTGTCAATTATTGTTCCGGTGTACAATGCAGAAGAGTTTTTGCCAAAGTGTATGGAAAGTCTTGTACAGCAAACGGAGCAGGAGATAGAGATTATTTGTGTGGATGATGGTTCCACAGACAAATCCAATGAAATACTGTCAGAATACAGCAGGCAGCACTCCAATGTGATTTTGCTTTCACAAAAAAATTCCGGTGCAGCAGCAGCCAGAAATTATGGAATACAGCAGGCACAGGGAGAGTATCTTTTGTTTTTAGATGCGGATGACTATTTTGAAAAGGATTTGGTTCAGACCGCATATGGAACAGCAAAAGACAGAGATTTGGATCTCTTGATTTTCCAAGCCAGTGAATTTTATCATAATACTGGAATGGAAAAGCTCACCAATCGTTTTATTAACAGCAAATTTCTGCCAAAAGCCACAGTATTTTCTGCAAAGGACGTGCCAGATGGCATTTTCAATATTGCATCGCCCTGTCCATGGACCAAGCTGTTCCGGCGAAATTTTATTTTAGAAAATAATATTACATTTCAAAATTTGCAGCGGGCAAATGATGTGTATTTTGTATACACTGCCATGGCAAAGGCAGAGCGCATCTCTACCATTCAAAATCCACTGGTACATTACCGCATTGACAATAAAGGCAGCCTTCAAGCCAACAATTCTTTGAGCCCATTGCTTTTTTTTGAGGCATTTCAGGCAGTAAAGAAAGAGTTAATACTATCGGGAACATACGAAATATTTGAAAAAAGCTTTATTAATGTTTCCTCACATCATTGTATTTATACGCTGCATTCACTAAAAAATATAGAAGCCTTTCGACAACTGTATGATGCTTTGCAGAATAAAATACTGGAGGAGTTTTCTATCAAAGGAAAAGATGAAGCGTATTTTTACAACAAAGTTGACTATAAAAATTTGAAGAGAATATCAGAAATTCCTTATGAAGAATATCTGTTTTTGCGAGTTTCGGATGTGAAAAATGCATACACGGCATACAAGGAAAAGAATCCCAAACAAAGCGAAATAAAAAAAGAGTTGAAGCAGGTGAAAAAGGAACTGGAGCAAAGTCAAAAGGAATTGGCACAGCAGCAAAAAAAGTACGAAGAAAACAACAAAGGCAAGCTCTATCAACTGGCAAGAAAAGTGAAAAAAATGGTAACTGTTCAGTAGGTCTGTGCATTTACTGCACAGACCGTAAGAAAAA
>CAMWHJ010000033.1 GCA_947174015.1 uncultured Lachnospiraceae bacterium | reverse complement strand
CAGACCAAGAAAAAGAACTGGAAAAGGCAAAAGAAAAATATGCAAATCTGGTATTGGAACAGGGAGAAGAAAGCCAAGCCGCAAGAGAAGCCGCAAGAGAAATAGAAGAACTTTCCGGTAACTTGCAGGAAAACAGGAGTAGATTAGAAGGTGCAGAGCAGGCAGCAGACCAGTTTGACAATGCACTGGAAGAGGCAGGAGACAGCACAGAACAGGCAGGTAAGGAATTTACCTCGTTGAAAGCAGCTTTAGGGCAGCTTGTTGCAGACGGAATTGAATACGCAATCGGAAAGCTGAAAGAATTTGCAACGGATGCGTTAAATACAGGAAAAAGCTTTGAAAGTGCCATGAGCCAAGTGCAGGCAATCAGTGGAGCAAGTGGCGAGAATTTGCAAAAGCTCACGGATACAGCCAGAGAATACGGAAGAACAACACAGTTTAGTGCATCAGAATCCGCAGATGCACTAAAATACATGGCATTAGCAGGCTGGGATGCGGAAAAATCAACAGCGGCATTAGGTGGTGTATTAGATTTAGCAGCATCATCGGGAATGGATTTAGGTGCAGCATCTGACATGGTAACAGATTACATGTCAGCATTTGGGCTGGAAGTTGATGAAAGCGGTGCAAGCGTAAATCACTTTTCAGACCAGATAGCCTATGCCATGTCATCAGCAAATACATCAGCGGAACAGTTGGGAGAAGCCTATAAGAATGTGGCAGCAACATCTACACAGTTAGGGTATGGGCTAGAGGATACAACTGCCGCCCTTATGGTAATGGCGGATGGCGGTATTAAAGGTGGAGAAGCAGGCACCGCATTATCGTCAATCATGACAAGGCTTGGAAATAATGTAAGCGGATGTCAAAAGGAACTGGAAAAATACGGAATTGAAGTTTACAACGAAGAAGGTCAAGTTAATTCTTTATCTAGTATATTAAATGGAATGCAAGACGTATGGGCAGGACTTACAGATGAAGAGAAATCACATCTCGCTTATGTTGTAGCCGGAAAAACAGCACAATCTCAGTTAATGACGGTATTAGGAGAAACAACAGGTTCTTTTAATGAGTATGCCGAGGGTTTAGAAAATTGTGATGGTGTAGCCAAAGAAATGGCAGAAACCATGAATGACAATCTGGAAGGTGATTTGAAATCACTCAATTCTGCCTATGAAGACATGGGAATAACACTTTACAACAAAGTGAATGAACCCATGCGAAACCTTGTGCAAACAATAACCACGGAATTAATTCCCTCTTTTGTGGATGTGATAAATGGTGCAGATGGTGCAGGAAAGAGACTAGGTGAAAATATAGGGAAAATAGTACAGAATGTTGTGCAGGAATTTTCTAAAATGTTGCCCAGAATAGCAGAAGTTGGGGTTCAACTCATTATAGGATTAGTAACTGGAATCATACAAGCGTTGCCGGAATTAGTTGGAGCAATACCAACAATAATAACGACATTAGTAAATGCCATATCAGAACTTCTCCCCACATTAATAAATGCCATCTTAGAAGTAATACCACAGCTTGTAACTAAGTTAATAGAAGCTATTCCACAGCTAATTAATGCGGCAATCACCTTGGTACTTGCAATCGTAGATGCCTTACCTCAAATAATAGACACGCTGATTGAAGTGTTACCTGATATTGTGGTAGCAATCGTGGACACTTTGATTGAATGTGCCCCTCAGTTGCTGGAAGGCTCAATACGGCTTTTTATGGGGCTGGTAGAAGCAATACCGGAAATAATAAAGAAATTGATTGTAGCGGTACCCAAGATTGTTGTAACAATAATGGAAAAGCTGATGGAGCTAACTCCTAAAGCTGAAAAATATAAAAAAGAATTGTTAAGTAAGTTGAAAACTTTCTTTACAAATATAATCAATACAGCCAAAACAAAAACAAAAGAATTTGTATCAAAAACAGTGACAGAGGTAGGAGAACTGCCGGGAAAGATTGCCTACTGGCTGGGTTATGCACTTGCAAAAGTAATTTTGTGGGGGCTTAACATGCGTAAAAAGGCACAAGAAACAGGAAAGAACTTTAAAGAGAAGTTTATTGAATTTGTCAAGGAATTACCATCCAAGTTAAAAGAAAAACTGGACAAGGCAATAGCCAAAGCAAAAGAGTTTGTTTCAGATTTAGGAAAAAAAGGAATTGAAGCAGGAAAAGAATTGCCAAATAAAGTAATAGAAGGTGCCAAAGAGCTGCCCACAAAAATGGGGCAGATTGGAAAAGATATTGTGTCAGGTGTATGGAATGGAATTGTAGCGGCAAAAGATAAGTTCATGCAGAATGTAAAAGATTTCTTCTCAAACATAGTAAAAGGTGCAAAAGATGCTCTGGATATTCATTCACCATCCCGGGTTATGCGTGACCAGATAGGAAAAAACATTGCTCTAGGTGTAGCTGAAGGAATTAGGCAGAATAAGGAAAAGGTAAAAGAAGCCATGCAGCAGTTGGCAAAAGAAGCAGAGCAATCAGGAACCGCAATTAACTTCGGCATTGATGTTGTAAAAAGCAATATTATGGCAGGAGAAAGCGGCACCAGATGGGCAGCGGTCAACAACACAACAACAAATTCCAGTACATACACATTTAATCAATATAATACAAGTCCAAAAGCTATTAGCAGGCTGGATTTGTACCGCCAGACACAAAGACAGCTAAAGATGGCAGGAATGAGGGTGTGACATGGAAATCATAGCAGAACAGATAAAAACAGGAATAAAAATAAATATAAGCAGAGAATACAATGTAGTAGCGGTGGATGGGATTACTCCCACCTCCGCAAACATTAATACAACGGCAAGCGGAGCAGTGGATGGCAGCTTTTACAATTCCTCATATTTGGCAGAAAGAAATATTGTAATAACCATGGTGCCGGAAGGGGATATTGAAGAAAAACGGCTGGAATTATATAAAATATTTCCACCAAAGAAAAAGGTGATTTTGCACATAAAAACAAAGAAAAGAAAGGTTTATATTGAATGCTATGTAGAAAGCTTAGAATCTAACGTTTTTGGAATAAGACAGAACATTCTTGTAAGTCTTTTAGCACCGCAGCCCCTTTTCATTGATGAGAATAAAACAGAATTTACGCAATCTGCAATCTCAAGCAGTTTTGAATTTGACTTCGAGATATCAGAAAGTGGTGTTGAATTTGGCATCATAACAAAGGAAAGAGATATAACAATTATCAATGAGGGGGAAGAAATAACTGGACTGATAATTGAGATAGTGGCGAACGACACAGTAATAAATCCGGTAATATACAACAAAACCACATCAGAAAAATTTGAAATAAGAACCGAAATGAAAAAAGGTGATGTAATCACCATAAATACGCATAGAGGACAAAAGAAAATAGAACGGAATAGGGAGGGGCAGGCAGAGAACATATTAAATTGTATTGCGAAAGGGACAAAGTGGCTGATAGCAGAGCTGGGCGAAAACACATATTCCTTTGCGTGTGAAACAGGAGAAGAAAGTGCTATAATCAACTACCAATACAACAAATTGTATGGAGGTGTGTAAATGTTAATATACATAATCAATACAGATTTGGAGATAGAAAGAGCCTTTGATATAACAAAAAGTGTTATATGGAATAACAGATATTATGGTTATGGAGAATTTGAAGTTTACATGCAAGCAACAATGGAAACAGTGGAAAGTTTTAAGATTGGAAAGATACTGGTAAGAGAGGGCAGCGAAGAAAATGCCATGATAATTGAAAGCATCCAGATTCAAACAGACAATGAAGCAGGAGACTACATTACTATAAAAGGAAGGTGTCTAAAAAGTATTCTTTACCGGAGAATCATATGGAATCAAACAAATATCATGGGTTCATTGGAAGGTGGCATTGAAAGATTATTGAAAGAAAATGCCATACAGCCGGAAAATAACAAAAGGAAAATAGAGTGGCTAAATAATAAAAACGTGCTAAAAACAGGAATAACCGTAAAATGCCAATATACCGGTAATAATCTGGGCGAGACTATCGAAGCACTGTGCAAAAGCTACTTGCTGGGATGGGATATTGCCTTAAATCTGGAAGATAAAACAATGGAATTTTACTTATACAGAGGGAGCAATCGAAGCTGGTCGCAGCAGGAACATCCATGCGTTGTATTTTCTGAAGACTATGAGAACTTATCCACAACAGATTACACAATAGACCAAAGCAACTATAAAAATGTGGCGAAAGTAGCAGGTGAGGGTGAGGGATTAGAGCGAAAGTATATGGAGATTGGCACAGCCAGAGGATTGGAAAGGTGCGAAATCTTTGTAGATGCCAGAGACCTGAGCACAAACGAGGGCGAAATAACAGAAGAAGAGTATAACCGACAAATGGAAGACAGAGGCTTGCAGAGCTTGGCAGAAAATGCCATCACAAAAGAGTTTTCCGGCGAAATACTGGAATTTACCAATATATATGGACGAGACTATTTCCTTGGTGATATCGTAGAGGTGCAAAACAAGTATGGAATAGGAGCAACTGCAAGAATAACAGAGGTGATAGAAAGTGAAGATGAAAGCGGAACCTATACAATTCCCACCTTTGAATTTGATGAATAACAGAATGGAGTGGTAATATGCTGGAATATGGTTTTTTTCAAAGCATAAATGGAGACAGGAAATATAATGCAGATTCAATCAATAAGAATCTAAACGGATTTATAAGTGAAACAGGTGTTTTCAAAAAAGTAGGTCTTTCCCTAAAGGTATTAGGGGGAATCGGGGGAATGCGTGTTGCAGTGGGCACAGGCAGAGCCAGATTGAAAAATCACTTTGCAAATAATATAACGCAGCAGATTTTAGTGTTAGAACGTTCTGACATAACACTAAATCGATATGATGCCATAGCACTAAGCTTAAATCAAAAGGACAGATTAGTAGAATTTAGAATAATCAAAGGTACCAGTGCCACAGAGCCGGAAAGACCTGCACCGCAAAGGGATACGGAGCGTTACGATATCATCCTTGCCTATATACATGTGGCAGCAGGAATCACAGAAATCACAGAAAATGAAATCATTGATACCAGAGATAATACAGCAATATGTGGCTATGTAAAACTTCTGGTAGATGGTGTTGCAGCAGGATTGAAAAAATATGTAACATATTTTGAATCCAAAGAAACGGATAGATACGACTTAACAACAATGGAAGTAAGCGGATACTCCACAGAGAAAATTGAACTTGGATATGATGTGATTAAGGTAGATATCAATGGTATTGTGCTAAATGAGGAAGAGGATTACCAGCTATACAGAAATGACACAGGAAATATAATACTGGAGTTTAAAGAAGCACTAAACTCCGGGAACAGAGTTACACTCACAATAATCAAGCCAATATTGGAAGTAATATAAGATAAACGCTCCAATCCGGGAGCGTTTATTTTTGAACCATTACATATTTTGCAATAGTTAAAAGTAAAATATTGCACAAATATGCAACGGTTATCTGTGCAATGTATATATAGCATGTTATATGATAATGTGATATATTTTAATTGGAGGTGATAATGTGGCAGGAAAATACACAGAAGCACAAAAGAAAGCAACAACGGAATATTTAAAAAAACTTTCAAGCATTTCCATAAGAGTTAAGCCGGAAGAGGCAGAAATGTATAAAAATGCAGCAAAACAAGCAGGGATATCATTGAGAGAATTTATTATAACTGCAATGAACGAAAAAATAGAAAAAATGCAGGAAGATACTTGACATATTATATAACGTGTTATATAATATAATTGTGGCAAGGAGATAACAGGAAAGGAGCAAATAGAAATGGAGAATAAAATGGCAGTATTTAAAGGATACCTAAGAAGTCTAATGAGACAATTAAAATTACTAAAAGAGGCGATTCATAATAAGGATTTTGAGAAAGCTGAAAAGCTGATTGATGAACTTATAGAAGATACACAGAAGAACATAGAAGATTAAGGAAACCACGAGGGCAGCACTCCAAAACATCCTGTTAGCTGCCCTTGTGTTATTTTTATCATATCAAACCAATAAGAAAAAAGCAAGAAAAACATAAATTATAAAAGGCGGTTAGTGACATATTAGCAACAAAGAAATAGCAAAAAAGCCATAAAATGGGCTTTTTTGCTATTGTAAATTTTAGAATTTTATTAAAAAGATCAAAAAAGTAAACTTTTTTGGGATTAAAAACATCATATATGTAGGAGACATTTAAACATGACTATGTCAATGCCGGTATTCATGTGATTTTACATGTAACTGCAAAAATATGGAATAATTATGCATATTTGCAAAGGGAAGCAGGAGTGATCAATGATAAAGCAATATAGATACACAAAGGGATGGAAGCGGAAAAAAAGAATCTTGATTGCATATACTTTGAGAGGGATAGTGTTTTTGGTTTTCATAAGTATCCTGGGATTGATGGTGTGCGGGTGCATTTTTGTTTATCAATTATTTCATCCAAAACAGGTGGTAGCAGGTGTAATAGAAAAGAAATTAAATTATACACAAGAAACAGCCGGGGGATTCTATGAGGAAAATGATCAACAGGACAAGGTGTTTCGTGAAGATGAAGAAACGAAAGATTTGTCAGGAATGGTGATTGTATTGGATGCAGGACATGGGGGAAAAGATACTGGAACCATGAATGGAAATGTATATGAAAAGGATATAAATATACAAATGATACATAAATTAGAATCCATGTTAAAGAACACAGGGGCAACGTTGGTGAAAACCAGAGATGATGATACCTTTTTGTCTCTGCCTGAGCGGGTGGATTTTACAAAGCAGCCGGAGGCGGATTTATTTGTCAGTATTCACTGTAATTACTATGAGGACGATTCACAAGTTTGCGGATTAGAGTGTTATTATGATAAGAGTAACAAGGAGGGACAAGCATATGCAGAGAGCATTGCCTCAGAAGTGAAAAACAGCGGTATTGTGCAGACAAGAGGGGCAAGAGAGGGAGACTATTATGTCACCAGAGAAACGACAATACCGGCAGTATTGATAGAGATAGGTTACTTATCCAATCGTGAGGAATGCAGTAATTTGACAAATGAAGAATATTTGGAGCAGCTTGCCAGTGCTTTGACAAAAGGGATTATAAGACAAGTCCGTGAGATGAAATAATATTTGTAGATGATTCGAAAGTCTGGGGATTTCGACAGGAGAGTTTTTGGGGCTAAGTTTAAAAAGGATGGTACGATACAGTGAACTTACAAAAGTATCGTGTGGGTTGACTTTATTCACAAAAGTATCGTTCTATTCCATTGAAAATTTCATTGGATTCTGTATAATTAGTTTTAAAAGGGGAAAGCGACATGAATAATATTTGACAGAAGATAGATATTCTTTGTAACAGTTCGGCTAAAAATAAATTTGACTTTCTCTTTTTTCATCATTGAAAAGTACAATGATGAAGTTATACTTTAATAAGGGAGGAATCACGATGAAAGAAAAGTATCATCTGAAAAAATACCTGTTGTTTTCCTTCGGGCTTGCATGGATTTTTCAAATTGCTGCCTCAGTGATGGCATTAAAGGGAATAGGAGCAGGATTTACATTACTGGCAAGTGTGAGTATGTTTGGTCCTTTTGTGGCGGTTTGGATTACCTGTGGTGGGCTGAAACAGGAGAAGACGGGAATATTATGGAAACCTCAATTTAAAGGAAAAGTGAGATGGTGGATTGTAAGCTGGCTGCTGCCGATACTTTTAAGTCTCACAGGCTGTGGTTTATACTTTTTGATTTTGCCCGACAGATTTGATCCCACTGCATCCGAATACATAATTGCTACTGTGGGAGAGGAAGTGTACTTGCAAAGCTTTGGAATGGTACAGCCCGCAGTTTTTATGCTCATAACCTTATTTCAAATATTAGGGGGTGCTTTCTTCAATATGTTTTTTGCTTTGGGCGAGGAAGCAGGTTGGAGAGGTTATCTGTATCCGGCATTGAAACAGAAATATGGTACCACAAAAGGAAAAGTGTTTGGAGGAATTATCTGGGGAATCTGGCATTGGCCTGTGATGATGCTTGCAGGATATGAATATGGCTGGTCAATTTTTAATGCTCCTCTTTATTTGGTGCTTGCAGGAATGCTTTTCTTCTGTGTGGTGACCACTGCCTTTGGTATGATGGAGGATTGGCTTTATGAAAGAACGGGAAACATCTGGGCATCTTCTTTGGCACACGGTGCAATCAATGCAGCGGCGGGATTTGGAATGTATTTTTTAAAGATAGAATATGCTCATGAAATGTATCTGGGACCAGTGACCGTGGGAATGATTAGTGGTATTCCTTTCTTTCTGCTGGCAGGATATCTTTTGGTAAAGGAACTGCATCATGGTGGGAATTAAAGACAGTAGAACTGCTGTGCCAGATAAAACAAATAGATTTGAAAGTGGTAATCGTCTCTTTGGTATGATATACTGTAATACAATAAGCAGAAATGGAATGTACAATAGTGAGAGGAAAAATGAAAAAGAGGAAAATATATATTATAATTTTTGCAGTTATTATTATATTGTTTTTTATTTTATACCATTTTAGGTACCTCTTTATAGGAACATCCAGTGAGAAGGTACAAGCAAAAGGCAATGCTGATTTTGGAATTGCCGATATTCAAAGTTCCGTGGACAGAGATGGGGATGGAATTGATGACCAAAGGGATGTTTTGAATGGTGCAAGAGCATATATTGAAAATCGTCCGAAATATAAGAGTAAATATTATACCACTGGTTATCCCAATGATGGATATGGTGTATGTACAGATGTGGTGGCTCATGCACTGTTAAGTGCCGGCTATGATTTGATGGAACTTGTCAATGAGGATATTAGTCAGTATCCTGAGGATTATCCGATAGAAGAACCGGATATCAATATTGATTTTCGCAGAGTGAAAAATCTCAATGTTTATTTCCGCCATACAGGAATTTCATTGACAACGGATGTGTGGGATGTGGAAGAATGGCAGGGAGGAGATATTGTGATTTTTGAAAATCATATAGGTATTGTATCGGATAGCAGGAATGAGAGAGGCATTCCTTATGTGATCCACCATAACGATCCGTTTCAAGCATCTTATGAAGAGGATATCCTTGAAGAAAGAAAGGATATCATAGGGCATTATAGAATCAGTCAGTAGAGTGTTGAAAAAGAAGAAGGTTATTTAGAAAGTAGTTGTGAAATGGAAGTTGTTGTTTATCAGAAAATGGAAAAAGCCAGATTAATTATGGAGAAAAGAAGAAAGGTTTAGGAAGAATATGAAAATAATTTACGGGACGGGTAATCCAGCAAAATTGTCTGTCATGAGAAAAAGATTAAAACCTTTGAAAATAGAGATTGTAGGATTAAAGGAGTTAAACAGGGAAATTCCTGTTGTACCGGAAGATGGGAAAACTCCATTGGAAAATGCCCGCCAGAAGGCACTGGCATATTATGAAGCATTTAGAATGCCGGTATTTTCCTGTGATTCGGGATTGTATTTTGACAATGTACCCGATACTGTGCAGCCGGGAGTTCATGTGAGAACAATTCAGGGAAAATACCTGTCGGATCAGGAGATGCTTTCTTACTATTCTAATTTAGCTGAAAAATATGGGGATTTAACGGCATGGTATAAAAATGCCATTTGTCTTGTATTAGATCATAAGCATATCTATGAGGCAATGGAACCATCAATGGAAAGTGAAAAATTCATTCTTACATCTAAGCCTTATGGAGTGTTGAAGAAAGGATTTCCGCTGGACAGCCTGTCAATCCATATGGATACAGGAAAGTACTATTATGATTTACCAAAGGAAGCCTTGGAACAAGTGGCGGTAGAGGAGGGATTTATGAAATTTTTTGAAAATATTGCAGAGATTTGTAAAGATTGCAGACAAGAAGATTCATGTATGGATTAGCAAGAATGCTACGATATTAAAGGGTGTTACCATTGGAGAGCATTCTGTGATTGCTGCCGGTGCGGTAGTAACGAAAGATGTACCGCCACATTCGTTGGTGGAGGGGGCCTGCAAAGGTACTTGACAAAAATATTGATTGGGAGTAACTGGTGTATTGGCATATGGAACGCCGGTTGCCCCACCTTATCAACATTAAAAAATACCGTATTTTCGCACCTTTTTCAAATGCAAAATTTCACCTCAATACCCGTTTCATCGGATATGTTCACGACCTCTATCATAGCAGCCGCCAGATCGTGCTTTTCCTGAATAGAGAGCTTGTCCCACTGTTTCATAGGTTCTTCAAGTGGATCAACAGCAATCGCCTTATGCTTACGACTCATTGTCTGTAATTTCTTATCAAGCCCCGATTTCTGCTTATGCAATTCACTCCCACGTTTCTGAATGTAGTCAAATAGTACGCTGTCTGCATCAGCGAGCTTTTCCATTAACTCCTTATACAATACTGTCCTCACTGTCGGACAGAACTTTTGCAGCTTTGTCAAGTGTACCATAATATAGCTTATTTTTCATAACCTCTATCACCTTATGTCAGCTTTATTGCTCAAAACATTGTTGAGGGGAGTTTTTAGTTTACCACTAAAAAATTTTACTACGATACCAGTCAGCAGAGCAGAAATGATAGTTCCTTCTCTTGTTCCTACGATTGTAAAATGAAAAAATATTAGCGATAAAACAAGAGAAACGATTACACAGAGAACGTCAAACCCAATTTTGATATTGCCAAAATCCTTATTCATCATATCAGAAACTGCTTTTACAAATGCCTCTCCTGAATTCATAATCACATTTGCAATCACAGAAAGTGAAATTCCAAAGCCAAGGATTACAATACCGATTACTACCATGGCAAGACGTATCGGATATGTATTTGCCGGAATAAATGATACCATCCACATTCCCAAATCAGTAAACCAACCAAATAAAAAGGATAGAGGAACTTGCAATAGCTGTATCAGTTGAAAATTTTTACGCAGGATCAAAATTTGTCCGACAATTAAAATACAGTTCCAGATAATCAGCCATGTTCCTAAAGAAAGAGATGAAAATTGATAGCTCATAACATTTGCCACAGACGATATGGGAGAAACGCCCAGTTCGCCATGTTTGGTAAATGCAACTCCTAAAGCCGAAAAAAACAGGCTTATGATAAATAATATATACCTTTTCGCAATTTTAGTTTTGCTCATGATCAACAGCTCCTTTCATATTCTGATTGATTCTTGTCAGAAAAATCGTAAGTATTTCTTTCTCATCATCACCGAATCCTGAGAGTGCTTTTTCCTCTATATCTCTGAACTGCATTTCTACCTGTTCCGCAAGCAGCTTTCCCTTGTCAGTCAGATAGACATATAAACTTCGCCGGTTGCTGTTTAGATTTTTTCGTATGATGAGACCCTTGTTTTCCATTCCAAGCAAAACAGAAGTAATGGTTGCTGGCTCAATATGACAGGCTTCAGCAATCTCTTTCTGGACAGCACCGTCATGGAATACTAAATAATCAAGAATCTTAGGCTGCCCCGGTGTCAGACCAGTATCTTTAATGCCTGCGAGCAAAGACTTCTGAAATAATAAGTGATCTGCCATAAGCAGATAATGAAGAGACTCTTTCATAGCTTCCTCCTTTAATTAGCTATCTAATAATTAGGTTTCTAATTGTATTATACAGCATAAAAAACTTCTGTCAATCATCAATATGAATATTCGTCAGATTATACATGAAACACGTTTCAGATTTCTTCGGTTTAGTAGAAACTATGAAAATCATTTGTGTTGGCACAGTATGTAAAACAAATCAAGTTTGAAGGAGACACAAAATCCGAGCCGACTTTCCCCTTCACTTTTGTTTCTTATAAAATCGGTTATTGCAATTTTGGTATCATTTTGCAGCTCTATATGGTCACAGTGGACGGAGAAAAAATTGTGATCTTCCGGGATGGAACAGAAATTACAGTTTGATATGCAACACAAAGCCTCCTGCCTTGAATGGCGGAGTCTTTTTTCTGCCTAAAAAATTATGAAACCAATTTCTTGACTTTTCACCAAGGACTTATACGTCCCTTATGAGTGAAAAATAAGGCTATTGTACTTCAAATACAATAGCCAACATTTATTTATTCAGAACATCACTCATATTCAGCAGAGCTTCCGCTTTTTCATCGGATAGAGTACGGGAATTCTCAATCAACCGTCTTTCTTTTTCAGAAAGATAAGTACACTCCGTATCATCGTTGAATATTTCAGCCAGAGAAGAACCGAGTGCGACCGCAAGACGACCGAGCGTTTCAATGGTAGGCTGTCTTGTGCTTTCCTCTATACCCTTGATATGGTGTCCAGACACACCCGTAATTTGCGTAAGGCGGCACAATAATATTTTTATTCCCTTCTGCATTTACCTGAAGGTAAGCAGTGCGAAACCCCTCTTTGGTGATAAGGCGTGCTGACAGTGTTCCAAGAGCCGGTCCAAACATGCCAAAGTAGCCAAGCAGTGTGGAGAGAGCCGGTAAGAACCATAGAAAGTCATAAGAGACAGCCAAGGGAATACACCATAGAGAAACAGCACAAAATCAGAAAGCGTTTCAATGATTAAATTTGCCAAAAAGTCCATGATGTTGTCAAAGTTATCCTATGATTTGGGTCTCCATACAGCCAATAAACTGTAAATAGTAACAGGAAAATCAGTATAAGACCAAGCTTATAGTAGTTGCCATGCTTGCTGCCAAACCGGATATCAAGTAGAGGGGAAGCAGCAGTGTTCCGTCGTGGATAAAAGTGATGCTGTCGGCAATTTTTTCTAAGTCACTGGTAATGTGGGAGGACATAAAAATACTGTGATTTTCATCTTGGATATATTCCAGAAACACATCCAGCATTCCACTGTGCACCACGGGATCCAAGCCGGCAGTTGCCTCATCCATAACCAAAATAGTCCGGATAAAATAGTGTCTAACTTCTTGGCATTTAGCTGCTCATGAAAGGGCAGTTCATCAAAGGCCACAGCAATTCTGTCCTTGACAGCAATTAGTAAAAAAAAATAAAAATGTAAAGATAAATTACTTGACAAAAAAAAACAGATCGTGTATTCTATCTTAGGTGATGCAAATGGAAAGATTTGTAGAGCAGGCATTGTTGTATGATTTCTATGGTGAACTGCTTACGGATAATCAAAAGCAGGTTTTTGAGGATGTGATTTTAAATGATTACTCCTTAACAGAAGTGGCAGAAGAAAAAGGAATCAGCAGACAAGGTGTTCATGATTTGATTAAGAGAACCAACAAGCTTTTGCTGGAATATGAAGAAAAGCTTCACTTAGTAGAGAAGTTTCTTCATATCAAAGAGAAGGTTCATCACATTCATGCAGTGGCAGAACAGGCGGAGGAAATAGAGAAAGCGATATTGATTCAGCAAATCCAAGCTATTTCCAACGAGATTTTGGAGGAATTATAAGAATGGCATTTGACAGCTTAACGGACAAACTTCAAAATGTATTTAAAAAACTTCGGAGTAAAGGAAAGCTTACCGAAGAGGATGTTAAAATTGCCTTAAAAGAAGTGAAAATGGCGCTGTTAGAAGCCGATGTAAACTTCAAGGTTGTAAAGAAATTTGTCAAGAGTGTACAGGAGCGTGCCGTGGGTCAGGACGTAATGAACGGTCTGAATCCGGGACAGATGGTGATCAAGATAGTAAATGAAGAACTGGTGAACCTGATGGGCTCAGAGACAAAAGAGATTGCATTGCAGCCGGGAAAAGCCACCACTGTAATTATGATGGCAGGTTTGCAGGGTGCAGGTAAGACAACCACTGCGGCTAAGTTGGCGGGCAAGTTTAAGCAGAAGGGAAAGAAACCTTTGCTGGTTGCCTGTGATATCTATCGTCCGGCAGCCATCAAACAGTTGCAGATTAATGCAGAAAAGGTCAATGTAGATATGTTTGCCATGGGTGATAATCACAAGCCGGTGAATATCGTAAAGGCAGCCATGGAACATGCAGAAAAGAATGGAAACAATCTGATTATCATTGATACTGCGGGAAGACTTCATGTGGATGAAGACATGATGCAGGAATTGGTGGATATCCGAGAAACCGTAGAGGTTCATCAGACAGTGTTGGTGGTGGATGCCATGACTGGTCAGGATGCAGTAAATGTGGCAGAGACGTTCAATAACCGCATTGGAATTGATGGTGTGATTCTTACTAAGTTGGACGGTGACACCAGAGGCGGTGCAGCCCTTTCCATTCGAGAAGTAACCGGAAAACCTATTTTTTACGCAGCCACAGGAGAAAAACTTTCGGATTTAGAACAGTTCTATCCAGATAGAATGGCATCCAGAATTCTTGGCATGGGTGATGTGATGAGCTTAATTGAAAAAGCTCAGGCAGAAATTGATGAAGACAAAGCCAAGGAGATGGAAGAACGCTTTAAAAAGAATAAATTTGATTTTAATGATTATTTGGAGAGTATGAGCCAAATGCGGAAAATGGGTGGATTATCTTCTATCTTGGGTATGCTGCCGGGGATGGGAGCACAGATGAAGGATTTGGATACGGATGCCGGAGAGAAAGCATTGGCAAAAACAGAAGCAATTATCCTTTCCATGACACCCAGGGAAAGAGAAAATCCAGATTTGTTAAATCCGTCCAGAAAGCGTAGAATTGCTGCTGGTGCAGGAATTGATATAGGTGAAGTAAACCGTTTTATAAAGCAGTTTGAGCAGACTAAGAAAATGATGAAGCAGGTGCCCGGACTTATGGGCGGACATGGTGGTAAAAGAGGTAAGTTTAAACTTCCTTTTTAACATATAATTACTAAGAAACCAAGGAGGTGAAATACAATGGCAGTAAAGATTAGATTAAGAAGAATGGGACAGAAGAAGGCTCCTTTTTATAGAATTATCGTAGCTGATTCTCGTTCTCCGAGAGATGGTAAGTTTATCGAAGAAATCGGAACATACGATCCTACAAAAGATCCAAGTGAATTTCATGTAAATGAAGAATTGGCAAAGAAGTGGTTAGCTAATGGTGCTCAGCCAACAGAGGTTGTTGGAAAGATTTTTAAGTTGGCTGGAATTGAGAAATAATCAACTAAGGGAATTGTGCAAGTATGTAATCCATCAGCGGTGCTGATGGATTATGTATAGACGGAGGCAGACAGATGAAAGAGTTAGTTGAAGTTATTGCAAAATCACTCGTGGATAATCCTGAGGAAGTGGTAGTCACGGAAAAGGAAAAGGACGGAGCCATTGTTTTGGAACTTCATGTTGCAAAAGATGATATGGGCAAAGTCATTGGAAAACAGGGACGTGCAGCAAAGGCAATTCGCACCATTGTGAAGTCAGCAGCTTCTAAGGAGAATAAAAAGATTATTGTAGATATTGTACAATAGCATCAGCAGAAATGCGGAATAAGAAAGGCTTTCCGATAAGGGAGAGCCTTTTTTAGTCATTATTCATGACAATAGAAAGTTTGCAAAGCGTGCTTTCTATTGTTCTAAAGTTATAAGGAACATACAAACACCCTGTGACAGATGGTGAAACTTAAAGAGCAACCTATAAAGGAGAACATAGTGATATGGAAAAAATGCTGCAGGTAGGTGCCATCACATCTACCCATGGAATTCGCGGTGAGGTAAAGGTTTTTCCCACCACCGATGATGTGAATCGTTTTAAAAAATTGAAAGAAGTAGTGCTGGATACCGGAAAAGAACAACTGACCTTGGAGATTCAGGGGGTAAAATTTTTTAAACAGTTTGTTATTCTAAAATTTAAAGGGTACGACAGCATTAATGATATAGAGAAATACAAAGGCAAGAATTTGTATGTCACAAGAGAACATGCGGTAAAATTGGAAAAGGACGAGTACTTTATCGCTGATATTGTGGGCAGCGTGGTGGAAGACGAGGAAGGAAAGGTTCTTGGAAACCTGAAAGATGTGATGCAGACAGGTGCCAATGATGTGTATATTGTAGAGAACGAAGCCGGTCAGGAGCTGTTGTTTCCGGTCATTAAACAGTGTGTTCTCAATGTGGATGTGGAGCAACAGAGAATTACGGTACATGTGATGCCGGGATTGTTGGATTAGGAGCTTGTGATGAACTACCATATTTTAACACTTTTCCCGGATATGGTAATGGATGGACTAAATACCAGCATTATCGGTAGAGCCAAGGAAAAGGGACTGCTTTTCATAGAAGCAGTGAATATCCGGGATTTTACACAGAACAAACATAACAGAGTGGACGATTATCCCTATGGCGGAGGTGCCGGCATGGTAATACAAGCACAGCCGGTTTATGATGCATACCAGCATGTGGAGAAGAAAATCGGCAGAAAGCCCAGAGTATTGTACATGACACCTCAGGGCAGACAATTTACCCAGTCCATGGCAGAAGAACTTGCAAGAGAAGAAGATTTGGTGTTTTTGTGCGGTCATTACGAAGGCATTGACCAGCGGGTTTTAGAGGAGATTGTAACAGATTATGTGTCCATCGGTGACTATGTGCTCACTGGCGGAGAGCTGCCTGCCATGGTAATGATAGATGCCATCTCAAGACTTTTGGAGGATGTACTTCACAATGAAGCCTCTGCGGAGTTCGAGACCTTTCATGATAACTTGCTGGAATATCCCCAGTACAGCCGTCCGGAGATCTGGCGGGATAAACAGGTGCCCCCGGTGCTTTTGTCCGGGCACCATGCCAATATTGAGAAGTGGCGCAGGGAACAGTCCATTATGCTGACAGTGGATCATCGTCCGGATTTAATCGAACAGGCAGTGCTATCCAAAAAGGAACGAATTTTTTTAGAAAAATATGTAGAAGAAAAGGAAAAACGCTTGCAACAGACATGAGTATGTGATATAATTTATCCTGTTGTGAAAAAAAGATGGTCCTCTGCTACCAGACAGAATTGTCGTAAAAGTATTAAGAACATCCAAAATTTAAGGAGGCACACAATGAACGCAATTATTAAAGAAATTGAAGCAGCTCAGTTAAAAGCATCTGTAGACGAATTTCATGTTGGTGATACCGTAAGAGTACATGCCAAGATTAAAGAAGGAAATCGTGAAAGAATTCAGGTCTTCGAAGGAACTGTCTTAAAGAGACAGGGTGGAAGCACAAGAGAAACTTTCACAGTTCGTAAGTTTTCAAATGGTGTAGGTGTTGAAAAAACATGGCCATTACATTCACCAAACGTTGAGAAAATTGAAGTAGTGAGAAGAGGTAAAGTTAGACGTGCTAAGTTGAACTACTTAAGAGAGCGTATCGGTAAGAAAGCAAAAGTAAAAGAATTAGTGAAATAGTTTACTGGAAAGGAACAAGCAGTTTTACTTGTTCCTTTTTAGTATCTTATGTGGAACGTATTTATCAGTTTTGTGTTTTAATAAAGGTGGTGGAGAAATGGGCAGGGCAAGCGTAAGGCGCAGGCGACGCAGAAAAAAAATGCGTGAAGAGATGGATTATGACCTGCTGAAAGAAGTGGCAGGCTGGATTTTTGAAATTATTCTGGTGATAGGAATCGCCTTTGTGCTGGTGTATTTTGTGGGGGAAAAGACAAATGTAATTGGAGCATCTATGGAACCTACTTTATACAACCGAGATGAGGTGATTATTAATAAATTTATATATAAGCTTACAGATCCTCAGAGAGAGGATGTGATTGTCTTTCAGCCAAATGGCAATAAAAATACGCATTTTACCATAAAGCGTGTGGTGGGACTTCCCGGAGAAACAATTCAGATAGAGGATGGTGTCCTGAAAATTGATGGTAAAGTCTATGAAAGTAAGTATATAAAAGTGGAGATTAAAGATGCGGGCATTGCAAGTGATGCTGTTATCTTAGGAGAAGACGAATATTTTGTCATTGGAGACAATGCAAACAACAGCGAGGACAGCCGTTTTGCCAATGTGGGAAATGTGGACAAACAGGACATAGAGGGAAAAGTTTGGTTTCGTGTGTCTCCAGTAAAAAACATGGGCTTTGTGAAGTAAAGTCCTGTGGAATAAAGGAGGAAATTATGCATTTTCAGTGGTATCCGGGACATATGACGAAGGCTAAGCGGATGATGGAAGAAAACATTAAGCTCATCGATTTGATTATTGAGCTGGTGGATGCCAGAGTTCCTTTAAGCAGTCGTAACCCAGAGATAGATAATTTAGGAAAAAATAAATCCAGACTGATTCTTTTGAATAAATCCGATCTGGCAGATGAACGTTACAACGATGCATGGATGAATTATTTTAGGGAAAAGGGCTATGTGGTTGTAAAAATGAACGCCAGAAGCGGCAATGGTGTAAAGCAGGTGAATGCTGCTGTTATGGAGGCATGCAAGGAAAAAATTGAGCGTGACAGAAAGCGGGGAATCCGAAATCGCCCAGTACGTGCCATGGTGGTGGGAATTCCCAATGTGGGAAAATCTACCTTTATTAATTCCTTTGCCGGTAAAGCCTGCACCAAAACAGGAAATAAGCCGGGTGTTACCAAAGGCAAGCAGTGGATTAAATTGAATAAAAATGTGGAACTTTTGGATACCCCGGGAATTTTGTGGCCAAAATTTGATGATCAGACTGTAGGACTCCGTCTGGCATTTATTGGTTCCATCAAGGATGAAATTCTTAATACAGATGAGTTGGCAATGGAATTGATAAAGTTTTTAAAAGAATATTATCCGGGCGTGTTAAGCAAAAGATATGAATTGAGAGAAGAGGAAGATAACGTAGAGATTTTGACAGATATTGCAAAAAACAGAGGTTGTGTTGCAAAGGGTGAAGAAATTGATTACTCTAAGGCAGCCATACTTTTTATTGAAGATTACAGAAGTGGAAGATTAGGAAGAATAACACTTGAATTTCCGAAGCAGTAGAGATAAAATATGAAGTGGAAAAACCTTTCATAGATTTTTGCATGTGGTGGTAAAGTGACAAAACAGTTACGATAAATTTATATAAAAAGGGCGGTAAACAATGGAACAAAAAGAACAAACAGGAAAAAGCGGTGGAATGCAAGGCATTATGAAAGAAGTGTTAAGCATATTAATATACCTTGCCATAGTATTTGTACTTACCTTTTTGGTGGTACAATTTGTGGGGCAGCGGACGGTGGTCAGTGGCAGTTCTATGGAGAATACCTTAAGTGATGGAGATAATCTGATTGTAGATAAACTTTCCTATCGTTTTGGAAAACCGGAACGGTATGATATTGTGGTTTTTAAGTTTCAGCACCAAGAAAACACCTATTATATCAAGCGTATTATCGGGCTGCCCGGTGAGACGGTGCAGATTGATCAGGAAGGTACCATTTATATTAATGGCAGTGAACTGACAGAAAGCTACGGAAACGAAGTGATTCAGGAGGCTGGACTGGCAGAAGAACCGTTTGTTTTGGGAGAAAACGAATATTTTGTGCTGGGTGATAACCGAAACGGCAGCAGTGACAGCAGAGATCCGGCGGTTGCAGCAGTATCTGAGGATTGGATCTTAGGAAAGGCATGGGTTCGTATCTGGCCACTGTCAGAGTTTGGTGTGCTGAAGCACCAGTAAAAGTGGAAATACCGGATTTTCCTGGAAACAGAGAGTGATGTTTAATTGTTTTAAGGCATCTGCTAAGAGTCTGCGAAACCAGAATAAAAAATCAGAAAGGCAGGATAAGGCGTATGGCAAAAAAAGTAAATGAAATAAAAGCAGAATTGCAGGCAGCTAATATAGATATGCTGCCTTTCTTTGTGGAAGAATACAAAGAGGACCAGCGAAGAGGTGTACAGGCACTGGTGAAAAAAGCAATCCACTTGAGAGCAAATTATCAAAATGAATTACTGCGTTTAGAGAGCATGAGAGTATTTGAGCGGAAATATAAAGAATGTACTTATATCTGTGGCATAGATGAGGCGGGCAGAGGACCCTTGGCGGGACCAGTGGTGGCAGGTGCAGTGATCTTGCCTAAGGATGTACAGATTTTGTATTTGAATGATTCCAAAAAACTGTCCAGTGCCAAGCGGGAAGAGTTATATGAGATAATCAAGGAAAAAGCTGTTCGGGCAGAGGTGGGCATTGTGGAGCCAAAGCGAATTGATGAAATAAATATTTTGCAGGCAACTTACGAAGCTATGAGAATTGCGATTAAGAAATTAGGCATTACACCCGATATATTATTAAATGATGCAGTTACCATTCCTGAGATAACCATTCCCCAGGTAGCTATTGTCAAGGGAGATACCAAAAGCGTTTCCATTGCAGCAGCCAGTATTATGGCAAAGGTTACCAGAGACAGAATTATGGAGGAATATGACAAGGAGTATCCTCAATATGGCTTTGCAGCCCACAAGGGGTATGGAGCCGCCTCCCACTATGAGGCATTGGATACATATGGTATCTGCCCTATCCATAGAAAAACCTTTTTAAAAAAATATTTTGATAATAAGTAGGAGACGAAGGGGGGTCTTACATTGTCATTTTCAAATATCCATCGCCAGTCTGCCTCCAGTGGACTGGAAAATCAGAACATATACAGTAAGGAAAATACCCCAATCAACACAGCAGGTACAGCAAGAGCGGAAGGGAATAGTCTGCAGGAGCTGCAGCCGGGCAAGGTGTTTGCCGGTGAAATTGTGTCAGTGGGCAAGGAAAAAGTTACTCTAAAATTAGACAACGGACAGATGATTCAAGCTTCCAGCAACAGTAATGTACAGTTGAAGGAAGGACAACTGCTGGCATTTATGGTAAAATCCAATACAGGAAAACAATTGGCAATCAAACCTATGTTTGATGTGAATCTGCAAAGTTCTTCTGTGCTGAAAGCATTGGAGAATGCAGGGATTCCCGTAAGCACCAAAAGTGCAGAGCTGATTAACTCCTTAATGCAGGAACATATGCCCATTGACAGAGATACCGTAAACCGCTTTTTGAGGCAGATGAATTTAAACCCAGAGGTACAGGTAAAGCTTTTAGTTGATTTACAGAAAATGGGGCAGATGGTCAACAGAGAAAACATTGCCAAATTTCAAGATTACCAGAATCATCAGTATCCCTTAACGGAAGATGTGATGGATTTAGCATCCAGCATTGGTGAGACTATTGGAACCAATGCCGGCAGAGAGGATAATCTGGGGATTAAAGCTTTTCTGCAGTTTGCAGATGTATTTATGCCTGAGAATCAGGAACAGGAGCCGCCTCTGACAGCAGTGCAAAAGCAGGAGCCGGCATCAATGCCATCATCCCCCCAAGCTTTGACGGGGGGATGGACCGGTAATGTGGCAGAAGTATCGGGAGTACAAAATCTAAGCATGGTACAGCAGCAGGAACTGAATGCCATATCCGGGGTATCAGAACACTTTCAAGGTCAGAATGTTGCAATGGAAAGTGTGCTGGAAGGACTAAAAATCTTAAATGAAGAAGCAACGGCACTTTTGGGTGAACTTCAAGATGCAATTGCTGCTGAGATGCCAAAACCGGAGCAGAATGATATGCTGACCAGACTGTATGCAGCATTTGAGAGTTATGAACGGTCGGAGAAGGTGATTCAAGAAGCAAAGGATGTGGTGGCATCGAAACATGAAGTACTGCAGCAGGATATGGAAAAGCAGTTTCCGGCAGAAATTACATCAAAAGACACACTGGCAGGAATTTTGGATCAGAATCAGCGGAATGCACTTGCCCAGAAGGTGTATAAAATCACAGGAAATATAAGACAGTATTTTGATGTGCGAACAGGGAATATGAAACCGGAGGCATTGGTAAATCTGGTCAGAGATCATCTGCCCAAGGATGAACTTCTCGCAGAACAGGGGGAGGGCAGACCGCAAAATATGACAGAAACTTTCTTAGGAGAAAAAGAGGCAAAAGTTCCGGAATTGGAGGGGATCTCAATTCCGGGAAAGAGTATGGGAGAAGAACAAAAGGCAGCATCCGTAAACCAATCGCAGAATGCTGTATTTATCGAAAGGGAGCAGGCAGGCGAAAGGGAACTGTTTGCTGCACAGTCCCAGAGGGGGCAGGAAGCCCCGAATATAAATGATGCCAACAAACAGCCCAATGCCAATATCCAGTCAGGGAATGTTCCGCCAGATGCTCATGTACAGTCTAAAAATATGCCCTTGAATGAACAAGCTGTTGAGAATGTTCCGCCAGAGAAACAGTGGTCTCAAGATGGACAGTCAGATAAAACCATATTATACAAGGAGATACCGGGACAAAAGAAGGCAGATGGTCAGCTAGGTGAAAATTCATCTCTTTCAGAGAAAACAGAACAAAATGGGCTGAATAAGAATCCGTTTCAGCAAGAGATTGTCCAAAAGCAGTTGGAAAACCTGCCAAAAGTGAAGGAATTGCTGCACAGCAAAGAATTTAAGTTGGTGATGAAAGCTGCCATTGAAAATCAAATGCTCTTAAAGCCAGAGGAGCTTACCAAGGAAAGGGTAAAAGAATATTATGAAAAAATGGAGCAGCAGCTTCATAAATTGACAGAACTGGCAGAACAGACTGCAAAACAGGATAATCCTATTTTGAAAAATACGAATAGTATTCGGCAGAATGTGGATTACATCAATCAACTGAATCAGTTGTACAGCTATGTGCAGTTACCCTTAAAGCTGTCCAACCAAAATACCAACAGTGAACTATACGTGCTTACCAATAAACGGCGTATGCGAGAAAATAACGGAGCTTTTACTGCATTGCTCCATTTGGATATGGAACGTCTGGGGAGCATGGATGTATATATTACCATGGAAGTGAAAAAGGTGGCAGTAAGATTTTACTTAGATCATGAGGGCATTGCCATGTTTTTAAGGGAAAACAGCCAGCCGCTGCTGGAAAAACTGGAGGAAAAGGGATTTTTAATTACTACGGAGTTTGCAAAAAAGCCGGAGGGGAAAAATCTGGTGGAGGAATTTACCAATGGAAGTGCAGAGGAAGTGCCAGGAAGCACCGGTTCTTTCGATATAAGGATGTGATGGTATGGGAGAATATCAATATTATTTTAAGGAGAATAAAAAGGTAAAAAAGGCAGTTGCATTATCCTATGACCCAGAGGAAAGTGCACCAAAGATTTTGGCAACCGGAAAGGGGCAGCTGGCAGAGAAAATTGTGGCCACTGCCAAGGATTCCAATGTGCCGGTACACAAGGATGATAAACTGGCAGATACCCTTTCTAAGCTGGAAATTGGCGATTTCATACCCCCAGAGCTTTATGAGGTTGTGGCAGAAATATTAGTCTTTGTAGATGACTGTGAGAAGTTAAGGGGAAAATTGGATGGAAAATAAGCGAAGGATTGGCACAGAATATGAAATCCTCGGAGCCGAATTTCTGGAACAAAAGGGGTATAAAATTCTAGAACGAAATTTTCGCTGCCACCAGGGGGAGATTGATTTGATAGCAGAAAAGGATGGAGTTCTTTGTTTTGTGGAAGTGAAATACAGAAAAAACGCTGCCTATGGGTATCCAGAGGAGGCGGTTTCTTACAAAAAGCAGATGAAACTCAGAATGGTGGCAGAATTTTATCTGGTGTATAGAAAATTGCCCTTGAACAGCTCTTGCCGTTTTGATGTGATTGCAGTGGAGGGACAGGAAATCAGACATATCATCAATGCATTTTGAAAATATCAATGTAAACAGTATATAATCAGGGGTTAGGAGAAGAATATGATATATGAATTTCAATACAAAAATGATAAAAGCATACTTGATTTAACAGAACATGCAGGGGTTCCCTTTTTGGAATTTACAGGTTTCAGATCCTGTAAAAATATTGTACATGGTTTTTCTACACGCATGGGTGGTGTCAGTGAGGGGATCTATGAATCCATGAATTTAAGCTATACCAGAGGAGACCAAGAAGCAGCCGTAACAGAGAACTTTCGCCGATTTGCCAAGGCATTAGAAGTAGACCCCCAAAATTATGTGTTTTCCCATCAGACTCATACCATCAATATTCGTGTAGTAACTGAGAAAGACCGGGGTAAGGGATTTGTACGGCAGCAGGATTATCATGATATTGATGGTTTGATTACCAATGTGCCGGAGTTAGTCCTGTCTACCTTCTATGCAGACTGTGTGCCGCTATTCTTCGTGGATCCAGTGAGGTCTGCCATTGGATTGTCTCATTCCGGCTGGCGGGGCACTGTGGGAAAAATTGGTCAGAAGACTATCGAGAAAATGCATCAGGAATATGGCTCGAAACCGGAGGATATTCTGGTGGGAATCGCACCCTCCATCTGCAGGGAATGTTATGAGGTCAGTGAGGATGTGGCTGAAGAATTTCGAAAAATTTTTCCAAAAGAGGAATGGAAAGAAATTATGGATGACAAGGGGAATGGAAAGTACCAGCTGGATTTGTGGGAATGCAATAGGAGAATATTATTAAACAGTGGAATCCGGAAGGAAAATCTATTTGTGACCAATATTTGTACCTGCTGCAACAGCAGGCTGCTGTTTTCCCACAGAGCCAGTGAGGGAAAGCGGGGAAATCTGGGAGCGTTCCTGATGCTGAAACAAACAGAGGAGTAGTATAAGAGAATAAGCATGGAGAAACAAAGCATGAATGATTATGTGATAAAAGAAGGAAATTACATAGAACAGGGTATTACAAAATGTCAGAAGGGCTATCAGATTACCTATGCAGGGAAACAGGTGGAAAGTCTAAGCCTTGTTTTATATTCAAAAAATTCCAGAGAAGTGGAAACAGAAATAGAACTGCCTTTAAAATATAGAAAAGGAAATTTGTTCAGTACCTATGTGGAGGGAATTGATTTAAAAAACAGAGATTATCATTTTCGGGTCAATGGAAAACTGCTGGTGGATCCATATGCCAAGGCGATTACCGGAAGAGAAGTGTGGGGGCAGAAAAGGACAGGGCAGGAAGTATGTGGCAGATATGTGCAGGAAATTTACGATTGGCAGGGAGATAAGCTGCCTCATTGTGATACATGGGAAATGATTGTATATAAAATCCATGTGCGTGGTTTTACAAAGCACAAGACTTCAAAGGTGAGGCATAAAGGTACTTTTCTGGGCATTGTGGAGAAACTGCCTTATTTGAAGGACTTAGGAATTACCACCTTAGAATTGATGCCCTCTTATGAGTTTGAGGAAGTGAGAGAGCGGGGATATACTTACCATCCGGCTTATCCCATTGAAAATCCCGAGGACGACAGTTATATAAATTATTGGGGTTATGGCAAAGGGGATTATTTCACACCAAAATACACCTATGCTGCTACCAAAAATCCCCGCAAAGAATTTAAAGATATGGTAAAAGCAGTTCATGCTCAGGGCATGGAAGTGGTGATGGAATTTTACTTCGAGCCTTATACCAGCCAGAAATTTATCTTTGATTGTGTGAAATACTGGGTGGAGGAGTATCATATTGATGGTGTGCATTTGTACGGAAAAAATTTGCCGGTGATTATGCTGGCACAAGAACCCACTCTTTCGGAGATAAAAATCTTTCAGAACTATCAGGACACCGGAAGTGTATATGCACCAGAGGAGTCCTTGGAGTACCGCAATCTCTTCGAATACAACAGTGGTTTTCAGTTCATAGGAAGAAAGCTTTTAAAAGGAGATGGTGCTCAGATTAGTGATTTTGCCTATCGAAGCCGGAAGAATGAAGAACAGCAGGCAGTGATTAATTATATGGCGGGGCATGATGGTTTTACCATGTATGACAGCGTGTGTTATGAAAAAAAGCACAATGAGGAAAATGGAGAATCCAATAAGGATGGAAGTAATTGTAACTTCACATGGAACTGTGGTATCGAGGGAGACACTCGGAGAAAAAAGGTGCAGCAGCTTAGAAAAAACCAACTGAAAAATGCATTTTCTTTTGTATTTTTAAGTCAGGGTGTCCCTATGATTTTAGGGGGTGACGAGTACTGCAATACTCAAAAGGGAAACAGCAATCCCTACTGTCAGGACAACGAGGTGTCTTGGGTCATTTGGCAGGAAAACGCTTTCCAAAAAGAGATTTTAGAGTTTGTGAAAAATTTGATTGCCTTTCGTAAAAAGCATCCGATTATCTCCGGAAAGGTTAGAATGCGGGTGATGGATTATTTGGCTTGTGGCTATCCTGATATTTCTTATCACAGCGAAAAAGCATGGACTCCTTACTTTGATGAGGACAGTCGGTATATGGGGGTTATGTACTGCGGAAATTATGTCTGTATTGACAAGACAAAAAATGATGATTTTATCTATGTGGCTTATAATATGCATTGGGAAAAGCATACCTTTGCTTTGCCAAATCTTCCCAAGGGGCAGAAATGGGCATTGGTGGCGGATACTTCAAAACCAATGGGCAGTGACTGGCTCAAGGAGGAGAAAATGTTGCAAGAGCAGATGGGAGTGGAAGTTCAGCCGCGTTCGGTGGTCATTTTAAGAGGAAAGACAGTAAATACCAGAAAGAGCAGGAAGGGAAAAATGCAAAAACGAGGTGAATAATATATGCATGTCTGGGGACATTTTAAAACCATTACAAAGCATAAAATGCTGGTGATGAAGTATTGCTTTCGGGTAGGACTATATAAGCAGGGGCTTCTCCATGATTTGTCGAAATATTCACCTACCGAATTTATTCCTGGTTGCAAGTATTACCAAGGAAATAGAAGCCCTAATAATGCGGAACGAGAAATGACTGGTGTTTCTTTGGCATGGCTTCATCATAAGGGAAGGAATAAGCACCATTATGAGTATTGGATTGACTATGGTACTGGTGTGGAAAAAGGAATGCAGGGAATGAAAATTCCCAAACGCTATATGATAGAAATGTTTTGTGACCGGGTTGCTGCCTCAAAAAACTACAATGGCAGCAATTATACAGATGCTTCCCCTTGGGAATACTATCAGCAGGGCAGAGAATATGCCATTCTTCACCCGGAATCCAGAGCTCTCTTGGAAAAATTATTGCTAATGCTGAAAGAGGAGGGAGAAGAGGCAGTATTTTCTTACATTAAAAAAGATTTGAAGAGATAGAGTGTCCCAAGTTATAGAAACAGCCAAGCAAAAACCCAATACCCAAAGTAATCAAACTGTGGAGCAATTTTCATGGGTGCAATACCAAAGTAACCAAAGTGCGAAGCAGTTTGATTGCCTGCTTGCACCCATTGTGAAGCAATTTTCATGGGTGCAATACCAAAGGTGATTTTATATGGATTTTTGCATTTGGCTGTAAAAGTAGGGAACAGTTACCATTTATTGTGGATATACCAAATGTTCTTCTGTAATATCATATAGTACTTCATCTAAGAATTTCTTAGCCAGATAATTTGCCATAGGAAGATTCATGTCTAAGTAGTTACCACAGTCCTTGGCACAGGCACCGGGTACATCACCCTGAAAGTTGGCAATAAATTCAAACATTTCAACCATCAGCGGTACAATATCCTTGGAAGTATAGTCACCGGATAATAATAGATAAAAACCAGTACGACAGCCCATAGGTCCAAAGTATACCGTCTTAGAACCATAGTCTTTATGATTGCGCAAAAAGGTAGCAGCCAGATGCTCTATGGTATGGATTTCAGCCGTATTCATTACAGGTTCGCCATTAGGCTTTGTCATGCGGATGTCAAAGGTGGTGATGGTCTCTGCACCAAAAGTATCCCTTCGTGATACATAGACACCCTTTAACAATTTGATATGATCGATGGTAAAGCTTGTTATTTTTTCCATTAAAAAACCTCCTAGAAATGTAATTAATTTTATGTAACTGTTTCATATCTTTACAATTACAATTTTTTTTATTTTATCACAAAGCGGACAATGGGGCAATTTAAATATAATTTTTAGATTTATTCGTCAATTTTCATAAAATTTTAAAATCGTTTTCTATTTTCAAACAAACATATTTAGCACTTTTGTGTATTGATTTCCGAGAAAAACAGATGTAAGATAAGTATATAAAATCAGAAACATTCAGTTCTGAATGGGATTTCCCTGGACAATTAAGATTGAAAATCGAGAAAAATGTGATACAATGAAAGGAGAATTTATGGGATTAAAGGATATATATGAGAAAAAATTTTTAAGGCTGCAGGATGTGGTATGTTGTATACTTTAAAAAGATAGATCACCCAGAGGAATTTCTGGATGTATTGTCAGTAATCGGTTCCGATGCAAGATATCAGAAGATAAAGGAAAATTATATGAAGGAAATAGAGAAAGGTGATGATTATTATAATGTACCATGCAAGGTGAACAATAAAATAGGTGTATACATAAAAATAGACAAAGCAAAAAGCATATAATTCATAGGAAAGTACATGAAAAATGAAATTTATATTAAATATGTGCATAAGCCTTTGAAATGGGTTGACGATAAAATTTAGGAATGCTAAAATTTTACTGTAAAAAGCAAATTCCAGCCACATAGGCAGGATAAGCATTATGTTTTGTCAGAGTAAAAGCAGCTGACAAGATAAAAAACAGTTATGAATTAAAGAAATGGGGGTATTCCTATGACAACAGAAGAAATCAAAAATTTAGAGGAATTTGTAAAGGTGTTAGATATGCAGGAGGATATCTTGCAGTTTACCCATTTTACCAATGCAGATGCATGGGAGTTAGGCAGTCTGATGGCAGCGGAGGCAAAGAAGAGAAATCTTCCGGTTTCTATTCGCATTGAGTTAAATAATGGCTGTATATTATTCCAGTATGCAGGAGATGGAACCAATTTACGCAATCAGATGTGGCTGGAGCGAAAGATTAGCACAGTAAAGCTTATGGAGAAGAGCAGCCTGAATTTTTATGCCTCCATGCGAAAAAGTGACAAAACCATGGAAGATATTTTCTTAGATGAACGTGAGTATGCCTGCTGTGGTGGTGCCTTTCCCATCCGTATGGAAGAGGCAGGGGTATTGGGAGTCATTGCGGTATCCGGTTTGAATCATGTGGCAGACCATGATTTTATCGTAAAGTGTGTGGGAAAATATCTGCATGCAGATGAGGTGCCCAGAATTAAAGAAAATCTGTAGATAATAATGGATATGTTTCCATGATTACATGGATACGAACCACGATAGAGAAAACATAGGTAGCCGAGGTGTTATGCCCCGGCTAATTAACTTGTGGTGATCGAAATATTATTATCATAAGATATAAGAGGAAGAAGTATGGAGAAAATGATTTGCAGAAAGAGGATACTCATTGTAGAAGATGATACTGCTTTAGCCAATGGCTTATGCCGGGCACTGACATCTTCTGATATGGAGGCGGAATGTGTAGGTACATTGCATGAAAGCAAGAATTACATCAAGAAAAATCTTCCGGATCTTGTGTTGTTGGATGTGAATCTGCCGGATGGAAATGGTTTTGATTATCTAAGAGAACTAAAGAGCAGCCATAGTTTCCCAGTTATTCTGTTGACTGCCAACGACATGGAGTCTGATATTGTATCAGGTCTTGAAATGGGGGCAGATGATTACATTACAAAACCATTTTCTCTTGCCATTTTGCGAGCCAGAATAAATACCCGACTGCGTAAAATAGATGCGATGGAAAATATACAAGAGAATATGAACGAAAAAACAGTTGTGGACCAGTATGTGTTTGATTTTAAAAATATGGAATTTTACTGGAAAGAAGAACGTGTAGAGCTTAGCAAGACAGAACAAAAGCTGCTTCGTATCTTTGTGGAAAATCAGGGGATTACCCTAAGCAGAGCTGATTTAGTAGACCGTATTTGGACAGATGGGGCAGAGTATGTGGAGGAAAATGCCCTTTCTGTTACCATAAAACGCCTGCGGGACAAACTGCATGCAAATGCTTATATTAAGACGGTATACGGAATTGGATATATGTGGGTGAAACTATGACAGAAACGATCAGAGTTGAAAATGTAGGTGAAACTATGACAGAAACAATCAGAGTTGAAATTATCATAGTCTTTATCATGGTTTCTGTGGGTGTAGTCTTTCTGGAACATTTGCGAACCAGACGGATGATGCAAAGGTTGGATGCCATGCTTTGGCGGGCTATCAATGGAACTTTTGTGGAGGAAACATTGGATGAAACCATGTACTCTGCATTGGAAAATAAGCTGGGCAGGTATTTGGCAGATTCCGAGCTGTCTGCAAAGAATGTGGCAAAGGAAAAAGACAAGATTAAGACATTGATAGCGGATATTTCCCATCAAACCAAAACTCCAGTGGCAAATTTGCTGCTTTATGCGGAATTGCTGCAGGAAGAAAACCTTTCAGAACAAGCTGCACAGTATGCAGAGTGTATGCGAGAACAGGCAGATAAATTAAACTTTCTTGTTACTTCGCTGGTTAAAATGTCACGATTGGAAACTGGTATTGTAAACCTTGCACCGGTTAATAATTCTGTGTCATCAATGCTGGAATATTTGTATCAGAACTTGCTGCCAAGGGCAGAGAAGAAAGGCTTCCAATTAGCGATAGAAAACCAGGAAGCCATTGCCTGTTTTGATGAAAAATGGACCACAGAAGCACTTCATAATATTGTGGACAATGCGATCAAATATACACAGGCAGGAAGTGTTATCATACGGGTAAAGGAATATGAAATGTTTGTCTGCATTCAGGTGGAAGATACCGGAATTGGTATAGCAGAGGAAGAGCAGGCAAAGATTTTTGGACGATTTTACCGCTCCAAAGATGTTCATCAGGAAGAAGGAGTGGGAATCGGATTATATCTTGCCAGACAGATTATTTCTGGGGAAGGCGGTTATATTAAAGTAAGTTCCCGAAAGGGCAAAGGGTCTGTCTTTGAAGTGTTCTTAGTGAGGAAAAATCCCCAAAGACACCAGAGAAATGTTTCAAATGCGTAGTGATGACAGGCTGGTGATTTCAGGAGATGAAGAAGAGGGGATCGCAATGGCAAATAAATGAGAAAAAATTATCAAGACCATATAAAGAATTTTCCTATCAATGCTTTCTACCTATACAGGTTTTCCGCTTATATCTATAACAAATGCAGCTCATAACTCAAATGTTGACAATCCGGAAGCAGTTAATTATGAGATTGAGAAGTTTATACGATCTTTGTAGAATAGCCTAAAATAGATTTGGGAAGCTGATAACTTCTCGTTTATCAGGAAGTTGCTTAAAGAGAAAAATCGGGATTTGTGCAGGCAGAAGGAAATGTCATTTTTAATATGATTAAAAATGGTGAAAGTGCAGTCAGACGAGTAATATTAGTTCCTGGTCTGGGCGGTAGTTTGGAGAAGTATAATATAGCGATTAAGGAGCTGAACGGAGTGGGGAACTTTGTAATTGTTATGATTATATTTTGTAGTATGATATTGATGTCAGCGACCATTGCCTATCCGCAATTGAAGTTTAAATTTTGATAAACAGGGCAGCCTTCAATGCAGAAGAGAGATGAAAACGTGTAAAAAATATTCTGATAAATTTAGAAATCTGGTTAAAAAGTATCTGCATTTATCAGATTTATATCATAAGATCTATCATCGAAAGGATGTAAGTTATTGGGAAAATTTATCTGTTGAAATGTAAGATTATTGTCAAAGGAATGATATCAAGTATTGGGATGTGTTTGTGCTTGTAAAAATCCATTTTTATGCTTATATTTTCAGGAGAATGGTTATTTTTTACAAAAGGATGGTTGTTTTTTACAAGTATGAAAAAAATCATGCAAAATAGTGTAATATGAGAAAAGAAATTTTGTTATTTTTGCAACTATCCTAAATGTGGATAGAACAACACTTAATTTAACTTGTTCGGAGGATTATGAACTATGAAAAAAAGAATTTTTCTTATTTGTGGAAGCTGTCTTCTTGCCTTAGGTATCATCACAGGAGGCATTGTGGTAGGGGCGGGTGACTTTTCGAAAGAAGATATAAATATTGCTCATGGTTATAATCAGATTACTAATATGGATAAAGACAGTTTGTATTCTGATTATACAGAGAAAACATTAGTATCAAACATCAAAGATAAGGACGGGGTTTTGGATTGCGACATAGATACATATTCTTCCAATGGTGAAATCATTTCTGCGGATGTTAGTGTAGTGGCTGATAAGGCAGAAAAGAATGATTTAAAAACAGAGATATTGGACTATGTTTCTGAATTTTTAGGAATTGAAAAAGAAAACATCAGGTTATCTTTTCAATAGAAAACTATTGTGACAATTCAGTATAGGCTGTGCATTTACTGCTTTAGGACTATACTCTTAAAAACCGCCAAGTACGTCAATGCTGCCAAGTTTCTTTTTTGTAAATGTTGCACAGGTACACCTGCCATAATTAGACAAAATTCTGATTTACAAAACAATAATAGTGTGATATAGTAAAAAAGTAGTCAGATGTATCTGGAATTCTTTTCTAAAGATAGTGGGTACATCAAAGATTATTCCCTAATTTTATTTCGTAATTTTTGCAAACCGTAGCATAGCTAATATGCTGCGGTTTTCTCTTGTTCGCCCAGCATGGGCGTAATCTAATCGGTGTAAGTCCGTAAAGTGCCCT
>CAMWHJ010000032.1 GCA_947174015.1 uncultured Lachnospiraceae bacterium | reverse complement strand
CACCCATTGCGTAGCAATTTTCATGGGTGCAATACCCGAAAAACAATTTTGCATGTTTTTTTGCTTGTAACTATGAAGGTACGGAATAGTTACAAAAAATGTAATTATACCTCTTAGGAAATATATGGTTTTGTCCGATAAATAGAAAAAGGATAGTTTCGCAGTACTTTTTATTTTTTATGGAAAGTAAATAATGTTTTATATTGAAATGGAGGGAAAGCATATGGATAAGGTTTCAAATTACAGTGTATATCAAAGCAATTTATACCAATCTACAGTGCAGAAAAAAAAGAACGAGGACAAAACTGAGGACAGCAAAGTCAAAAAAAGTGATAAGACGGATCCGTTAAGTGAACCAAAGCTGAGCAGACAGGCAAAGGCATTGTTAGAAGAGTTAAAGAAAAAGTATGTCAATATGGACTTATTTGTGGCAGATTATGAGACAGATGAGGAGGCACAAGCTTATCTTTCCAGAGGAACAAAGCAATACAGCGTGCTCTTTGATACCGAAACTTTGGAGCAGATGGCTGCAGATGAGGATATTAAGGCAAAATATATTGGCATGATTGATGAGGCCACCGGAAAAATGGATGAAATCAAGGAATCTCTGGGAGAGGATGCGGAGAATGTGAAAAATATAGGTATGGTTTTTAAAGAGGACGGAACCATATCTTATTTTGCAGAGTTGGAAAAATCCACTGCAAAACAGAAGGAAAATGTAGAAAAATCTCAGGAAGAGAAGAAAGCCCAGAAAAAGGAAGAAGAAAAGAAGGCAGAGAAAAAGGCAGCCGAGGGTAAAATAAAGAAAACGACTGTTCAGGCAGATACCATGGAAGAACTTATAGAAAAGATTAAGGAAATAAACTGGGATAATATTCTGCCGGAAAATGTGCAAAAGACCGGTGGGAAATTTGATTATTCTGTATAAATCCAAAAAAAGGCGGCTGAGTTTATCAGGCGTCTTTTTCTTGTAACGGTTCCGTATCTTCACAGTTACATTTCATTCATCTTTTTAAAATATTTCTTTGTGTTTCTGGCTGCATTATGTTATACTGTTTCCCAGATAGAAAAATTTCACGTCAGATCAGATAATTTTCCGACAATGCAGTTGATTATTTGGAATCCATAGAATTAGGGATAGAAAAGAAATGTGAATTATTGATAATAAAATAAAGGAGAAACTATGAGAGAGAAATATGAATCATTACCTTTGGCAACACTGAAGGATATTGCAAAGACAAGAGGCTTAAAAGGAATTTCAACAATGAAAAAATCCGAAGTTATAGAGGCAATGCTTGCAGAGGACGAGAAGGATGCAGAAAAAAAGAGAGTAGAGGAGGCTGCCAGAGAAGAAGAGGCACCTGTGGAGAAGAAAAAGAAGTCTCAGCAAAAAATGGGTGAAGTTATTGAGGATCTCAATGAATTGGCACGTTTAGACAGTGGTCTTACGGTAAAAGGAATCTTAGAGGTTTTACAGGATGGTTATGGTTTTATCCGTTCTGCGTTAAACTATCTGCCCGGAGAACAGGATGTGTATGTGGCACCGGCACAGATTCGCAGATTTAATTTAAAGACCGGAGATATTGTGGAGGGAAATACCAGAATTAAGACTTCTGGAGAAAAATTCAGTGCTCTATTGTATATAAAAAGTATTAACGATATGGAACTTGAGGAAGCCACCAAGCGTTGTGTTTTTGAAGATATGACACCGATTTTTCCCAACGAAAGATTAAAGCTGGAAACCTCTGCCAGCGGAATTTCCATGCGTATCATGGATATTTTGTCGCCCATTGGCAAGGGACAGCGTGGTATGATTGTATCTCCGCCAAAGGCAGGTAAGACGACTCTTTTAAAGGAAGTTGCCAAGTCCATCACAAAAAATAACCCAGATATGCATTTGATCATTCTTCTGATTGATGAACGTCCGGAGGAAGTAACTGATATTAAGGAGGGTGTGGCAGGACCAAATGTGGAGGTTATCTATTCCACCTTTGACGAGCTGCCGGAACATCACAAAAGAGTATCTGAGATGGTCATTGAACGTGCCAAGAGATTGGTGGAGCATAAAAAAGATGTGACGATTTTGTTGGACAGCATCACTCGTTTGTCCAGAGCTTATAATCTGGTGGTTCCCGCCAGCGGAAGAACTTTATCCGGTGGTTTGGATCCGGCAGCTCTTCATATGCCAAAGCGTATTTTTGGTGCTGCCAGAAATATGCGTGAGGGCGGAAGCCTGACGATTCTTGCCACCGCCTTGGTGGATACCGGAAGTAAGATGGATGATGTTATCTACGAAGAATTTAAGGGTACTGGTAACATGGAACTGGTATTGGACAGAAAGCTGTCAGAGAAGAGAATCTTCCCCGCCATAGATATTCCAAAGTCCAGTACCAGAAGAGAGGATTTACTTTTAAATCCAGAGGAAAAAGAGGCAGTAGATATTATGCGCAAGGCATTAAACGGCTTAAAACCGGAAGAGGCAGTGGAAAGCATCTTAAATCTCTTTGTGAAGACAAGGAACAATGAAGAGTTTGTAAATATGGTAAAAAAGACAAAATTATTGTAAAAACTCCTTGCATACAGCGTATGCTTATGATATAATTAAAAAGCTGTTTATGAGTAAAAGGGACAACCAAGATTGTCCCCCAGTCTATAAGAAAGTTTAAGAGGTGAATAACAATGAGAGAAGGAATCCATCCAGAGTATTTTCAGGCAGAAGTAACCTGCAACTGTGGAAATACTTTTACAACAGGATCTACCAAGGAAAATATCCACGTTGAAATTTGTTCCAAGTGTCATCCATTCTACACTGGACAGCAGAAGGCTGCTAAGGCTCGTGGACGTATTGACCAGTTCAACAAGAAATATGGCATAGGCGACAAATAAGTCTATCATAAAGCTAGGGTTGGGGTTTTTAATCTCAACCTGTTTTTAATTGTAGCAAGCTGCATGAGAGGAATGTGAAATCACTGGATTGAATAACGGAGGTGGATGAAATTGAAGGCGTCAGGAATCGGCGGGCAGGCAGTTATGGAAGGCATCATGATGAAAAATGGTGACACCTATGCTGTGGCAGTACGTAAGCCGGACAATGAAATTGTGGTGAAAAAGGATGTGGACCACAGTTATCAAAAACATGAAAAGATTCGAAAAGTACCTTTTCTAAGAGGTGTGTTTAGTTTTATAGATTCCTTGGTGTTAGGAATGTCTACACTGACCTTTTCCGCAGAATTTTATGAGGAGGAGGAGAAACCGTCCAAGCTGGATATCTTTTTGGAAAAGATTATGGGCGGATATGGCGAAAAATTTATTATGGGTGTCACAGTGGCATTGTCCATAGTTTTGGCAGTGGGGATTTTTATGGTATGTCCCTTTCTGCTGGCAGAATTGCTGAAGAAAGTGATCGTATCGGATATGGTACTTGCCTTGGTGGAGGGAGCTATCCGTGTGGGGATTCTGCTGGGATACATATGGCTTATTTCCAGACTGGAGGATATTCAGCGGGTATTCAGGTACCATGGTGCGGAGCATAAGTGCATAAATTGTATTGAAAATGGTTTGGAATTGAATGTGGAAAATGTCATGAAAAGTTCCAAGGAACATAAGCGCTGCGGAACCAGTTTTTTGCTGTTGGTTATGGTGCTCAGTATTATTTTCTTCCTGTTTATAAGAGTAGATTCTGTATGGCTTAGAATGGTGCTGCGTATTCTGCTGATTCCGGTCATTGCAGGTGTGTCCTATGAATTGATTCAGTGGGCAGGTCGAAATGATAATAAGGCTGTAGATATCCTCAGCAAGCCCGGAATGCTTTTGCAGTACCTTACCACCAGTGAGCCGGATGAGGCAATGGTGGAGGTTGCGATTAAAGCAGTGGAGGCTGTGTTTGACTGGCAGGAATTCTTAAAACAATACAATGCACAGGGTATTGCTGAAGAAAAAGCAAAAGCCAAAACAGATGGAATATTGGAACTTTCCAAGGAGATAAAACGGAACGAGGAAAAAGAAAGCCAAGCGGTAAAATCATCCTCAGTGGTAAAAGATATGGTTGACAATACAGAAAATGATTCAAGGGATAATGACAGTATGGCAAAACAAGCTGCCAAGTCAGAAAATCCTGTGGACAACAGCCATGAGAACTCTGAGTCGGATCAATCAAAGGATGGACCAACCAGTATTATAGAAACAGATGATTCCATAAAAGCTCCTCGGATTATAGCAGTGGATGATTCAGAGGAGGGTGTCATTAAAATAAGTTGGGAAAAAGTGAAGAAAGTAAGCGGATATGTGATTTACCGCAAAGAAGGCGAAGAAGAAAATTATAAAATGTATCCGGATGTGAAGAAGAACCATTTTGAAGATAGAGAGGTACAAAAAAAAGTTACCTATTATTATCGGATTCGTGGCTATCGGTTGAAGGACAATAAGCGTATTTACGGACAGCTTTCCCCCATCGAATCCAATGGATACAGCTCTAAGGTGAAATCAAAATATTAGGTACTGTTATGAAATTATATGAATTAAATCAACAAATCAGCACCATACTTTCAGAGGCAGCGATTTCAGAGGCATCCTTGGAAACGTTCTATATTTTAGAGCATGTGCTGAAAATCAGCAGGAGCACATATTTTCTCAAAAAGTCAGAGGAAGTGTCTAAAGAGGCATACGAAAGATGTATCTGTATTGCCAAAGAGCGCAGCAGACATAAACCCCTGCAATACATTTTAGGAACCCAGGAATTTATGGGATTGTGCTTTTATGTCAATGAGAATGTATTGATTCCCAGACAGGATACGGAGGGGTTAGTGGAGCAGGTTCTTGCCATGGCAAAAGGAGGAGAACGTATCTTGGATTTATGTACCGGCTCTGGCTGTATTGGAATCAGTTTAAAAAAGTATATGCCAAGCTTGCAGGTAACAGCGGTGGATATTTCTTTTGAGGCATTGGCAGTGGCAGAGAAAAATGCACAATCATTACAGGCAGATATCACCTTTTTGGAAAGTGATTTGTTTGATAAGGTGACAGGGACGTTTGATTTTATTGTATCGAACCCTCCCTATATTGAAAGTGCCAAGATACCCACACTGATGCCGGAGGTAAAAGACCATGAACCACTGTTAGCCTTAGATGGCAAAGAGGATGGGTTGTATTTTTACCGAAAGATCATAGAAGAATCAAAAAATTACTTGAACCTTCGGGGAATGCTTTGCTTGGAAATTGGTTGTCATCAAGGTAGTGCAGTGGCAGGACTCATGAAGGAGCAGGGATTTGTTCAGGTGGAAGTTGCACAGGATTTGTGTGGATTGGATAGAAATGTATATGGAAGAATAGGAGGAAATCATGTTTGATAAATTAGAGGATTTACTTGTTCGTTTTGAAGAATTAATGAGTGAATTAAGTGAGCCGGGTGTGGCCAATGATCAGAATCGTTTTCGCAAGCTTATGAAGGAACAAAACGATTTAACCCCCATTGTGGAGGCTTACAGGGAATATAAGGGTGCAAAACAGAATATCGAGGACAGTTTAGCCATGTTGGAGGAGGAAAGTGACGAGGAATTAAGAGAACTTGCCAAGGAGGAATTGAATGATTCCAAGACAAGAGTAGAGGAATTGGAACATGAGTTAAAGATTCTTCTTCTTCCCAAAGACCCCAATGATGATAAAAACGTTATTGTGGAAATTCGTGCCGGTGCCGGTGGAGATGAGGCAGCTTTGTTTGCGGCAGAGATTTATCGTATGTATATGCACTATGCGGAAAGCCATCGGTGGAAGGTGGAGACCATGGAATTTGAGGAAATTGGCATTGGTGGTATGAAAAATGTCACTTTTATGATTAGCGGTCAGGGTGCCTATTCTAAGATGAAGTATGAATCTGGTGTACATCGTGTGCAGCGTGTACCGGAAACGGAATCCGGCGGACGCATCCATACCTCCACCATTACGGTGGCAGTGATGCCTGAGGCAGAGGAGGTAGATATTCAAATCGATGAAAAGGATATCCGTATAGATGTAATGCGTGCCTCCGGTAATGGCGGACAGTGTGTCAATACCACCGACTCTGCAGTGCGGTTGACCCATTATCCTACGGGAATTGTGATTTATAGCCAGACAGAAAAGTCGCAGCTGCAAAATAAGGAAAAGGCCTTTGCACTCCTGCGTGCCAAACTGTATGATATGGAATGTCAAAAAGCCCATGATGCAGAGGCAGAGGCAAGAAGAAGCCAGATTGGTACCGGGGATCGTTCTGAGAAAATTCGTACCTACAACTTCCCCCAGGGACGTGTCACGGACCATAGAATCGGTTTGACGCTCTATAAGTTAGATAAGATTATGGATGGAGATATTCAGGAAATTATTGATGCCTGCGTGGCAGCGGATCAGGCGGCGAAGCTGGCGAATATGAGTGAGAACTAAGGAAGACGAGCTTAGTTTTGGCTGAGGTTGAAATTGAATAAGTGAGATTGAGGATTGGAGTGCTCGAAATTAGTTTTAGTGACTAAGATTGAGCACTTTTTTATGAGAGATTTTATGAAGATTATTGCGGATAGGGAGAGAAAGTAGCTAAAAATTTTTATATATTGGGTATTTGTTGACAAAATCAAAGACAAGAAGTACAATAAAATTGAATATTCATAAGGAGAATGAGAGGAATGATTCATGGATTGAAACAAGTTATAAGTGAGTTTTCAAATGAAATTAAAGATAAATTTGCTGATTATGTAGCACTATATAATTCATTATATCAGTTTTTGCAAAATGAATATAATGAAAAAGATACAACGGTTGAAGATTTTTTGAAGTATGATTTTTCAAGAGAGAATGTTATTGATTCGTGTGTATGGTATATCAGAAATAGTTCTAAGGCAAATAGTGTTACTGCAATAGAAAAATATTTGAACGCAATTACAAAATTTTATAATCAGTATATGATACCTAATGGGTATGATAATAGGAATTTATATGTGATACTTCCTTTTAGGCAATTAAAGCCTTTAGTGAAGGATAAATTAAAAAATGAGGTGTTAAAAGAAAAAGAAACAATTGAACCAATAGGAAATGAGGAAGTTAATGCAATCTTGAATTATTTTGCATCTTGTAGAAAATCAATAGCAAGTAGGGCAGGAAGTATTATATCAAAATTAATTTTACTTTATGGATTTAAGTTGGAAAAAGTACGTTATTTTGAAAAGTCCAATTTTTCTAAAGATGGATTTTTTCTTAATATTCATTTAAAGATGGACGATTGGTTTGTTCAGTTAGAATTACCAAAAGATTTAGCATATGAGATTCAAGAATATTTTTTAATATTAGGGGATATTCCACCAAATCAATTGATTTTTTTAAATACGAATGGGAAAATTATTACATCTACGTTTTTGGATACTTATTTGAGTACTATTAAATCTGAAAATAGAAATCTTAAAAGATTAACAGCTACTGGGATGGCAAAATATGCAATAATGAATATGCTTGAAGCTGGGTTTAGTAAATTAAATATTAAATATCTAACAGGAATGGAAGATGCAATTATTAATGACTGTGAAGAGCGTTTATTTAAGCAAAAGAGCGGAGAAAAAGATGATTACATTCGTATATTGAATAGAGATATTAATAGTAGAATTCGTGGAATTGCTACTTATGATTTGTTATAAAATTATGTGTTTCTATTTTGGGAATGTTTGATGAAAGGATACTGTATATTAGAAATCAGAGTAAATTATTTTGTTATATAATAAAATGTTTTTGATATTAAAATTAAGGATAAATGAAAAAACTGTGAAAGGAGTAAAAATGAATATAATTAACGCAATTATTAATTTGGTAAATAACCCAGTTACACAACTTGTGAATTATTATGAGGCAAGGAACAGAGCAAATAATATGGGGGATGCTTTAGAAGAATATATAAAAGATTTATTCGCAAATTCTTTTGATATGAATGAAATGGAGAGGAACAGAAGATTAAGTGAAGTTTTTTCTTACCTTGGCAATAATAGTAATCCACCAGATGCTATGCTTAAAAATGGTGATGCAATAGAGGTAAAGAAAATAGAAAGTCCCAATTCTGCGTTAGCATTGAATAGTAGTTATCCAAAACATAAATTACACTGTAATAGTAGTATGATTTCGAATGCATGTAGAGAAGCAGAGCAGTGGACAGAAAAAGATATGATATATGCAGTTGGAGTTGTAGAGAAAAATAAAAATATATTAAGAAGTTTGTGCTTTGTTTATGGAACAGATTACTGTGCATCTGATGAAGTTTACAGTAGAATAAAATCTACAATTAAGAATGGAGTAGAATCAATACCAGGTGTACAATTTGCAGAAAGCAAAGAATTAGGACATATTAATAAGGTAGACCCTCTTGGTATTACATATATGAGAGTTCGCGGAATGTGGGGGATTGAGAATCCGTTTAAAGTATTTAATTATATATATCAACGAGATAATTTAAAAGAATTTAATTTCATGTGTATTATTGATAGGGAAAAATGGAATTCTTTAGAAAATGTTAATGAATTAGAAGAGTTGGCTTTGCAAATTGAAGATTTGGAAATTGTAGATGTAGAAATAAAAAATCCTGATAATCCAGCAAAATTAGTAAATGCAAAACTTATAAAATTTAGTAGGTAGGTGTAAATGATGAATGTAATATCGCTTTTTGCTGGGGCAGGAGGACTAGACTTAGGATTTGAGAAAGCAGGGTTTGAAATCCCATATGCAAATGAGTACGATAAAACAATATGGGAAACATATGAAAAAAATCATAGGAAAACAAAGTTGATAAAAGGGGATATTAGGCAAATACCAGATGATATTTTTGATGGCGAAATTGATGGGATTATTGGTGGTCCACCTTGTCAATCATGGAGTGAGGCAGGGGCATTAAAAGGAATTGATGACCCAAGAGGTAAATTATTCTATGAGTATATCAGAATTTTAAAATGTAAACAACCTAAGTTTTTTCTTGCAGAAAATGTGAAGGGGATGATGGCAAATCGGCATAGTCAAGCGGTAAAAGATATAGTAGAAGCTTTTGAAGAATGTGGCTATGACGTAACAATCAATTTAGTAAATGCATCTGATTATGGAGTTGCTCAAGATAGAAAAAGAGTATTTTATATTGGATTTAGAAAGGATTTGTTTATTGATTTTCATTTTCCAAAACCAATTACCCCTGAAAAAGAACAAAAATTAACTTTTAGAGATATTATTTGGGATTTAAAGAATGATGCTATTTCGAGTTTAGAGGGAAATAAAACGAATGGCGGATTGAAAATACCAAACCATGAGTACTTTACGGGGGCATATAGTCCGATTTTTATGAGCCGTAATAGAGTAAGAAGTTGGGATGAGCAGGCATTTACGGTACAAGCGAGTGGAAGACAGTCACAATTACATCCGCAAGCTCCTAAGATGGTCAAAGTAGGAAAAAATGATTGCCGATTTGTAGAAGGAAAAGAGGATTTATATAGAAGATTAACTGTTAGAGAAGCAGCGAGAGTGCAAGGATTTCCAGATGATTTTATTTTTTATTATAAAGGGTTGAATGATGGCTATAAAATGATAGGTAATGCTGTTCCAGTGGAGTTATCTAGAATAATAGCAGAAGAAATAAAAAATACATTAGAAGCAATTTGATATCTTAGAAATTTCATGCTAAACATACTACCTATGGAAAAGTCGTGTATGTGTATAGCTTTCGATCAGGCTGCGAAGCTGGCGAATATGAATGAGAACTAAGGGGAAATTGTGAAAATTAAGGAAGCGAGAGTAAGTGATTTATTTAACAGGTGACATGCATGGAGATTTTTGGCGTTTGACGAAAAGGCAGCGCAGCAGGTTGCCTTTTCAATTAAAGGAAAATGATTTTTTGATTGTTTGTGGAGATTTTGGCTTGCTTTGGAAAAAGGATAGGGAATTTCAATATAATTTAAAGTGGTTATCAAATCTGCCCTTTAAGATTTTATGGATACCGGGAAACCATGAGAATTATAATATGATGGAAGAGTATCCCATAGAACAATGGTGTGGGGGAAAGGTACGCCATATAGCCAGAAATAAGATTATTCTGTTAGAGCGAGGTCAGATATTTGCCATAGAGGACAAGACTTTCTTTGCTTTTGGAGGTGCCAGCTCTCACGATATTGCAGGTGGCATACTGGACAGAAATTCTCCTGCTTATAAAGAAGAATATAAGAGAGCATCAAGAAGCGGAAAGCCCTTTCGGATATTAAATGAAAGCTGGTGGGAACAAGAGCTGCCAACCCATGAAGAGATGCAGGAAGGAAGAAATAATCTAGTACAGGCAGGATATCGGGTGGATTATGTAATAACACATTGTATGTCCGGCAGTATGCAGAGGGATTTAGAGTGTTATTATATTCGGAAGGATTTGCCGGAAAGGGTCTTTGAAAATGATATTCTTACCGATTATTTTGACGAATTGGAGCAGAAACTTCAGTATAAGTATTGGTTCTGCGGACATTATCATGTGAATGTTCAATTAAACACAAAGCATAGGATACTTTATGAGAATGTGGTGTCGTTAAGTGAATTTGAGTAGATTAAGATGCAAAAAAGCAGATGCTGGTTCGGCATCTGCTTTAGATATCTGTAAGACTTAATATGGGCTGTAATAGTAATAACCGTAGTTTGCTCCAAAATTATTGTCCCAATAGGTTTGTCCATTTACTTCATAGCTGAGGCAGTAATGGAACTGATCTATTTTGTTAGGATCTAACTTTAAGGTAGTAGTCCAAATTTCTGTATTGTTGGTAGCAAGGGAATAATCATATTGAAGAGCAACATCCTGATAAGTAGCCCAGTTGTCTTCAGTATATCTTACCTTTACCACTTTGGAGTAAGCAAGATTTTTTACTGCGGCATAAATTTTATAATTTTCTGCAGTCTTATAGCAATAGCGTAAAGCTAATATATTTGCGACTCCTAACGGTTGGGAAAATTGATAATTATTCCCGTTATTATTGTCCCAGTATGTGACACCATCTCCCACATATTTAATTGCATACTCAGTTAATTGGGGACCGGTGACCTCTGCCTTCCAGATCTCAGTTTCAGAGTTTAGCTTTGTAAAAAATGTTGCATTTTCATCGCACCATTTATTTTCATAAGTGCGGTAATGAATAGCAACCGCTTTATTTCCGGCACTGCTTGCTTCAATCTGTATATATACTGTGTATGTATTTATTGCATGGTAGATTGTTTCACCATCACAGGAATACATTTTTACCGGTGAATCAGCAGCTTTTGCAGTGATTGTATTGCTGGAAACGGTCAACAATCCAAACAACAGAGCAAATACCATAATAACAGACGACAATTTCTTAAAGATACGATACGTTTTTGTACTCATAAGTTACCACTCCTTTATAGTTTGTTTTTTGATTTTTTGGATGTTCTGATGTAAAAAGCAGATGCCAAATCTGGCATCTGCTCTATACACTGCAAGAGCTTACTGGTAATAAAAGTTATAGTTTTCTCCCCAGTTATTATCCCAATAAGTTTGTCCATTTACTTGATAACTCAGACAATAATGGAACTGATCTACCGTATAGGGATTCAAGTTCAAGGAAACAGTCCAAATTTCTGTGCTGCTGTTAGGCATGGAATATAAGTAATTAAGAGGAACTTCCTTATAAGTTTTCCAGTTGTCTTCGGTATATTTTACCTTTACAACCTTTGCAAACGCAAGATTCTTTACTGCAGCAGTAATTTGATAATTGCCTGCAACCTTTGTGCCAATGCGCAAAGCCAATATATTTGCAGTTCCTAAAGGCTCGGAAAACAGATAATTCTTTCCGTTATTATTATCCCAGTATACATTACCATCCCCTACATATTTGATTGCATACTCAGTTAATCCACTTCCGGTAATTGTAGCTTTCCAAATCTCAGTTTGAGAATCTAGCTTTGTGAAATATGATGCATAAGTATCTGTCCAATCATATGGATTAATACGATAATGAACTAAAACGGATTTATTTGCGGCACTGTTTGCGGCAATCTGAATATATACGGTATACTGCATTGTGCTGTCAGAGTTTGTCTTAGCATCGCAGCAATACATTTTTACCGGTGAATCAGCAGCTTTTGCAGTGATGGCATTGTTGGAAACGGTCAACAATCCAAGCAACAGAGCAAATACCATAACAATAGATGACAGTTTTTTGAAGATACGATACGTTTTTGTACTCATAAGTTACCACTCCTTCTTATTATGTTTTTGTATGAAACGATGTCCATCAAACTTTTGAAAAGTATTAAATGAAATGTTTCAGGATTTTATGTATTTATTTCACAAAAGCAATCTTTTCATAATGCTTAAGTTGTATAAATGCATGTTTCTTTGTAAGTACTTACTGTGCATATCATAATCTTTTCTTTTGTATATGTCAATGTTGAAAAATGTCGAACAACATCTGTGGAATACAAAAAATGTCAAAATTCTACAAAAATAGCTATAAAAAGACAAAATAATACAAATTTTTCATATTATTGTTGCTGGAAGGAATCGTTGAAACTTTGCTGGTACAAAATAGTTACGAATAATCAAATATTCAAAGGGAATAATGAAAAATAGAGATATTATTTGTAAAGTTATAAAAAGGAAAAAGGCAAAGAAAATTTGTAAGTAATTTTGGCTTTGCCTTCCCAAAAACAGAAAGGAAGATGGGATTGTGAAAAAAATAGCAAAGAAGTTAAGGCTTGCACCATTGTTTATGATATGTTTTGGTATGTTGATTTCCTGTGGAACAAAAGAACCGACAGCAAATGAAAGAGTGCCGGAAAGTGCCTTGGAGATTTTGAATACTGTATGGGACAATTATGGTGAGGAAGAGAGATTTTCGGCGGCTGGAGGAGACTACACTGAAGAAAATATGGTGGAAGGTGCACCGGGAAAATTCGGAATATTGGATACAAACAATTTAGACTACACCTTTGGCATTCCTGAAAATAGTGCTTATCTGCTGGACGATTGTGCATCCTTAATGCATATGATGAATAGCAATAGCTTTACTGCCGGAGCTTTTCATATCAAACAGACGGAGGAGGTTCCTTCTTTTATGGAATCTCTTAAGGATAATATCATGGCACGTCAGTGGATTTGTGGTTTTCCGGATAAAGTGATTATAGTACAAATCGGAGATTATGTGGTATCGGCTTTTGGGAATAATGAGATGATAGATACCTTTAAATCGAAGCTTACCAATGCATATGATCAGGCAGTAGTGGTGTATCAGGAGGATATTTTATAGGATTTCCCCAACAGTTTATTGTAGGATTTACAGATCCAGTGGAGAAGTTGCTTGTATAGAACTGTTCATCTGGAACAAAAAGAGACATAAATTGAAAGCAGATGCCAATGATATGGCATCTGTTTGTTTATAAAGACTTAATATGGATTATAAAAATAGTATCCGTAGTTATCTCGGAAATTGTTATCCCAATAAGTTTTTCCATTTACCTCATAACTGATACAGAAATGAAAATTGTCGGTTTTACTGGAATCCAACTTTAAAGTTGTTGTCCAGATTTCTGAGTCAGTATTTGAGATAGAGTGATCGTAATGAAGTTCTGCATCCTGATAGGTTGCCCAGTTGTCTTGAGTATATCTAACCTTTACCACCTTTGTATAAGCAAGATTTTTTACCGCTGCAGCAACAGTATAATTATTAGCACTGGGATAGGAGGTTCGTACAGCTTTTACATTTGCCACTCCTAAAGGCTGAGAAAAATCATAATCATTTCCGTTATTATTATCCCAGTATACAGTACTATCACCTACATATTTAATTGCATATTTAGTTAATCCGGGTCCGACGATATCTGCCTTCCATATTTCAGTTTCAGAGTCCAGTTTCGTATAAAATGCTGCATCTGCATCTACCCATTCATTTTCATAGGTGCGATAATGTACAGCAACAGCTTTAGTTGCGGCACTGCCTGCGGCAATTTGAATATATACGGTATATTTATTTATGCCATGATAAATGACCTGATTATCGCGGTAATACATTTTTACCGGTGATTCTGCGGCTTTTGCGGTGATTGTATTGCCGGAAACGGTCAACAGCCCAAACAACAGAGCAAATACCATAATGACAGAGGACAATTTCTTGAAGATATTATTTGCTTTTGTACTCATAATAATTTCACTCCTTTTGCATTTTTTGATAAGTAACAGCAAAGTACAAAACTGTTACTTGATAGTTTGTAATTAGATTAATCAAATTTAGGTGTTTATGGAACAAAAATGTTCCTCAGGAACAGTTTAAGTTCTGTGAAAACACCAATGTAAGCACTTACTGCTATATGATAATCCATACTTGTATTCAAGTCAATGTAGAAAAATGTCGAATTATATCCTTGAGTGACAAATTATGACAAGAAATGACAAAATATTACAATTCATCATCTGCAAAGTGGGATGAAAACTCTCACTTTCAGGAAACAACCCACTCATACATTTGCAAAACCTGTGCTATTGTACTCTTGCGTCTGCTGTTGCCTCCGCACAGGTGGAAAAATTTTTAAAAAAATGATAGAAAAGTTCATTTTAATTCGTAATAATAAGTGTAAACAAAAACAAGAACCGCCCATGGGAAATAGAAAGGTTCACGCAAAAAGGCAGGAAAACATATGAGAATAGGAAAAAATAACTATATTCAGCAATTACAATTGCATAATGAAGATGCACTAATTTATGTCATAGAAACCTATGCTGGTTTGTTGAAATCAGTGATCCGAAAACATCTTTATAAAGTACCGGATAAAGTGGATGAATGCTTGAATGATGTTCTGCTTAGTATTTGGAAGCATATGGATTCCTTTGATGAAAGCAAAAATACATTTCCAAACTGGGCTGCCGCCATTGCAAGATATAAAGCCATTGATTATCTTCGCAAATATCAGCAGGAATTGCAGCAAGTGAACATAGAAGACATTGTGGTGCCAAAGGAAGATACCATGCTGGAAAAGCTATTGGAGCAGGAAATATCAGAAGAAATACAAGCACTTATGAGCTGCATGAGCAAAAAAGACAGGGAACTTTTTTGGAAAATCTATGTGGAGGAAAAAACGATGGAAGAAGTCAGTCGGGAAACAGGGATGAAAAGAGCAGCTATTTATAATCATTTGTCTCGGGGAAAACGGCGTATGCGGAAACAATATCTGAAAAAAGGGGAGGCATAAAAATGGATGATAGAATCTATGAATTGTTAAATGGTGCGAAAATAAATTTGAATGAATATGAACAAAGCCAGTTATCTGCCAAGGAAAAGCATTTCATTGAAAGGAAATTATTGCAGGAGGTTAAAAACATGAAAGATAGAGATAGCAAAAGAGTTATCAGGAAAGGTTGGAAAATAGCCGGAGTTACGGCTGCTGCATGTATGGCAGCAGTGGTCATCGGCAGTAATTCCGTTACGGCAAAGGAACTTTTAAGCAACACCTTCCAAAAAATCATTGCAGGAACAGTTGGTGTAAAAGATGGAGATGAGCAGGCAGAAATATATAAAAAAATTGGGGAAAAATCTCAGCCGGTATCAACAGAACAAGGCAGCACAGTGACAGAGGATGCTGGTGTAAAAATCAAGGTATGTGATGTTTTTTGTGACGGATATATGTTGTATTACACACTTCAATTAGAAACGGATAATCCGACTCTTACAGGGGAAGAGATAGATGGGATCACAGAAAAGGGATTTATGGGAACCATAGACGGAGAAGAAACCTTCTTGAGAGGCTTTCAAAAGCAGGACGACGGAACTTATACTTGTGTACAAAGTCATGACTTCTTTGGAACAGAGAATCCTAAAATTTATAACAATGGAGACATTATTCCTGTGGAACTTACGTTTGAGCAGTTTGTCGGATGGGATTATGACAACTGGGAGGATAGTGAAGATGTGGACACAGGAGCGGAAATAGAATATGAATATGTGCACACAGAACCAGTGGAAGGAAATTGGAAACTTTCATTTCCGGTTACCGTAGATACCGGAAACAACAAAACCATGGAGTTCAACAAAGAAGATAATGGCATAAAGCTTGTAAGTGTCACGAAAACCAAAGCAACACTGAATCTTGTAATTGAGGCACCTAATTTTTCAGAAGCACCTTACAATGACCCTTATAACGATCCGGATATGGGAATTAAAGGAGAAGATGGAGTAGATTTGCAATGGCTTACAGGATATGATGATATCAAGAGTGATGGAACACATGTTTACCATATCACTCTTTTGGATAGGGGGGATACAAATCTTACCTTAGAGGTAATAGATAAAACAAAAGAAAATGCTGGAACACAGATCGCTGCCATTGATTTCCAAATAGAACGTTAGAGGGATTGCAGATAGGAAGTATGCCTTTGTGGCTTAATGTTTCCAGGGAATCAAATTTCGGGGTTTATGAATGATGGGAGGAAATAAAAAGAAGGAAAACTAAGAAAGTTCATTTGAAGGGGTAAACGGATAGATATAAAAGTGCTTGATGTTAGTTGAAACTGGCAAAGAGCACTTTTTGTATGAAATCTTTGTAGAAAAATTTGGAATGTTGTGCTATTATAGATATATAATTTTACAGCTCTCTTTGCAGTCAAAAGAAAGAGAAACACACAAAACATAAGCAGTAAATAATAATGGCATACCGTACCGTGAAAGTATTGGCGTGCCAATAAGGAGGATCATTCTAATTGGAAAAATCACAGGTATATTTTACAACATTTAAAACCACATCACAGGAAAATCTATTGCAGAAGCTTCACCGCTTGATGAAGAGTGCTGGTTTTGAGAACATTGATTTTCAGGATAAGTATGCCGCCATTAAAATACATTTTGGCGAATACGGTAATCTGGCGTTTCTGCGGCCAAATTATGCCAGAGTGGTGGCAGATTATGTAAAAGAGCTGGGCGGTAAGCCCTTTTTGACAGACTGTAACACATTGTATGTGGGCAGCAGAAAAAATGCGTTGGATCACTTGGAAACAGCATATGTGAACGGCTTTTCTCCCTTTCAGACAGGATGTCATGTAATTATCGGAGACGGCTTAAAGGGGACGGATGAAACCATTGTAAAGATTGACGGCGAATATGTGAAAGAAGCCAAAATTGGTCAGGCAATTATGGATGCAGACATATTTATCTCTCTGACACACTTTAAGGGACATGAAATGGCAGGCTTTGGCGGTGCTTTAAAGAATATTGGCATGGGCTGCGGTTCCAGAGCAGGAAAAATGGAACAGCATTGTGACGGCAAGCCAAGGGTAAACCGAGAGGCTTGTGTGGGCTGTGGAGCCTGCGACAGAATTTGTGCCCATGGTGCACCAGTGATAGAGGGCGGCAAGGCAGAGATAGATCATGAAAAATGTGTGGGCTGTGGCCGTTGTCTTGCAGTCTGCCCCAAGGATGCCATTGCAGCAGAATTCAGCGATTCTGTTGCAATGCTGAATTATAAGATGGCAGAGTATTCAATGGCAGTGTGCAAAGATCGTCCCTGTTTTCATGTTTCATTGATTTGTGATGTATCACCCAACTGCGACTGTCACGCAGAAAATGATATTCCGATCATCCCCAATGTGGGAATGCTGGCCTCCTTTGATCCGGTAGCTTTGGATGTGGCATGTGCCGATTTGTGCAACCAGATGACACCGGTACAGGAGAGTATTTTAGGGGAAAATCTGAAAGCCCATGGCAATCAGCAGGGACATGACCATTTTCATGTGACGCACCCGGATACGGAGTGGAAATCCTGCATCAGCCATGCAGTGAAAATTGGTCTGGGAACCGATCAGTATGATTTGGTAACCATTTAAAAATACATGGAAAATATAACCCCCCAGGGGGCTTGGCAATGATAAAAATTATGTGTTAAGATGATCAAGAGCCAATAAAGGTGTTGCTTATCCAAAAAGATAAGTAGCACTTTTTCTTTTGATTGCCTATGGAAAGGAGAGAAGTGAAATGAAAAAAAGAATGGTGGCAATTTTCCTAATGGCTACACTGGTATTTTCTATGACGGGCTGTGGAAGGGAGAATGCAGACACAGAGCAGAAAAGAGAAGTTACTGCCTACGTGGGAAACAGTATTTTTGAGGGCAGTTTAGATCCGGTGAAGGGTGCCATGAGCTATGGCTATTCTTTTATCAACAATGCACTGTTAAAGGTAAATCCCAACGCAGAATATGAGGGAGATTTGGCAGAAAGCTATACCATCAGCGAGGATGCTTTAATATACACCTTTTACTTGAAAAAAGGCATTACCTTTAGTGACGGCAGCGATTTTAATGCAGAGGATGTGGTGTTTACCTATGAAACGGTGCATAATCATCAGGGAAACAATGAAAATGTGGATTTAACTCGTCTGGAATCGGTTACAGCATTAGATGATTATACGGTGGAATTTCAACTGAAGGAGCCCTATTCTCCGTTTTTTGATATGACAGCCATGCTTCAGATAGTTCCCAGCGATGCCTACCAAAGTGATACCTTTGACACCATGCCAATCGGTACCGGTGCGTGGAAAGTGGTACAGTATGACAGCAATCAGCAGATAATTCTGGAGCCAAATGAAAATTATTTTGACAAAGTGCCGGAGCTCAGTAAGGTAACATTAGTTTACATGGATGCGGATGCCGCCTTTGCAGCAGCAGGATCCGGGCAGTTGGATATTGTGATGGCAGGTGCCGGCTATGCAGGGGAAACCATTGAGGGTATGCATTTGGAAACCTTTGAAACCATGGATGTGAGAAATGTGAGTCTCCCGGTAAGAGAAGAGCAGACCATCACGGATAGGGAAGGAAAGGAAATCATCGTAGGAAATCCTGTCACCAGTGATAAGGCAGTTCGTCAGGCATTGACCGTGGGCATTGACAGAGCTGCTATCATCGAGTATGGTTTTCAAGGAGTAGGTGCACCTGCCATGAGTTTTACGGACAATCTGGTCTGGGCAAACGCACAGGAGGTTTTGGATGGACAGAGAGAACAGGCAGCACAGATCTTGGAGGAGGCTGGCTGGGTGAAGGAAAACGGTGATGGGATTCGGAAAAAGAACGGAACAAAATGTGAATTTACAATATATGCACCAAGTGGAGATAATGATCGTTACCTTTTGGCAATGGCATTGGCAGAAGATGCTGCTAATTTGGGCATTCAGATAAATGTAAAAACAGCCACTTGGGATGAAATTGTAACATTGCAGAACACCTGCGGCGTGGTATGGGGATGGGGGCAGTACAGTCCTACGGTATTATATTCCCTGTTTCAGTCAGATTTGTCTTTCACCGGTGGTTATGATAATGTGGTGGGCTATGAGAATCCGGCAGTGGATGATAAAATTTCTGAGGCACTTTCAAGCAACAGCCAGGAATCTGCCATCAAGGCATGGGAGGAAGTACAGCAGATGGCAGACGGAGATTATCCATATCTGTATCTGGTAAATATAGAGCACTGCTATTTTGTAAAGGATGGACTGAACTTGTCAAAGGAAACGCAGATTCCCCATCCCCATGGACATGGCAGTCCCATTATCTGTAATATGAAGGATTGGAGTTGGAGCAAAGAGAAATGAACGGGAAAAAAATTTTTACAGAGCTGCTGCGGATGGTCTGCCTGCTGGCGGCTGTGAGTCTGGTGGCTTTTTTGTTGATTACAAATGCTCCCATTGACCCTTTGGTGTCCTATGTGGGAACCAATTCCACATTATCTCCGGAGGCTAAGGAGGAAATTGCAGAGTACTGGGGTTTAAAGGAATCATTGCCAAAACGGTTTCTCACTTGGGCAGGTCATGCCTTACAGGGGGATTTGGGAACTTCCATTACCTATAAAAAGCCGGTGGCACAGGTAATCGGAGAACGGTTTTCCTACTCATTTGTACTGATGCTGGCAGCTTGGATCTTATCCTCCTTTCTGGGTTTCTTTCTGGGCATTGTGTGTGGTTTATATCAGGAAGGTATCTTTGACAGGTGTATAAAGGTGTTTTGCCTTATCTTAAAGTCTGCACCTACCTTTTGGATTGGATTGCTGCTATTAAGTCTGTTTGCTGTTAAGCTGGGCTGGTTTCCCATTGGAATGGCAGCACCCATAGGGAAACTGTCCTCCGAAGTGGCGTTGGGGGATCGCATTTATCATTTGATATTACCAGTGCTTACCTTAACATTGGTCAGTATCAGTGAGACAACCTTATACACAAGACAGAAGCTGGTGGAAATCTTATCCAGTGACTTTATTCTCTATGCCAGAGCAAGGGGCGAAAACAGGAGACAACTGGTATTTCGTCATATTTTGAAAAATGTGGCCCTGCCTGCAATCACAGTTCAGTTTTCGTCATTTAGCGAGCTGTTTGGGGGTATGGCACTGGCAGAAAATGTCTTTGCCTATCCGGGCATTGGCACTGCCATCACAGCGGCCGCTTTGAATGGAGATGTGCCACTTTTACTGGGTATTGCGGTGTTTAGCGGGTTGTTTGTATTTTCGGGCAATCTGATTGCCAATATATTATATGGTGTGTTAGATCCCCGCATCAGAGAGGGGGAAGCCCTATGAGAAGTAAGAGGACGGTCTTTGAAAACCGGAGAATCCAACTGGTGTTTTGGGTGGTGCTGGCATTATGCTATCTGCTGGGAATCTTCTTTGTGGGATTAGGGGTAAAAGAATCTGCTTATGGAATCTGTTTCGAGGATAAATTTCTTGCACCTAGTTTGAGACACCCCTTTGGAACAGATGGTTTGGGAAGGGATATGTTTTTTCGGTGTATGAAGGGATTATCCACCAGTATGGTAATTGGTATACTGGCGGCGGTTGTAAGCTCATTCTTAGCATTGGTGATGGGGATATTATCAGCGGTTCTGGGCGGTTTTGTGGATAAGTTCATTAACTGGGCAGTAGACTTATGTATGGGACTTCCACACATTGTACTGCTGCTGTTGATTTCCTTTATGATGGGAAAGGGCATGAAAGGGGTAACTATTGCAGTGGCATTGACTCACTGGCCGGCACTGACTCGTCTGGTGCGCTCGGAGGTGCTTCAAATACGCTCTTCTCTCTATGTGCAGACAGCTTACCGCATGGGAAAATCACCCTATCAGGTGGCAGTCACCCACATGATACCGCATGTGCTGCCCACCTATGTGATAGGATTGATTTTATTGTTTCCACATGCCATTATGCATGAGGCAGCCATTACCTTTTTGGGGTTTGGGCTGCCGGCTGAGATGCCTGCCATTGGTGTGATTTTATCGGAGGCAATGAATCATATTGCAGCGGGGAAATGGTGGCTGGCATTGTTTCCGGGGCTTTTGCTGCTGACAGTGGTAGTACTTTTTGATGTAATTGGAGACAATTTAAAGAAGCTTTGGAACCCCCAGAGTGGAAATCAATAGAAGGAGTGTTTATGAAGAAGGAAAATATATTGAAAGTAGAAGATTTGACGGTATCCTTTTCCCGATACCAAAAAGGCTTTCATAAAACAAGTCTGGAGGTAATTCATTCCTTGTCTTTGGAAGTGAACAGTGGTGAAATTGTGGCAGTGGTGGGTTCCAGCGGTTCTGGAAAAAGCCTGTTGGCACATGCTGTTTTACAGTTGCTTCCCCAGAATGCCAAAACAAAGGGAGAAATTTTGTATCGAGGAAATTCACTGGGGGAAAAGCAGAGTAGAAAGCTGCTGGGCAGGGAAATTTCTTTTATTCCCCAGTCTGTGGATTATCTGGATCCACTGATGCGGGTGGGAGCACAGGTGCAGGGGGTGTATGGTACAAAGGAAAGGCAGCAGATGTTATTTCAGCAGTTTGGTCTTGCGCAGGATACTCAACAAAAGTACCCCTTTCAACTGTCCGGCGGCATGGCAAGAAGAGTACTGATTTCGGCAGCCTTGATGGAGAATGCCAAGCTGATGATTGCAGATGAGCCCACACCGGGATTAAGTGTTGATTTGGCGATGGACACCTTGAAATACTTTCGAAATGTGGCAGATCAGGGCGCAGGGGTATTGCTGATTACGCATGACATTGATTTGGCATTGCAGGTGGCGGACAGGATTGCAGTTTTCTATGCCGGGACTATTCTGGAACTGGCTCCCACAGAAGATTTTGTGAAGGGAGGACAGGCACTGCGCCACCCTTACAGCCGGGCTTTTATGTCGGCACTTCCTCAAAATGAATTTCAGCCCTTGGCGGGCAGCCAGCCTTATGCTGGAAATCTGCCAAAGGGGTGTCTCTTTGCCCAAAGATGCAGTTTATGTGATGAGCAGTGCAAGAGTGAAGATGCTGCTCTTATGCGTCAGGTGGCGGGGGGTAAGGTTCGGTGCATTCATGCAATAGATCAGGATAGAAATAGAGAGATAGGGAATAGGCATCAGGCAATGGCAGGAATATAAATTTACTACCTGTACAATTACATGCAAAACAGTGCCATATTTCCATAGGAAAGGTAAGGTAAATATATGCAGTTGACAGTGGAGGGAATTAGTTTTCGCTATGGAAAGCGGCTCCCATGGATATTAAAAGATGTGGATTTTACCATAAAATCAGGTCAGCGTATTGGCTTGCTGGGAACTTCTGGCTATGGAAAGAGTACGCTGGGAAAAATTCTGGCAGGATATGAGAAACCCATAGAAGGTAAAGTTTTGCTGGATGGCAGAGCATTGGATGATAAAGGCTATTGTCCTGTTCAGATGATTCACCAGCATCCGGAATTGGCAGTGAACCCTAGATGGAAAATGAGACAGATCTTATATGAGGCATACACTCCAGAGGAAAAACTGCTGCAGCAGATGGGGCTGGAACTTTCTTGGTTGAATCGCTGGCCAAGAGAATTATCTGGCGGGGAATTGCAGCGGTTTTGTATTGCTAGAGCATTGGCACCGGAGACGAAATTTTTAGTTTGTGATGAAATCACCACCATGTTGGATGTGATTACACAGGCACAAATCTGGCAGTTTTTGTTGGAAGTGGCAGAGAAGCGGCAGTTGGGAATGGTAATTATCACCCATAACCCAGAGCTGGGCAAGCGGGTGTGCACGGATGTGGTGAGGATTGATGAGCTGGGAACATAGAAATTCTCGTCTTGCAAAAGTGAAATTTTTGTGGTATGCTTAATGCATATTAAACATATGGGAAAAGAGTGAAACAAATGAAACAAATTTTATGCTTTGGAGATTCCAATACATGGGGTTTAGTGCCCAAGGAACATAGAAGATATCCATGGGGGCAGCGGTGGACCTCCATTTTACAGGAGAAGCTTGGGGACACCTATCGTGTGGTGGAGGAGGGATTATGCGGCAGAACTACTATCTTTGAGGACGAGCTGCGGGCGGGAAGAAAAGGATCAGATATTCTGCCAATACTTTTAGAAAGCCATATTCCGGATACGGTGGTACTGATGCTTGGGACCAACGATTGCAAAACAATCTACAATGCATCTGCACAACTGATTGGAAAAGGCATTGAGCTTTTACTGGATCAGATAGAGTATAGTGCAAAGAAATGTGGAAAGGAGATAGAAGTGCTGCTGATTGCTCCCATTCGTCTTGGGGACAATGTGGGAGAGGAGGGTTTTGATCCTGAATTTGATCGGAAGGGAGTGAAAACTTCCATTGGTTTAACCAAGGTATATGGTGAAATAGCAGAGAGAAGAAAGGTGAAATTCCTGTCGGCAGCAGAGATTGCACAGCCAAGCCGGATAGACAGGGAACATTTGGACCAAGAAGGTCACAGGAAGCTGGCAAAGGCGATATATCAGGTGCTGGTATCTTAAAGGCTATGTACGGAAATCCACAGGTCTTTAGCAAGGTTTGAGTTTCGTCTAATGAAAGAAAGGATTACAGATGCAATCGGAAGGAATAGGGGAGGGTTTAATCCCCTCCCGGTCCGTCCTTGCGTGGTCTGGTGGATTCTGGCAGGGGTTCCACACTGGGAGTGCTGCCGGATTCCCCTCTATGGCAGTTTTTGGGCAAATCGCTTTCCGGTATGTTGCCGTCATCATAGGCATTTTGGGTCTTATTGTCAGACATAAAAAATCTCCTTTCACGATTTTCTTGTTTCTTTTGTTTGTAGTATGTGCAAAAAGAAAATATGTATGTACCGAAATATTAATTTGCACCGAAACCCTTTTGCGAAAGTTGGTTTTCATATTTTGTGACTTCCGGATCTTTCATTTGTAAAATACGACTCCATTCTTTTGAGTTTTCATTTTTTTGAGTTTCACTTCGATTTTGATATAAAAATTTTGTGAGTTCATAACAGCTAATCCAGATTTCGTTATTGCCATCCTTTTGAGATTCGTCAAAAATAAGCTGAATGCCATAATGAAGATGGGGAATATCAATATTATTGGTATTTTCCGTAGTGCTGTAACCAGTGTGTCCCAAGTAGCCGATCACATCTCCGGCTGTCACCACACTGCCTTCTTTCAAATCCTTGCAGAAAGGGTAATTTTGGCGAAGATGAGCATAGTAGTAATAGCGCTTTTTATCAAAGCTTCGAATGCCAATGCGCCACCCGCCATACTGGTTCCAACCCAAAGCTTCCACATATCCGGATTCGATAGCTATAATAGGTGTACCTATTATCAATAAGATATGAAAGAGAATTATCCTTATGAAAGGTAATAATGAACGATAAAACGGTTATTTGCTTTATCAAAGAGAATATCTTTCATAATACTTTTTAAGGCGGCATTTTTCTCTGCAATAGAAATATCATCGGAATCAAGTAGTTCAATTAGGCTTTCCACGTACTGTTTCATTAAAACAATGTCTCTGGCAGAAATTTCATTAGAAAGCCTAAGCAGATCTAATTCTTTTTGAATCTTTTTCCGCTCCATAAGAAGCAGCTCCTTATTTTCTCTATATTCATCCAAAGTATCAATGCCGTTGGCATACGCATCTTTCATTCTGCGTTCCTTGCTCTCTAGTTTGGATAAGCTGGTTTGAAGAAAGGATGTATCAGCAAATTTGCCGAAAGCTGTTTTTGCGAAAGTTACTTCTTTGGCATTTACAAAATCCTCAAGAGAAAGTTTTATAGCTGCCTCAGCCTTTTTGTGACTTATGGCATGCGAAACAAGGCATCCGCCTTTGGAGTAATTGGTACAGTTGAAATTACCATAAGACTTTCCATTGGTGTTTCTTCCTTTGGAACTCACAAGGACACCGCCACAGTTGCTACAGTGTATAAGTCCGCTTAAATAATGTGAATAAGAAGAAGCTGGGCGGCTTTTTGGGGGACAAGTCTGCTTCTGAAGACTCAGCTTATCTTGTACCTTGTCAAAAAGTTCTTTTGAGATTATAGGTTCATGAGAACCCTTTACATTAATCCACTCATTTTCAGAGCGGAATGTCCTCCGGCTGTTCCCGGTTCGCACATTCCAGCGGACAATGCCACAGTAAAAAGGATTAGTCAGCATATAAGTAACGGTTGCTTTACGAAAAGGGTTTCCTTTTCTGGTTGTGATTCCGCTGACGGATAAAAATTTTGCAATATCAAAGGCAGATTTTCCTTGATTTAAGTACATATCAAAGATTTCTTTCACAACTTTAGATTCTTCCGGTACAATGTCAGGGATAGGATTACCGGGAATCATGCGGTAACCATAGGGAGGTTTTGATTGAAAACCGCCCCGCATAGCTTTTTCTGTCATTCCACGGGTAACCTCACCAGACAGGCGGATGGAGTAATATTCATCCATCCATTCAATAATCCGCTCGATGAGCGAACCGAAAGGACCCTCCATTAGTGGTTCACTTATGCTGACCACATCAATGTTGTTTTTCTTTAAAAGAGACTTATATACAATACTTTCCTCCTGATTACGGGCAAATCGGCTGAACTTCCATACCAGAATCACGTCAAAAGGGTGTTCCTTGGATTTGGAATAAGCAATCATCTTTTGAAATTCCGGCCGCTTATCTGCATTTTTTCCTGAAATGCCATCTTCAATAAAAATGAAAGAATCATTGATAAGGATATTATTTTTTTGAGCATATTCCAGCAGCAGTCTTTTTTGAGTATCTGGGGAGAGCTCATCCTGTTTTGTGGTGGATACCCTGATGTAGATGGCTCCGGTAAGATATCTGCTCATACAACGCACTCCTTGTAAAGATATATAAAATTATAGTAACTATTCAGTACCTTCATAGTTACAAGCAAAGAACCATGCAAAATTGCTTTTCGGGTATTGCACCCATAAAAATTGCTACGCAATGGGTGCAAGCAGGCAATCAAACTGATTCACAGTTTGATTACTTTAGGCAATGGTTCTTTGCCTGTTATATCCATGTTACAAGTATTATATGAGGCAGCAGTCCTCTGGTTGCATCGTTACAACTACAATGCCATAAAAAGACAATAGTTGAGTTTATAAAGTAAAATCACATAAGGAAAAGAGGATAATCCCTCTTTTCCTTTAAGAAGAGTATTTTGTATTTATTGAGGTTAGTGAGTGACAAAAATATGAATTATATTACCTATTTCATGAATGAAATAACCTTAATAAATATAACTGTATTTCGACATAAAGTGACAGAATCATAAGGGAAAATGAGTAAAAAGCAGAGAAAATGTCTAACTAACAGAATTGATAAAATCTTAACCAAAAACAAGAACAATGATTGCAAGAAGTACAAGCAAAAAGACATAGTATATATGGGAGGTGATTCTATGCTGATAATAGAAAATCATATTGAGATTAATGGAAAAGACAGGAAGGTGGAAGACCTTACACTCGAAGAAAAGAAATACATAGGAGAAAAGCTGAATGAGCGGTCATTGGAGGCGATTGGATTCAGAAAAGTAGACAAAAACGAGGAAAGAAAGAGCAAAAAATGCCGAGACTTTTGAAAAATCAGTGGCATATATGAAATTTAAGTTACTATCTCTTTCTTTAGAAATTCGTCCCTTTCAATTTCGTTTAAATTTACAAAGTCCACAAATTCTATAGGAAGTCTTTTCATTTTAGAATTGCAAATTTTGCAATTTACATTATTATAGCACATATAGGTTATTTTGTTACATTGGATACAATAAAAAACTTTTAACATGAAGTCTCTCCTTGCAGAATTATGTAAGTATACTTGATAGTTCGGTATAGAATAGTGTATTTACTGTACAGTTACAAGTATATTATACAGCATATGGCGTGGTATTAGCAACTATGAAATAAACATTTTGTTACACATAGTGACATTGCAGCTTAACGTTCATATGTAAGTTTGACGCCTGCTGTCAGGTTATGTATCGGTACAGTGGACATAATAAGACGAAGCAGTAAAAAATTGTTATCTTATGTAACTGTTCAGTAGGTCTGTGCATTTACTGCACAGACCGTAAGAAAAAGTGGATATAACAGGCAAAGAACCATTGCCGTAGGCAATTTTGCATGGTTCTTTGCTTGTAACTATGAAGGTACTGAATAGTTACTATCTTATTAATAATAGGTGTACCAGTCTGACCCATCATGTCATGACCTAAATGGGGACGGTTATAACCATAGGATCGTGAAGCACCAAAATCATCATAATCGGAATAAGGAAAATTTTTTGCAATGGGTAAAAAGGCTTTTAATCCATATTGTTGTTGATAGACAGGTGAAGTGTTAGTGGAATTTGAGGCAGTCTCTATTTCATATTCTCCCACCATGCCTCCCAGCACAGCAGTGTATGCTTCCAGATAATAATTATAGTATTTCATATCTTTGGTAAGCCCTTCTAATGTATTCTCCCCAGAAAGGAGTGTATCTGCCAGTTTTTTCATATCTGCAGATTTATAGTTTTGAAAATTGCCGCCGTTTTTTGCTGCCAGATATGCCAAAAGGGAAATCCAGTTTAAGTGAGTAGATGTCTGGTAGGTTTCTATATCATAATGATAAGCATCTTTCATGGCTTCACAGGTGACCTGAAAATCTACCCATTTAATATAATCCTTTTGGGCAGCAGGGGATGGGGTAACAGAAACTGTGGCAGAAGAATTAGAGGGCAATACAGATGGTTCAGAAGAAAGGGTGCATAAAATGCCGCATAACACCATAAGTGAAAAAAGCTCAAGCACAATCAGCCTTTGAATTTTTGAAATTTTCATAGCAGACTCCCAAAGAAAGTATGTAATATCCATTTGTTTGGATAGTTACGAAATTATAATATTTTATGCAGAAAATTGGAAGAAGTTGCATGTGAAGCAGGAGAGTGATATATTAAATCATATGGGCAACCGTACTGTGCAGTTTATCCATATGACAAAATACCGTTTGACCCAACATCATAAAATTATTGTAGAATACAAGGTGGAAAAATATGAGTTTATTTGAAAAAGAAAAAAAGGATCCGTTTGATCAGGAATGGATGGCATTACAAAGAAAAGAAGAACGATTTTTACAAAAGAGAGCAGAGAAGAGTGATACTTTTTTGAATCAGAAATTGGCGGACAAGATTCCGCCCACATTGCAAAATACACTGGATGTGGCTTTTGCCAAGGCATTTGAACTGATCTTTGAAAAGGGAACCGGAATTCTGGAGAAAACCTATAAAAAAGAAGAAATGCAGCAGGACTTTCAAATCAGAGAGTATACGGTAAAGGTAAAGAATAATAGAAAATCGCTGAGATCTTTTTCTCAGAAGGCAAATATATCGAAGGGTGCCAATCTTCTTCTATCCGGTGTTTCTGGTGTGGGACTTGGCATTCTTGGAATTGGTTTACCTGATATTCCTTTATTTACAGCCATGATGCTGCGTAGTATTTATGAAATTGCCCTGCATTATGGATACACCTATGAAACAGAACAGGAGAAATATTTTATTCTTCTGCTGATACAAGGAGCCTTGTCTTATGGGGAAGAGTGCCGAAATCTGGATGAAAAGGCAAATCAATATATCAGCAATCACCTATGGCTGGAGGACAGTTTAAAACAGGAGATACAGAAAACAGCAGGGGTGTTGTCGAAGGAATTGCTGTATATGAAATTCCTTCAGGGTATCCCCATTGTGGGGGTGGTAGGCGGCATGTATGATGCTGTTTATATGAAACGGATTAGTGAATATGCAGGGCTGAAATACCAACATCGTTTTTTGCAGGATAGAGAAGAAAGCTAAACTATAACTGTTCAGCAGGTCTATGCATTTACTGCACGGACCGTAAGAAAAAGTGGATATAACAGGCAAAGAACCATTGCCTAAAGTAATCAAACTGTGAATCAGTTTGATTGCCTGCTTGCACCCATTGCGTAGCAATTTTTATGGGTGCAATACCCGAAAAGCAATTTTGCATGGTTCTTTACTTGTAACTATGAAGGTACTGAATAGTTACGCTAAACTATAAAATATATATTTAGATATCACTATGATTCTTGAAAACAGTGTTTTAATCGTTTTGATAATAACATATTGACAAAAGAAAAAAGTATGGTATAATGATATTATCAAAATGATAAAAACAAACAGGAAAGTGGGAAACAGATATGAAAGTGCTAGTAGTAGTAGATATGCAAAATGATTTTATTGAGGGAGCATTGGGAAGCAAAGAAGCCATAGCAATCCTCTCTCATGTGGAGAAAAAAATTAAAAATTTTACAGGTGAAGTAATTTTTACCAGAGATACTCACTATGACAATTACAGTGAGACACAGGAGGGACAAAAACTTCCCGTTTCCCACTGTATCAAGGGAACAACAGGGTGGCAGATAAATGAAAGATTAGAAAAGTTAAGAACTAGGGAAATGAAGGTTTTTGACAAGCCCACATTTGGCTCGGTGAAACTGGCAGAGTATCTTGCGGGAAAAGAGAATTTAGAAAGTGTGGAATTGATAGGGTTATGTACGGATATCTGTGTGATTTCCAATGCCATGTTAATCAAGGCATTTCTTCCGGAAGTTGAAATTCAGATCGATGCATCCTGTTGTGCCGGGGTGACACCGGAGAGTCACCACAATGCATTAGAGGCAATGAAGATGTGCCAGATAGCAGTAAACTCATAATTGATACCATAACAATAACAGACATGAAAGAGCATAGAAAAAGGTAACACGCTGGTATAGATTTGTGGATTTACGAGACAGATACAGGGACAGAAAAACAGAGAACAAAAAGAACACAGAAAGGATTTGAAATTTCAGACAGGAGGTTATGAATGATTCAGTTACAAGGAAAAGCAGTAAATATAGGACATTTTCCAGATGGGACTTTGCTGCTAAAGGAAAACATACAGGACACGGACAAAAATACTCCGGTTGTCATCACATGGAAATTTGAAAATAATGAAGAATTGCTGGCATTATATTTTCTTACAAAGCATATAAAAACAGCCGGTTATGAAAATATTCTGTTGGATATGCCCTACATTCCCAATGCCAGACAGGACAGAGTAAAGGAAGCAGAGGATGTGTTTACCTTAAAATATTTTGCACAACTGCTCAACAGCCTGGGCTTTGCAAAAGTGCGTGTATTGGATGCTCACTCCAATGTGAGTCTGGCATTGATTGACAGAGTCGAGAACCAGTCCCCCCAGCCGTATATTCAGCAGGTAATTACTGCCATTCAAAAGGAACGAGGTAAGTCACCGTTGCTGTTTTATCCCGATGAAGGTGCCAAAAAACGATATGGCAGCATGATTCCGGAGCCTTACTGTTTTGGAATGAAAGAGAGAGATTGGGGCAGTGGTAAAATCAAGAATTTGACTCTTTTAGGTGAGAAAGACAGCATACAGGGAAGGGATATTCTTATGGTGGATGATATCTGTTCCTATGGAGGCACATTTCTTTTCTCCGCAGAGAAACTAAAGGAGGCAGGAGCAGAAAATATTTATCTGTATGTGAGTCACTGTGAAGAAAATATATTTCAGGGAGAACTGTTAGAGAGTGGATATATCACAAGGATTTATACCACAGACAGCATTTTCAGAAAAGACCATAAGGACATTACAGTGGTAAGAAAAAAATAGCGTAATTTTTTTGTACCTTCATAGTTGGAAAATGCAAAAAAGGAAAGGTTTGGTGAAAAGGATGAAAAATACAAATCCAATGCTGTTGATTGATTTTTACAAAGCAGTACATTCTGATATGCTGCCAGAGAAAATAGAGAAATCCGTATCTTATTTCACACCTCGCATGAGCCGGGTAAAGATGTGGAATCAGGTGGTAATGTTTGGACTTCAGGCATTTATCAAAACGTATTTAATGGATTATTTTGAGACGGAATTTTTTCAAAAACCCAAGGAAGAGGTGTTGGGCGAATATCAAAGAATTTTAGATGCAGCTTTGGGAAAAGAAGCATATAAAAGTGATAAAATAGAAAAATTGTATGACCTGGGGTATCTGCCCATCGCCATAAAATCATTGCCGGAGGGCACAAAGGTACCTATGCATGTGCCAATGTTTGAGATCAGCAATACCCATAAAGATTTTGCCTGGCTGCCTCAGGCACTGGAATCGTTAATCAGTGCAGAATTATGGCATCCTATGCTGAGTGCTACGGTGGGAGCCACTTATCGTCAGATTGTAGATGAGTATTATGACATGTCTGTGGAGGAGAATATTCCAAGGGAACGAGCATTGGGAGATTTCTCATTTCGAGGACAGGAGTGCTTGCAGTCAGCGGTGAAATCCAGTGCCGGATGGTGTCTGTCCTTTTACAATACTGCCACGGTACCAGTGATTCCCTTTTTAGAGCAGATGTATTGCTGTGACTGTACCAAAGAGCCGGTGGCGTTTGGGGCAGTCAGTACGGAACATTCTGTTATGTGCAGTAATTATGCAGTGGATGGAGATGAGATTACCCTGCTGAGAAGACTGTTGACAGAGGTGTATCCCAATACCAGCTTCTCGGCAGTATTAGATTCCTATGATTATTGGAATGTGATTGATAATGTATTGCCAAAGCTTAAGAAAGAGATCTTAGAACACAATGGCTGTATGCTTATGCGGGGAGACAGTGGGGATTGTGTGGAAGTGGTCACAAAGACTGTATTTAAGCTGTGGGATATCTTTGGCGGTACGGTAAACAGCAAGGGCTACAAAGTTTTAGATCCCCATGTAAAAGCCATTTACGGTGACAGTATCACTATACAAAGGTGCAGAGAAATCTATCAGATTCTGGTGGACTCTGGTTTTGCCTGCAATAATGTATCCCTGGGAGTGGGCAGTTTTAGTATGCAGTGTGTGGAAGAGGAGGGCATCCTGAAGCCGTTCACCAGAGATACCTTTAGTTCCTGCATCAAGGCAACCTACTGTGAGGTGGACAAAAAGCCCATCCCTATTTTTAAGAATCCCAAAGAGGGAGGATTTAAGAAAAGCCAGAAGGGACTGTGTCTTGTCTACGAGGAAGATGGAAAACTGACCTTTCAGGATGGTTATACCAGTGAAGATTTGCCAGAGGATAAAAATTTGCTTGAAACTGTGTATGAAAATGGTAAACTGATAAAAGAACAATCTTTAAAAGAAATCAGAAAGAGACTTCATCCATAGAAAGAATGTAACTGTTCAGTAGGTCTGTGCATTTACTGCACAGACCGTAAGAAAAAGTG
>CAMWHJ010000031.1 GCA_947174015.1 uncultured Lachnospiraceae bacterium | reverse complement strand
CCACTTTTTCTTACGGTCTGTGCAGTAAATGCACAGACCTACTGAACAGTTACTTAAATTCTACAATCGTAACACCGGCATCCCCTTCACCAAATTCTCCCAAGCGAAAGGATTTTACATATTTCATGCGGCGTAAATGTTTGTGTACCGCAGTGCGCAGGGCACCGGTGCCTTTTCCGTGTACCACCCGGACACTGGGCAAATGTGCCAGATAGGCATCATCTAAGTATTTATCCAGCAGTGCCACTGCCTCATCCGTAGTTCGTCCAATTAGGTTGATTTCCGTAGAAATACTGGCGGATTTGGACATTTTCATTTTGCTGGTAGAGGTGCGGCCGGCAGTTTCGTTTTGCTTTGCGGGCTGAGATAAAATCTCTAAGTCTTTTATGTTTACTTGTGAACGAAGAATGCCCATCTGAACATATAAGTCGCCTTTCTGGTTGGGCAGAGTGCTGACAGTACCTTCCAATCCCATACTCAGTACCTTTACGGTGGTGCCCACTTTAAAGTCTGCCGGTTTTTGGTTTTTCTTGGGAGCAGCCGTGTTTTTCATAGCCAGCTTACTGTTGACAGAATCCAATTTTTTCTTGGCAGCTTGCCGGCGTTTTTCCATTTCCTTTGAAGCACCGCTTTCCTCATAAAACTTACGAAAATCTTTCATAGTCTGATCCGCATAGGATTTGGCATCTGCTAAAATTTCTCTTGCCTTTTCATTGGCATCCCGAAGAATATCCTCCCGACGTTTGTCAATGTTGTCCTGTTTTTTCTCAAGGCGCTGCTTCAGCTCTTTGATTTCCTCTTTATATTGACGGATTTCTTCTTGCTCTTTTTCAATGATTCTGCGACTGTTCTCTAAGTCTGTGATTACATCCTCAAAGCTTTCTGCCTCCTGACTGATGCGGCTCTTGGAATCCTCAATGATGTAATCGGGAAGTCCCAACTTTTTAGAAATGGCAAAAGCATTACTTTTCCCGGGAATACCAATAAGCAGACGGTAGGTGGGGCGGAGAGTTTCCACATCAAATTCACAGCAGGCATTTTCCACGCCATCGGTTGACAGGGCAAATATTTTCAATTCACTGTAATGGGTCGTTGCCATGGTTCGAATCCCTTGCCTGTGCAAATGAGAGAGAATGGCGGCTGCCAAAGCGGCACCCTCCGTTGGGTCAGTGCCTGCCCCCAGTTCGTCAAATAACACCAAGGAACGCTGGCTCACTTGCTCTAAGATGGTAACAATGTTAGTCATATGGGCAGAAAAGGTACTGAGGGACTGCTCAATGCTTTGCTCATCGCCAATATCTGCAAACACCTCTTCAAAAATGGTCAGCCTTGAGTGGTCAGCAGCAGGAATATGAAGTCCTGCCTGTCCCATTAAGGTAAATAATCCGGTGGTTTTTAAAGAAACCGTCTTTCCGCCGGTATTGGGACCGGTGACCACCAAAAGGTCAAAATCTTCACCCAAACGGATGGTGATAGGCACCACCTTGTGTTTATCAAGCAAAGGATGCCGTCCCTCTTTAATGTGGATAATGCCCTGGGTGTTAAATTCCGGCTCACTTCCCTTATAAGATTTGGAAAACAGAGCTTTTGCAAAAATAAAATCCAGTTTTACCATATGATTATAATTTTCAATTATCTCTGAAATATGCTCTGCCACAGAGGCACTTAAGGTTGATAAGATTTTCACAATTTCTTCCTGTTCCTTCAGCAGCAGTTCCCGCAAGTCATTATTTAATTTTACCACAGCCATAGGCTCAATAAAAAAGGTGGAGCCGCTGGAGGACTGATCGTGTATCATACCAGAAATCTGGGAGCGGTGTTCTGCTTTTACCGGAAGACAATACCTGCCATTACGCTGGGTGATCACAGCTTCCTGTAAGTAAGAGCGAGTGGTGGAATTGGAAGTCATGGAAACCAGTTGAGCATGTACTTTTTCATTAATATTCCGCATATTTCTGCGGATGTTTTTCAATTCCGGGGAGGCATCATCAGCAATCTCTTCCAAAGAAATAATACATCTTCGGATTTCTCCGGCGAGAAAAGTCAAGGGTTCTAAGCTTTCAAAATAGTGGTTGATGATATCTGGGATACCATCGGAATCTTCATTTCGAGAATACTGCTTTACCCGATTGGTATTTTCTAACAGGGTGCATACATTCAACAGTTCCTCCTGATTAAGGGAGCTGCCGATTTCTAAGCGTTTTAAGGAAGCACGAATGTCATGGACACCGCTAAATGAGATACTGCCATATTTATAGATACGGATAAGAGCAGCTGTGGTTTCTGCCTGTGCCGTTTCGATGGTTTCTTTTTCGCTCTCTGGCAGCAGATTCAGACAAAGCTGCTTTCCGCCTTCACTGCATGCGTGGTCTGATAATAAGGTAATAATTTTTGTATACTCAAGAGTTTTTAATGCCTTTTGATTCATAATTTGCATTTTATCCTTCCTTCTTTTTTCTTTCACTCTTTTTTGCCTTTCTTGTTTCAATCAATAATCATATGCCCCAAAATATACCCATGAGAATGGTAAATGGCATAGCATCATTTACTTAATTAGGTACATTATACAATAGATTATAAAAAATATACAACAAAAGCAGTAAGAAAAATAAAAAAGTTTGCAGCTGTTTTGTAAAAATATATGTCTGTGAAAAATATATAAAGAACAGTTACAAGAAAAGATTTTCTATATGAGTTCATAAATTGTTCATATGTCTTTGTTATACTAACTCAATAGTAGGAAGAACGGACATTGTAACAGAAGCAAAGCTGCAAAACAGAGAGTTATCCCCCTTCTGTGGAGCCGACAGACAGGAAACCACAGCAATTAGAACTATCAGGAGAAATTGTTATGAAGAATGAACAGGAAAATTCGAAGCAGGAATATTCTTTTATTACAGAAAAAATTAAGGAACGACCCAAAAGTAAAAAAAAGATAGCCATAGAGATTACCAGCTTTGTGGCTGCTGCCATTGTCTTTGGAATGATAGCCAGCATAGTGATGGCTTGGTTGACACCAAAACTTTCCAAGGTTTGGGAAGAGGAAACAGATCCGGAGGTTATCACCATTCCCAGGGACGACACAGATTTGGAGGCAGTATTTACGATGACTCCGGAGCCTATCCCCACCATTACCCTGGAACCGGTGGTAAATGTGGTAGAGAAGGCTTTAGAGCCCAAAGATTACATCAGTTTGTACAGTCAGATGTATCAGGTGGCGGAAACTGCAAAAAATTCGCTGGTTACGGTAGTAAGTGTCAGCAACAATGTGGACTGGCTTAACAACCCTTATGAAAATCAAGGGCAGGCATCGGGGATTGTGGTGGCAGACAATGGAAAGGAATACTTGATTCTCACAGACAAAAGTGTGGTGGAGAATGCCGAGGAAATAGGTGTAATCTTTGCCAATGGAAAGGAAGTCTCTGCAGTACAGAAAAAGCAGGATGGCAACACAGGGCTTGCCATGCTGGCGGTGGAACATCAGGGATTGACAGAGGAAGAGAAAAGTCAGATACAAATAGTTACACTGGGAAATTCCAAGCTTCTTCATCTGGGAACTCCTGTGCTGGCAGTGGGCAGTCCCTTGGGAAACAATGACTCTGTATTAAACGGAAATGTTACTTCTTTGAAGTCCCTTTCTGATACAGAAGATGTGAGATACCCTTTGGTTAAGACGGATATGCCGGGCAGCCTCAGCGGAAATGGTGTACTGTTGAATCTGGATGGTGAAGTGGTGGGGATCTTCACCAGAGAGCTCAGTGCATTTTCCGAAAACGGAACAGTGGTTGCCTTTGGAATTTCGGAGTTAAAGGGTATCATTGAACGGTTGTCCAACAATTTGGGCATTGCCTATCTGGGTGTAAGATGCAGAGAAGTTACCGAAGAAGACAAAGAAGTTTACCATATGCCAAGGGGGGTGGGGATTATTAATGTGGCAATGGATTCCCCTGCCATGAATTCAGGCATCCAGAATGGAGATATTATTGTGGGGATGGAAGGGAAAGAGATAGAAACGTTGCGGGATTTTGAAAATATCATCAATGGCTGTGAGCCGGAACAGTTGTTGACCATCACCGCCATGCGCTCTGGTACGGACAGGTATGTGGAAGTGCGGTTCGATGTGACACTTGGAGTGATGCAGTAGAGGGACAAGAATAGGTGTACTGTATTAATGACATTTTAGGAAAGGATATATGAGTATATTGCTGCCGGGTTGTGATAGTCAACCTGGCAGCTTTTTACATCCGGAACAGTATGTTTACTCTTCATAATAATTTTCCTTAAAAATGCAAAAAGCAGAAGAAATAATTTTAGAAAAAATGCTTTCCACAGGTAAGGATATAGGATATAATGAGTAACGAATAGGAAAAGATAGAAAGGTAAGAGAACATATGAAATATATTGAAACATTAAAAGAAGGCGAACGGATTGGGGATGTATATCTATGTAAACAAAAGCAGTCTTTGGTGACCAAAAATGGAAAACCATATGATTCTTTAGTCCTTCAGGATAAGACAGGAACCTTGGATGCGAAAATCTGGGATCCCAATTCTGCCGGCATTGATGACTTTAATGTGATGGATTATGTGGAGGTGGTGGCAGACATTACCAGCTTTCAGGGGGCAATGCAGGCAAATATAAAGCGGGTGAGGAAGGTCACAGAGGGAGAATATGATCCCAAGGATTATTTGCCGACTTCTGAGCATGATATTGAGAATATGTATCAAGAGTTTGTGTCCTACATAAATGTGATTAAGAATCCATATTTTAATAAATTGCTCAAGAGTTTCTTTGTGGAAGATATAGAATTAATCAGGCATTTTAAAACTCATTCTGCTGCTAAAAGCGTACATCATGGCTTTGTGGGTGGTTTATTAGAGCATTCTCTCAGTGTCACCAAGCTGTGTGACTTTTATGCAAAGACATATACAGTATTAAACAGGGATTTGCTTCTAACTGCCGCCATGCTTCATGACATTGGCAAGGTGCAGGAACTGTCAGCTTTTCCAACCAATGATTATACAGATGATGGTCAACTGTTGGGACATATTATGATTGGTGCAGAGGAGATTTCTTTCCGTATTCGTTCCATAGAGGGTTTTCCCCAAAAGCTTGCCAGCGAGTTAAAGCACTGTATTCTGGCACACCATGGTGAATTGGAGTATGGTTCACCGAAAAAGCCCGCATTGGCAGAGGCAGTAGCGTTGAATATGGCAGACAATATGGACGCCAAAATGGAGACAATTCGAGAATTATTTCGCAGTGCACCATCGAAGGACGGCTGGTTGGGCTACAATAGATTATTTGAGTCCAACTTTCGAAAGAGTACAAAGTATATGGAGTAAGATGTCTGGATGTTATGATAAACATGACGGTGAATATGCAAATTTAAAATTTTGCACAATTAGATAATTAACTCCCTTTGAGAGCAAAACGGTTCATTGCCTGATTATCTATATGAGGAAGTCGAAGTATCCCATGCTTATGCCGAAACGCAGATTTTCGGGAACATTTTTGATCAACGGCAAACCATGGCAGGAGCGTTGTTTGAAACGCGGAATTGGCAACATGGTACCTCTTGGAAAGCTTCATATGTACATCATACGCTATGGCAGAGAAATCAGTGAAAAGGCGGTAGCGCAGTCTCAGATTTCTCTGAACAGCAAAGAAAAGCTGACTTTTTTTAATTGACATTTTGAGATGATATTTCCGCAGATAGAAAGAAAACAGTGAGGAAAAAATATGATGATAAATACAAGCAGAGGCAGTTTTGAATGTAAAACAGTTCGGGAAACGCTTGCCCATTTACAAAGCGGGGAAGAAATCTGGATTAGTGGAAATGAACCATATCCCTGTTTGGCTGTTGTAATCAATGATGACTTTGCAGCCGTTCATTATTTTGAAAACGAAGATGGAGCAATGTGGTTGTCATTTAATGAAAAGAATGATAAAGAGGTTACATTTATTGCGGGCGGTGAGCAGTGGACACCGGAAGCAGAGGCAGTCATTACCTTAGACAAGGCGGCTTTGTGTATAAAAGAATTTGGAACTACATATCAAAGACCATCTTGTATTCAGTGGCAGGAACTGTAAATTGTGACAGGAGAGAAGTTCAGCTTTATGCAGTTTACTCCCTGACGAGGTAATAAAAATCTCCGGTCAATACGGGGAGAAATCATGCAATTTACAAAAAGAAATGAAAAGGTCAGGGTGGAAGCTGTCTTAGAGAATCAAACAGTGGTATATTTCATGAGTGAATTGGGAACCGAGAGTGTTATTTTTAAAGGCTATAGATTTTATACCTGTGGTTTTAGCTATGATGGGGAATATTTTGTGTTTGCACAGGATGCGGGAATTATGATATTGAGCAGGGTGTAATTTTGACTTAGTACACGGATATAATGATAGGGGAAATCAGGAGTTATCTGATAGGCAAATAGTAATTTTAGTATTCATTGAAAAAGGAGAATATCATGAAAAGATTTTCAATAATTTTAACAATAGCTTGTATGCTATCAATTGTAGGATGCACAGCGGATACATCTACTTCGACAGCGGATTCTGTTTCTAATAAAAATTATATTGCTAATATAAATAGTGGCAAACTTCATAGTATTCATTGTGATAGTTTACCATATGAACAAAATAGAATTTACTTTTCGACTATCGAAGAAGCGTATGAAGCTGGTTATACTGATAAACACCGAGAATGTCTGGGGGATTGATTGTTCTATACCTCTATGTTTATTATGAAACAAAATTCCTATTTGCAGAGGAGATTACATAATAATGAATGATTCAATAAGAGAGAGTTTTAGTTATTTTGAACTATACTATAAAATGTTTCGAGTTAAAAAATATATCAGTCCAGAAAAGATTTTTTTTGGTAATCATAGGGAACAGTATTTCTTGTATTATGAACCGGCTAAAACCATAAGCAATAAAGTCCTTATCTGGGTGCATGGTGGCGGCTGGAATGCTGGAACCCCTAAATTATTTGATTTTGTAGGTCAAAGTGTGGCAAATGAAGGATATCGTTTTATTTCGATAGGGTATAGACTATCACCGAAGAATAAGTATCCATGCCAGATAGAAGATGTATGTGCAGGATATAAGGCAGCGATAAGATTTCTCGAGGAAAAGGGTATAGATACTTCCAAGCTTATTCTTTCTGGACCATCAGCGGGTGCGCATCTCTCATCAATCCTATGTTACAGTAGCAAGGTTCAGAAAGAGTACAGTACGGATGTAACTAATATTATCGGGTTCATCGGTTCAGGCGGACCATACAGTTTTTCGGTCAAGACTTCATTGTCCGTTAAGTTATTACTAAATCAGTTGTTTTTAAAAGACTATGACAGATTATGCGGAGACCCTCTTTTTTTAATGACGAAAAGTCAGATTCCCATGTTGTTAATTCAAAGCAAACATGACGGACTGATTGAATTTGATTGTGCAAAACAGTTTGCAGATAAGGCAAAGAAACTTGGAATTTCCTGTGAACTTTATGAGGTGCAGGATGAAAAGAATACTCATTCGTGGTATACAGTAGGAATGTTTCTTGAAACAAGGGCGGAAAACAAGGGATTGGATAAATTTTTTACTTGGATAGAAAAATTGTGATTATCCATATGGAAAACTGATAACTTCCAATTTGAAATAACAAATTAGTGTAAACACACAAATTTATATTTGTCAAATAATCGTAACTATTCAGTACCTTCATAGTTACAAGCAAAGAACCATGCAGAATTGCCTACGGCAATGGTTCTTTGCCTGTTATAGCCACTTTTTCTTACGGTCTGTGCAGTAAATGCACAGACCTACTGAAGAGTTACAAATAATTTAACTTTAAGAGTCTTTGCAAAAGGGGAAAATAACTAACATTTATTTTGGAGGAAATCACATGAAGAGAATAAATATTGCAGTGTTGGGAGTATTATCTCTTGTTTGTTTTTTTGCGGGGGTTTTTTGGATGAAAAGGGGCAGTATTCAGTTTTCTGTTCTTGGAGGAGAGGATGGACCCACCAGTGTTTTTTTTGCAGGCAGTTTGGGTAACAACATGATTGCAGCTGCATTTATGGCAGGTGCTGTATTGTTGGCAATAATATTACTTCTGTTCAGGAAAAAGGGAAAGCAATAGTTGCAGTTGGTGTTTGTTTTCGAAGTGTTGTTTGTGTTGGTGCAAATGGAATGTTTCACAAAGTTTATAAGTGGATATTTTGTAAAATGATTGATAAAACGCTAAAAGGCAACGTATTGGCACTTGTATGGACTGCAAGCGGAGTCTACAGTTTTGATGGAAGGTTTACTTGTAGATACAGAGGGTGCTTTCTATTGTTTACGTTTTATTATGGTCTGTGCAGTAAATGCACAGACCTACTGAACAGTTACGTCAAATATACAGAAAAACAGCAGATAAGAACCTTATACAGTTGGCGGTCAATGTGTTGCTTTGCTGTTTACATGCAAGATTTATGGTTTATGATGGAAGTAAAAGAGGGTGGAAAACCGAAGAAAGGAAAGCTTATGTCAAAATCTTATGTAGAGCTTGGTGCAAATTATGGAATTTAAGAAAAATGATGTACTTACAGTGACAATAGAGGATATGGGAACCAATGGGGAAGGCATAGGAAAAATAGAGGGTTATGCTCTTTTTGTTAAGGATGCCATTATTGGCGATGTGGTGGAGGCAAAACTGATGAAGCTTAAGAAAAATTATGCCTATGCCAGATTAATTAAACTTATCAATCCCTCCCCTTATCGGGTAGAGCCAAAATGTCCTGTATGCCGTCAGTGCGGCGGATGCCAGATTCAGCCGTTATCATATGAGGAACAGTTGAATTTTAAGCAGAAGAAGGTGCAGAATAACTTAGAGAGGATTGGTGGCTTTGCAAACCTCTCTATGGAGCCCATTCTGGCTATGGAGGAACCTTACCATTATCGCAACAAAGCTCAGTTTCCTGTGGGTACAGATAAAAATGGAGAAATTGTCACTGGATTTTATGCAGGAAGAACACATGATATTATACCTAATGTGAAGTGTTATCTGGGAGCTGTGGAAAATGAGAAAATTTTGCAGATTGTTTTGGACTTTATGAAAAAGTATCATATTACTTCTTACAACGAGGCAACCGGCAAGGGACTGGTACGTCATGTGCTGATTCGAAAGGGCTTTGCCAGCGGTGAGTTGATGGTATGTCTGATTCTCAACGGCAGAAAGCTGCCTCATGGTGAGGCATTGGTAAAAGAATTGTCAAAAATGGATGGAATGACCAGTATTACTTTAAATGTAAATGAAAAGAAAACAAATGTTATTTTGGGAACAGAAGTGTTGCCGCTGTGGGGGCAGACTTGTATTCAGGATAAGATTGGGAACATAACTTATCGGATTTCTCCACTTTCTTTCTATCAGGTAAATCCGGTGCAGACCAAACGATTATATGAAACCGCTTTGGAGTATGCCGGGCTTCATGGAGAAGAAACGGTGTGGGATCTGTATTGTGGAATTGGAACCATATCTCTTTTTCTGGCACAGAAAGCCAAGCAGGTATACGGAGTAGAGATTGTCCCTGAGGCCATTGAGGATGCCAGGGTAAATGCGGAACTTAATGGTATGACCAATGTGGAGTTTTATGTGGGAAAGGCTGAGGAGGTGCTGCCAGAACTTTATCGAAAAGAAGGTATTTCTGCTGATGTGATTGTGGTAGACCCGCCTCGGAAGGGGTGTGATGAGAAGTGTCTGGATACCATTGTGAAAATGCAGCCTGACCGAGTGGTGTATGTGAGCTGCGACTCAGCAACCTTGGCTAGAGATTTGCGGTATCTTTGTGATAGAGGGTTTCGTGTGGAGAGGGTGAGGGGGTGCGATATGTTTCCGCAGACTGCGCATGTTGAGACGGTATGTTTATTGTCCAAACTTCATGCAGACCAACATATTGAGGTAGAGCTTCAGATGGACGAGCTTGATTTGACGGCTGCGGAGAGCAAAGCCACCTATGAGGAAATCAAGGATTATGTGTTGGAGCATACGGGATTGAAAGTCAGCAATTTGTATATCGCACAGATAAAACAGAAATGCGGTATTATTGAGAGGGCAAATTATAATCTGCCGAAATCAGAAAATTCCAGACAGCCGAAATGCCCGCCAGAGAAAGAAAAGGTTATAAGGGAAGCATTGGAACATTTCCGTATGATTTGATGGTAGCTTAGAAATGGTGAGACACTTTGTATAATGATTTTATTTTAAAGGTGGAATAATAACTTTTAAAATATGATAAAGCATAGAAAGAAGGAACCACAAATGGATATGTTTGAACGACATAAAAATGATTCTATGTATACAAATTATTTGGAGAATAGTAAAGATAAAATTTTAAATGGGTCATCAAAGTTTATAAATGAGATTGGGAAAATTCATCTCCCGATTTCTGGAAATATAGGAATGGATTTACATGATTTTTTGCATGAATCGATACATTTTATGCTCTCAGAATCTCCATTGTTTAGGCAGATTAGAGATTTAATGTTGACTCTTGATTTTATAAGTTCTTTTACTCAGGATTTGAATTTCCTTCCTTATAATGCCAAACAAGATCAAATTGAATTTGCGATGGATATGTTATCGGGGAATAAATCATTTAATTGCAAACGTTATAAAGAATTGTGTCTTGTTTATTTCACTTGTGGAAGATTATATAGGAGAAGTAAATTACTTCTGCAAAATTCTGTTATTTGTAATGAAGGAGCTGCAACGTATTGTGCTTTGCATATACAAGAATATAGTAAAAATTCAATATTAGAATTTCTTTTCAAAACTTTTATTCCTAAAAAAATGTTAATGAATTATATAATGCACAAAAGAAAATTATTGACAAAATTACTAATCTTCCTAATGATAATCTTTATGCTACAGGATATCGATATGCCGAGCAAATAGCGAATCACTATGGAATCGAGAGTGTTATAATGATTGCTATGCTAGCAAATTATATTCCATTTTACAATTTTGATTTATTGCATGATGAAGAGGTTTTTGAAGAGAGATTAAAATATTTGTACAATGCAGATGAAAGGTTAAAATATTTCTTTTCATTTAATTCAAATAAACAAAAAATGATTCTGGGCTATATTGAAGAGCAAAAGAAAATGAAAACAGTATTTGAAATGTTAGATAAACAGAAGCGACCAGAAAGGAAACTTGAATTTTTAGATATAGATATGTATTACAAATACTATCTCATTTTGCATAAAAGAATAATTGATACAATTAGTTATATTGTAGATGAGGATATGGAGAACGAAATCGTTAATTTTGTACGAAACAGAGTTTTCCCAAGTGTTACTTCGATAGATACATACTATTTTGGATTATGTAAGCCCCAAAAGCAATTAGAACTATTAAAAAATAATGACGAATACATTAAATTCGCAGAAAATGCTATCAATTCAATTGTAAATTTTAATACAAAGTCTCAAAAGTATATTACACAGATAACGGAAAGGGATGTTAAAATAATGATAGATCGTAGTTCTGTTTATGAAACATACTATTTGGTTATGCAAAAACTTAAAAATATTGGATATATATAGGAGGAATGATTATGAATGTCTATATTAGATTGAAAAATGAAGAAGGTTATTCATTGAATGAGTATAAATATTTAAATAAGTGTAAATCTGAATTTGATGATGCTTTTTACTCACCATTTGAAGAAATAATCACATTAGCAGTAACGATTATTGGAGCGGGTGGTGGAAGTAAAATTATTATTGAGCTGATTAAAAAATTTTCAAAATCAGTAAAAATCAAACGCAATACTATGAATGATATAGAAGTAGACTGTACAAATTGTTCAGTTGAGGAAGTTAAACAGATACTGGAAATTTTGGATAAGATGGGAACTGGTGAACACGAGGGTAGTTAATTAGTAGAAAAATCAAGTAAATGTATGATTATCTTCCCAAAAACAAAGTATTTCCATGTATTTCTTGAGGACTGCAACCCTTAATTATTACTCATTTACTACTGGAGATTGGGCTTTGATACGCTAAATGCAAAGTTACAGTTTTGGTGGGACTTTATTGCCACTGTATAATGAAGCCAAGAATGGACGGTCGCATTTATGAGAGAAAAGAAAAATTACTTGTATGTAGATATCAAAGAAAGAACATTACTTTTACATAGCCTTGTAGAGCTGAAAAATCAGCTCATACAGCAGGGCAGATATACGGACTGCGTTGACGAACTGATATTTAAGGTCGTGAACGTACCCGTCAAGAGAATGAAAAATGAATATGTCTAAGGCACATCACAGAGCCGCTTATTCTTATTGATTTTTAAGAGTAAGCGGCTTTTTTGCGTTTTGTCGTTCTCTGATACTGTTACATAGCCACCTTGACAACCTGGATTCTCGGAACGCATGACGAGAATCTACCAAACGGAATTGCTTGAAACCATTGAATTTACTGTATTTTTTGCTTTTTCTTCTTGAAATTATGCTCGTCATGTGTTATAATCAAACTAACAACACATGACGAGGTGAACTGCTATGGCTATAGTAAAACAATACGACAAACGTTCCGGTATAACTTATGCATATGAGGCTACTTATCATTGGGATAAGGAAAAAAAACAATCCCGTTGCACCCGAAAATTAATAGGGCGGGTAGATGATAAAACAGGTGACATCCTCCCTACCGATGGCAGATGCCGGAAAGACAAAACTGCTAAGACTAAAAAAACATCGAAACGTGGACCGGTACCAGTCACATCAACACGCCATATGTATTATGGGGCTACTTATCTTCTTGAAAGGTTTGCTGATGACCTTGGGCTCACCAGTGATCTGAAAGCCTGTTTTCCGGATACATATAAGAAACTGTTGTCTATAGCATTTTACCTGATACTCGAGGATAATAATCCTCTCTATCGTTTTGAAAAATGGCACTTGACTCATAAACATCCATATGATGAGGATATCACTTCGCCAAGAAGCAGCGATTTGTTTTCCGCTATAAAGGATGACCAGGTCAATAAATTTTTTCGTCTGCAGGGCAGGCGTCGTGTAGAGGATGAATACTGGGCTTATGACAGTACCAGCATTTCCAGTTACTCAGAGACTTTATCGCAAGTGCAGTACGGAAAAAACAAAGAGGATGATAAACTTCCGCAGATCAATCTCCTGCTGGTGTTTGGAGAAAAATCAGGACTGCCATTTTACTATCGGAAGCTGGCAGGAAATATACCGGATTCCAAGACGGAAAAACATCTCCTTGAAGATCTGGATATTCTCGACCTTCATAAAACCAAGTTTGTTATGGACAGAGGATTCTACTCCGAAGATAACATCAATGGTTTATATAAAGAGCACATAAAGTTTCTTGCAGGAATAAAACTGTCACTCAAATTCGTCAGGAAACACCTTGATGAAATATATGATGATGTCCGTATGTTTGTTAACTATGATGAAGGGATAAACACTTATGGCTATACGGTAACAGCCGATTGGGATTACACTCAGGAACGGCCATATAAGGGGGATGTCATCAGAGACAAACGCAGGATATACATCCATTATTATTACAGTATTGACAAAGGCGCTGATGATGAGCAGGCATTTGATCAAAGAATTGCCGGACTTTGTAAAGAGCTGGTTGAAGGCAACTATGTGGACAGCCACAAAAAAGCATATGACCAATTTTTTGAAGTTAAGACAACTCCTAAAAGAGGCCGGCAGGTTTATTACAAAGAAGCTGCTATTAAGGAAGCACGTCGTTATCTTGGTTATTTCGCACTTATCTCAAATGAGAAGATGGATGCATTTACAGCACTTCATCTATATCGGATGAAGGATGTTGTGGAAAAAGCATTTGGCAATCTCAAAGAACGCCTTAACATGCGCCGACTACTTGTTTCTTCCGAGAAAGGGCTTGATGGCAAAATCTTTGTTGAATTTATAGCACTAATTCTGATTTCTCATCTTGATCACAAGATGAAGGAAACAGATTTGTATAAGAATTACACCCTACAACAGCTGTTGGATAAATTGGATGTGATCGAATGTTTTGAGGATGCCAACCATTCCTTAAGGATTGGCGAAATCCTCAATAAACAAGTTGAAATATATGAGACTCTCGGAGTAGAGGTTCCAACCTCGTCATGAGTATACCGAGAATCTAGGATGGCAAGGGATGTTAGGTTTTGGTGTTGGTAATCGTTGGTTTATGTTGTTTTTATGTATGAATAGATTTCGAAACACAGGTACAGGTGTAAATACGTACATCTGTACCTCTATTATTTTGGTTTGTAATTATATTTTACGAAAAAAGTCGAAAGCAATTGACTTTATTCCGATAAATGAATATAATATATAATGTGATGAGTAGAGTGATGTTTTAGAGAGCGAGAAGAACATATGGAATACTTAACAACAGTGGAACTTTCAGAAAAATGGGGAATTTCATCAAGACGGATTAGTGTTTTATGCGCTGAGGGGAGAATAGAAGGCGCGATAAAAAAAGGAAAAACCTGGCTAATACCGAGTGATGCCTTCAAACCTAAAGATGCAAGGATTAAATCAGGTAGATATGTAAAATGCTGCCTCAATACAATAGAGAATGGAAAGAATAACAATGAGCGGATGTAATTTTATTAGTAAACTAAATAAGCTCAGAAAGTCGTCTAGTGATTCGATAGATAATGTTGATTCTTTTGACGGCTTTAAGGAGTACATGCATGTTGTAAGAGATGCTGAGGTGGACTTGAGGGCAGTCTTGCAACGTGTAAATGCCAGTGCAAAAAAAACATTGATTCTTTTGTGTGGAAGTGCTGGAGATGGAAAGTCCCATTTATTGTCATACATGAAAAATTCTGATACAGAAAATTTGTTGGAAAACTATGTGATTCACAATGATGCAACAGAGAGTAATGCTCCGGACAAGACAGCGATTGATACATTGTATGATGTATTATCTGGATTTAGAGATGAGAACTTGGATCAACCTGGTCAGAATATTATTCTTGCAATTAATCTCGGTGTTTTAAGCAATTTTATAGAATCTCAATATGGGGAACACTTTAAGTTGTTGAAACAATATGTCTTTGATGCAAATATTCTATCGTCTAAAGTAAATGAAAAGGGGTATGATCCGAATAGCCATTTTCAGCATATTAGTTTTTCGGATTATCATATGTTTTTGCTGGAGAAAGATGGTATTAATCCTGAATACATAGATGCGTTGTTTGAAAAAATTGTTTCACATAATGAGAGCAATCCTTTTTTTATGTCATACAAAGAAGATTGTTCTTCTTGTCCGTTGAGTTCTAAATGTCCTATTAAAAAGAATTACGAATTCTTTATGGATGAAAAAGTGAGACGATATATAGCACTGCTTCTTGTGAATGTAATAGTCCGTGAAAAAGAGATATTAACAACAAGAGAATTATTAAATTATGTATTTGATATTTTGGTTGCTCAGAACTTTGATTTTGCAAAATTCCAAAAGAATTCTGTTAACATGTCAAAGTTTTTGAAAGAGTATTTAAGCTGTATAATGCCAACTATTTTGTTTGATTATGATGATATTTCATCAATTATGGACAAGACACATAAATATGATCCGCTATTAGATAGGGATGAAATGGCTGATGATTTGGCAATAGAGTATTATGTCGCAGATGATATTTCAAATACTATAAAGAAATTGCTGGTAGAGTCGCCTTATGTTGATGTGTTTAACGATAAGGATAGTATAGAAGTTATTAACTCTGATAGGGCACTTAAATCTAAACTGTTTAACGCGCTAGTTAGAACAAAAGTGATATCTTTTGGAAATGTATCTGGAGAAAGATTCCAAAAATATGTTAAGGATTTGTTTAGTTATAATTCTGGAAGGGTTTCAAAGCTAAGTGGATTGTATTCGGATGTGGAGGATGCGGTTATTAATTGGTGCGGTAATGAAAGCGAAGGAAATATATGTATAGATGATCAGCATAAAGAGTTTGCTTTATATGAGAATATAAAATTTGAAGCTTTTTTGGATAATATGCCACAGGAGAAAAGTATAGATAGATTAAATAGGTTTCTGCCATATATCGTCGTTGAGTTTCAAGGCGCAGACGGACAATCAATAAGACTTGATGTCGATTATTCGCTATATGAATTGATTGGTAAGCTAAAAAAAGGGTATGTACAAACGGCAGAAGACCGAAATAATCATGCAGACTTTATAAGTTTTATTACTAAAATTCAAAAAACCGGATCGGCGGACAATTACATGATTGCTATTTCTGAAAAAGGTCAAAAAGCTGTGTTGGAGAAAACAAAATTTGGTGTATATAAATTTAAGGTGGTGAAGTAATGTCAGGATATTATTTTGATGAAGATTTATTTAAGAGTAATTTTAATGCAAAAGAACCTGGCACTAAGTCTGAGGATTCCTACAGATTAAACCATGTACCAGATAAGTGTTTTAAATTATTTCCTTACAAAGCTACGACCAGAAAAGCATCCCCGATAGTATATGAACTAGCTGATGCAGTGAGTGGCTTTTTTAGAAATTCACTAAATATATCTGCGGAAACTCTCAATTTTGAAGAATTGTGTATGAGAATTCAAGATAAGATTGAAATTGATGATCCAGATGATGTTGAAGTATTTAAGGATATAATACGCTCATTGTTTTTTAAAGAGGATAATTTTCAAGCAAATAATATTGGGTTATATGCATACCAAACGATTGTAGACAATAAAAGTGCGGATCGAATCGCAGATTTCTTATACTGTGTATTGGGGTTAGATGACGAGGATAAAGAAAATATAAAAAGGGCAGAGAGGGAGTATCCATTTAATGTTTTAGAAAAAATGGTGGTAGATTCAATAGAGACGCATGAAGAAAGAGCATTATCTGATGATGATAGATATTTTAAAGTGAAGAGAAGTATACAGCAAAGATTTAAAGAAGATTTTAGATTTATGCTTTCTTCGGGAATGACATCTGTTGATGATTTTTCAAATCTTCTAGCTTTTTACTACTTTTACTATGTTTCTCAGTGCACTTTAACATTAGATTTGTTTGGCAATGGTAGTCATAACAAACTAGAAAAATTATATTTTGCGCTAGATTGGGAAAAAGTAAGTAAGAATAGGCAGTGCTGTATAGAGGGTTGGGATAAACTTGCCAATAATATCTCTAGGATGTTTAGTCATGCAATTACACTTGAAATTCTGAATCAAAACGATAAACCTATGATGGATTATATTGATTTTAAAGAACTTGCAGATTCAAGTGCAGATATGGATGTGGAAATAGCAAATGAAGTAAAAAAAGCAGAACAAGTATACACTTCATTTATTGGTGATTATAAAAGGTTTGATGCTATAGGCTATATTCCTGGTGCAAATCTTACAGACTCAGCAATAAGACATCTTTTTGAATGTGTTCTTGCACAGTTTAATGAAACTGATAGAAAACGCGCAAGTCAGTTTTATTCGGAGAAGTTTTCTGAGTTTTGTAAATACAGATTTGTGAAAAATCGAAAAAAATCAGGTTTAGTTCTTAACCTTACCGAGAGGGATATTATATTTCTTACAAAGCTTGCTCTAAGGGATATGGAAAAAATCAGATTAAATGAGATGTATGCGCAGTATGAGTTAAGAGGCGTTTATCTTGATTCAACGTCCAAAAGTTTATTGCAGGAATTTTTTACAAAGCTGAATTTGATTGATAAGAAGAGTGATAGTGGAGATGCACAGTATGTTAAGAGAATTTTATGATTTTATTGCAAAGAAAATAAATAGCTATTTTCAAAGGGTTTCTTCAGAAGAGACTCTTCTTCACGGGGAAACATTTTGTCTAAAACTTGATACAGAAGATATAGTTGTCAATGTAGCTGATGCTCTGAAGACATTAGTGCAGGCAGAGGGTAATCTTGGAGAGTTTACCCTTCCATGTATAAATGCTAAAGATTATACTACATTTACGATAAAATTAATGAATGACGAAGTAATTATAGCACCTCAAATAAACGGGATGACAAGTGATTTTTTGTGTGCAACATTGAGAAATGCTGCTAATTCGGTTCGAAAGCCTATTTTAATGATTTCTTCATCTCCCATAGATAGTGCTATTAGTGGTTCTAAGAATATGTCAGCTAATGGTATGCCTTTTTATGGTGAAGAACTGATGAAAGAGATTCAAGGAATGGTAAGTGAAAGTACGCAGCTTACTCCTGTAGAAAAGAGACTTCTCCATTTTGAATTACAGAGGCGTGATACGGATGTGTTTAGCGATAAAGCTTCTTTGTATGAATATAGAGATTTGCTTGCTATTATGAGTGCTGGAAAGATTCAGAGAGAGAGTTTCCCAGGATTTAGACTTTTTTATGTTGATGGAAAGGTTGAATATTTTAACGAAGGTAAAAGTGCTATTGATAAGAAGATTAAGGAAAATAATTTATTATTTGAACGTATAGATAGATGTTTTAGATTTGGTGGTGTATCATACAATCTTTCAAATGATTTTGATGATAGCTTTATTACAAAAATAGAGATTGAACAAAGAAAAGATCCAGAAAATTGGAGTCGTCTATTTACATATGCGGAAATGTTAGCGCAGATAGAAAAACATAAATCAAAGATTGATAATCCGCTCAAAATAGAGAATGATGATATTTCTGTTTATGGGATGATTCCTCTAGAAAACTTACAATATGGTGTTGATTGGGTTATAAGAAATGAAGGGTCTCAAACGGCGAAAAAGAGACAGAAAAATATTTTAGTATTTAATCCCTTGAAAAGGCAACAGATTCACATTCGATTTAATTGTAATGCAAAAGTATTAAACAGTGGTGTTGTGGCAGATGGTCTTGATTACGAAAAAGAGGGCAAGGATTATATTTTTGAAATGACTCCGGATGGAGTTTATTTCAAAAAATTAGAACTGTCTGATGAAGTAAACGATATTAAATATATATTCAAGATCTGCGTGGTTGATTTGCCAGCGACATCTATGTTGTCAGTTATTAAGCATTGTTACACAATTGATTTTCGTAAGAAAAAAGATGTCCGTATAAAATTATCGGGAATAGGAACTGACCTGATTTTTAATGAAGGTGCGCCTGAAGTTACAACTGCCAAGCTTGATGATAATGAGTCATATCTATGTGCCTTTAATCAAAGATTACACTTGCACTCTACAGAGGATGAATTATCAAATTATTCAACGGGCATTCGCGTGGATATAGATTTTGCAGGCGTGGATGTTCCATTTGTGATGTTTCCAGATGAGAGTAAGAGTCGCGAAATAACCGGAAGGGCTATTCTTAAGGAAAAGTATGCATCTAGAACGAGTTTTGAATTTGTTGGCGATAAAATTTATAGTGATACTCAGGAGTATTTTGCAAAAGCAAATCTTCTTCGCGAATTAAGAATAGAAAAATATTTTGTAGATGAAAGAATTGCAGTCGGTAAGTGTAAAAGATTTTACGATACCGATCAGGTAAAAATTGAAAATGATGATATTTTTCAGAATCAATCATTGATTGCTTCATATGAAGCATATCTTGAATCGCTACAACAAGCTAATAGTATACCTACATTAGCATATCTTAGTGGAGATCTTTTAGATAAAGCGGAAAAATATGTTAATGCATTTATGGAACTGTATTCTTCTTTGAGTGATGGAGCCACATTTACATCAGAGCAAGTAAATGCTTTATATATTGGAACGATAGCGGTAGGAAATGACTCAGAAGAAATCCTCTTGACTCCGTTCCATCCAATAAACGTTGCATATCAGATTGCGCTAACTAAGGAAGAGGGAATGAAAGATGCAACTGATGTAATAGTTGAGCGTCTCACATCTCTCAACCTTCTTCCTTATCTGAAGAGAAAAAAAAGAATATATAAAGTTTCAGATCAGGTTAATTCTCTTGAATGGAAATACTATGCACCAGTAGAGAATAAAAAATACCGAGGGAATTGGCGTTTTGTACCTAGATTAGTAGAGGAAAAAATTTCGGAGTTCCTTATGCATTTCAGGTATATTTTTGATGATATTAACAACAAGACACTTCGAATAAATCTTATAAATATGGGTGATTGTAGTGAGGTGTTTGTTGGAATAGCACAGTTTTTCATTCGCTCGATTAACCGAAATCCTGATGTAGACAATCTTGTACGGTTTGAAATACATATTTATTCAAATAATAGACTTGATAACGCATTTTCAAAAATACGAGAATTTGGAATGCTAAAAAAATATTTATTTGATCAGAAACTTGAGATAGCGTCGGGAGTCTCGATGAATACGCTAGAGGGCATTTTCTCCAAAAATGTTGAATGCTATTTCCATGAAGACAATGGTAAAAACTATCGCTATGCGCATTTATCGTTTTACGAGATGGAGTCAGAAATAACATCAGAACAGGCTTCAATGGTAGATATAGAGACAGGGACTTCTTTAGGGGGCGTATTATCAGGTGTTCCATCTAGTAAGTATTCAACAAAATATAGAACGGGTTATGGGGCTAAATATGCTCCTGATAATTCACTTATTAGTTTGTCGAATTTGTATAATTCACTTATTCAAGTTGAAGCTTCAGGAAATCCTTATTACAAAGGATTGAGTATTTCTACACAGATTGATGATAATGCTGAAAGTAAAATGGATGAGATATATGCTGCATCAAACTGGGTTGTGTTTGTTGAACCTAAAGTAGATCTAGATTTCTTTAGTGAGAAAGAGGCTGCAAGTGATTTGCTGATTATTCACTATAGTGATCAATATACGACAAGTAGTGGTTATGATGCTATTACTGTGACGCACAAATCAAAACAATATTCTCTTGTGATACAAGATTATTTGAAGACTAGAGGAGTGGATTCTTCTACAGAAGATGTTCACGGAATAATTAATCTGTTTAATGCAGTGAATGGAGATTGGCTTTTAAGGTTAGTGTCCTCTAAAAGAGCGTCAAAGGACAGTACATTTAGTAGGGAGAAAATTAGTATAGTAGCTGCTATCAAGTTTATGCTTGCCTTTCTTAAACACAAGGATATTATTTGGGTTCCTATATCTCTTGAAGAGATGTTGCGTGTTTCGGGTGGAGTTGGATTATCTCAGGGAGAGGGGGTACTTTCGGCTAAGAATCTTGGATTTGAAAAGGGACCTACATCTGATGATCTTCTCTTTGTAGGTGTAGATAAATCTAGGGAGATTCCTAAAGTATATTTATATCCTACTGAAGTAAAAACTGGAATAAATGGAAATGACGTCATAAAAAAGGCTTTTCAGCAAGTTTCTTCAACAGCAAAAGGGCTAAGTGATGCTTTTTGTGAAGGGAATGATATTGCAAAAAAAGTCAACAGAAATTTCTTAATGCAACTAATAATAACAAGCTGTAAAAAAATGAAAGTATATCATGTTGACGATTCACAGGATTGGGATGTGATTCTTGATTTGTATAGAGAAGCTTTGTTGAATGAGGAATATTCTATTTCGAGTGACATACAGGAATTGCTTGGTAAGGGTGCGGTTATTTCCTTTAGAACGGGTGTAGTTTCACGCAGGACTTCATTTAAAGAGAATATTATAAACTTTATTGAGGTTCCGGAAAGTGATGAATTTGGTTTAATTCTTAAAAGTGTTGAAGAGATAAAGCAAGATATAGTTCAAAGGAAAGACAGTGAGTTACTTGTTATCGAAGATTGTGACCTTTATAACTTGACGGGAGATGTTTCAAAAATAGCAACAAGTGAGTTAGATGAAGATGATGAAAGTGCTTCATACTCAAGTGATAAAAAATCAGAAACTCAAGATAATTCGGATACTGCAAGTGCATACGACGAGGATGAATTGGAAAATGATCTGGTTGATACGGGTCATGATATCGAGAACGAGGAAATCACAGTAGATAAAGGGATAAATATACTACTTGGAATTGATGAGCAAAATGGCACTAAGGTTATGTGGAAACCTAATGATACTACTCAACTTTTCCACACTAATACCGGTATTATCGGGACTATGGGTACGGGAAAAACTCAGTTTACAAAATCATTAATTACCCAATTGTATAAAAATCAGAAAAGCAATGTTGATGAAAAAGAATTAGGAATTTTGATTTTTGACTATAAGGGTGATTATAACGAAAGTAAACAAGATTTTGTTGATGCAACGAATGCTGTTATATATAAACCATATCATTTGCCATTTAATCCATTAGCACTAACTAAATCGTCTGTGTTTAAGCCATTGTTGCCTACACATACGGCAAACGCCTTTAAGGATACGATTTCAAAAGTATATAACCTAGGGCCTAAGCAACAGGCGATATTGTTGCAGTGCATTATGGACACATATTCTGCATCAGGAATTAATCCTGGAAATCCAAGTACTTGGGATAACGAAGCGCCTACTTTTGATCAGGTATATCAAAGATATTCCAATGATGAGAGTATAAAGAAAGGTGATTCGTTATCAGCTGCTTTGGAAAAACTGAATATGTTTCAAATATTTGAGTCAAATCCTAGTGATACAAAGTCTTTATTTGAAATGCTGAAAGGTGTTGTTGTTATTGACTTGTCAGGTTATGATCCAGATATACAGAGTTTAATTGTAGCGATAACATTGGATTTGTTCTATTCTCAGATGCAGGCATCTGGTTCGAGTAAGATGGATGGTCAATATAGACAACTTACCAAAATTATTCTCGTTGATGAAGCGGATAACTTCATGAGTGAAGGGTTTCCGGCATTGAAAAAAATTCTGAAGGAGGGAAGAGAATTCGGTGTTGGTACTATTCTTTCAACGCAATTCCTGAAGCATTTTGGAAGTGGAGAGGATGATTATTCGAAATATATACTTACGTGGATTGTTCATAATGTTTCAGATTTGAAAAATAATGATGTTGACTTTGTTTTCAAGACTGAAGCGAAGAGTAATGAAAGCATCACGTTATACAATAGAATAAAGGGATTAAATATCCACCATAGTATTATAAAGATAGGTACAAACAAGCCCGTTTATCTACATGATAAAGCTTTTTGGGAATTGTACGATGAACTAAATAGAGATTGACAAGAATAATGAAAAATGCTATACTTAAGTAGTATACTTAAGTATAGCATTTTTATTGGAGGGTATTATGGATTTTGTATATAAATTTCCTGTAGTTAAGGGTATTCAAGCTGATAGAGTGTACTATATAGCAATGGTACCTCTGAAGATGCTTTCCAGACTATTTCCGGGAGAAGATGAATATGTTCCGCCGGAGTATAGAGCACAGAGAAGATTAAATGAGAGCAGGATACCTGTTATCAGCAAATATATATTAGAGAATAGAAAGAATTATGTTTTTTCGGCGCTGGCAGCTTCGATTGATGGTGAGTTTGAGTTTAAGGCAGGAGATGTATCGGAAGAAGTAGGGGTACTTGAGGTGTCTATGGATGCGCGTTTTCTTCTAAATGACGGACAGCATAGGAAGGCAGCAATCATTGATGCTTTAAAAGAAGATGATACTTTAGGAGAAGAGACAATATCTGTAGTGTTTTATGAAGATAAGGGTCTATCAAGAAGCCAACAGATATTCACTGACTTAAATAAGCACGCAGTAAAGACATCTAATTCTATATCGGAATTATATGATTCAAGGGATCCGCTTGCCGTAATGACTAGAAAAGTAATATCCAATATAGATTTCTTTGATAGGTACACAGATAAGGAAAAAGATAATCTGGGTAAATATGCTTCTAACCTCTTTACACTCAATACATTCTATAACGCAAACAAAAGAATGCTTGGGAAGAAGAATGTAGACGATGAAACGGAGAAGTATGTTACAAAGTATTGGAAGTGTATCGCGAGCTATGTAAAACCATGGATTGAATTATCTACATCTCAGATTACTAAGGTGGATTTGAGAGAGAAATATATTGTGACTCAAGGCGTTGTGATTAAGGCGTTTGGACAGATCGGTAAGATATTCTATGACGATAGAGAACTTGACATGAACGATATGTTACAAGGACTTATGGATATTAATTGGAGAAGAAATGCATCTATTTGGATTAAAAGAGCAATTCGTCCTGATGGAAGAATGATTGCGAATGAGAAAGCAGTCAGATTGATTGCGAATTGTATTAAAGAGCAACTCGGAATTCCGCTTGATGAAGATGATATGCAAATAGAGAATGATTTTAAGAATAATTAACTGGAGGATTGTTTGATGGCTGTTGCTGGTAAGACCACAATAAATAAAGATATTATAGAAGGAATGATGGAAACAGTCCGTAACCTATATTTAGCAGATGATATACCGTGGGTTATAGGATATTCAGGCGGAAAGGACAGCACAGCTACATTGCAGCTTGTGTGGTATTCACTTGAAAAGCTACCGCCAGATCAGTTAAAGAAACCGGTTCATGTTATAAATACGGACACTTTAGTTGAGTCGCCTGTAATTTCAAGATGGGCGAAAAAATCGCTTGAAGAGTTAGAGAAGATGTCTGATGAAAATGGTATGCCGTTTAAAACTCATATACTAAAACCTAAGACAGATAATACTTTTTGGGTTAACTTTTTAGGAAGAGGATACCCTTTCCCTAGAAAAAAATTGAGATGGTGTACAGATCGTTTGAAAATACAACCTGTAAACAATTTTATTAAAGAGAAGATTGCAGAACATGGTGAGATTATATTAGTTATTGGAACAAGAAAAGCAGAGAGTGCTAATAGAGCAAAAACAATGGCTAAATATGAAAAAATGAGAGTGAGAGAGTTACTTAGTCCTAATCCTAGCTTAGCAAATGAACTTGTTTTTTCACCATTGGAAGACTGGACCGATGATGATGTATGGATTTATCTTATGCAATATAAGAACCCATGGGGTTATTCTAACAAAGAGCTAATGACTATATATAGAGGTGCTTCTGCTGATAATGAGTGTCCTCTGATGGTTGAAAAAGATTTACCAAGCTGTGGTAAGAGTAGATTTGGATGTTGGGTTTGTACTATGGTAGAACGGGATAAGTCGATGGAAGCAATGATTGCCAATGATGATGAAAAGGCATGGATGTCACCTCTTTTAGAGTTCCGCAACGAATTTGGCGATGAGAGTAAAGACAGAGAACGCCGTAGTTTCAGAAAGATGAATGGATCTTTGCAAGGAAGCTATGAGCGCCTTCATCATGGACCGTATTTGAAAGAAATTAGGGATAAATGGTTAGAGAGATTATTAACTATTCAAAAGGAGTTAAATGATAACTGTCCCTCAGATTTTGATAGTATTGAGTTGATTTCAGATGGCGAATTGAGAGAAATAAGAAGGATATGGGTATTAGAGAAACATGAGTTTGATGATTCTCTGCCAAAGATTTACGAAAAAGTCTATGGAAGACCATTTAATGATCCTGATTGGATAGGTTGGCAATTATTTGGAGAAGATGAGTGGGAACTATTAAAAGAAATATGTAATGAACCTAAATATGCTAACGAAGAGCTTCTGTTTGAAATGATGTATAGTCTGATAGATGTAGAGAATCAATCTACGGGACTCGATCAGAAAAAAGGTTTGATAGACAATCTTGCGAAAGTAATAAAGAAGAACTTCTATGCAAATGAAACAGATGCTACAAACTATTATGCAGAGCATACTAAAAGAAAAAAAGAATTCGGTGGAAATTATAATGAGAAATTTCTTGAACCAGCTATGGTAAAAGAAGAGGCAAGTTATACTGTTAATCCGGATGATGATATTGATATTGCAATAGATGAAGAGGAAGATGACTATGATAATTAGAAAGCTTGTGCTACATAATTTTGGTATTTATGCAGGAACAAATGAGTTTACATTTGATGGAGATAAGAATGTTGTGTTAATTGGAGGTATGAATGGTCGAGGTAAGACAACAATATTAGAGGCTGTATTATTAGCACTTTACGGAAGAAATTCCTTTGCATATACCGAGAGCAAATTTCAATCTTATAGTAGATATCTTGATTCATATGTGAATAAAACGGATAAAACTTGTCTTTCTAATGTAACACTTGATTTTGAAATGGATGGAAGTAGTTATACTGTTAAAAGAAGCTGGGAGGGGAATAAAAGAAAGATTAATGATAATATAGAAGTATGGCAGGATGGTAAACCCAATGAGTTTTTGACCGAAAACTGGGTAATGTTTATGGAGAACCTTTTGCCGAGTGGATTATCTAATTTCTTTTTCTTTGACGGAGAAAAAATAGCAGAACTCGCAGCTGATAGTACAGATGAAAAACTGAAGGATTCGATTAAATCCCTTTTGGGAATTGAAGTATTGGAAAGTTTAGATAGAAATCTGGCTAAATTATTGCGCAAAAGTGGTAAAGAAAAGGACAAAGTATTCAAGGAAGAGGTATCATTTGAATTAAAAAAAGCTAAAGAAGATGCTGAACAGCAATTAAGAGATTTAGACGATAGGATACAGAGATTAGAAGATGAACTAGTTGTGGCAGACAAGAAGATAGAGCAGGCAAGGATTGAGTACACTTCAAAGGGTGGTGACATTTTTGAAAAGAAAGAAGAGTATTACAAAAAAAGGTCAGAATTAGCGGTAAAGCAATCACAACAAAAAGAGCAGCTTCTTGATACTGCAGCATCTGAATTGCCTCTTGTGCTTGTAAGAGGTCTTCTTGAAGATATGAGAAGTTCGGTAGAAAAGGAACGAGAATCAAGGGAGAACAGTGTTGCGTTGAAGAAGATTCAGGAGTTTTATTCTTCCTATAAAGCGAATAATAATTCCAATGAACTTGTTGATTTCATTCAATATATGACTGATATAACTAACAAGTCGGATAAGGATATGATTTACAATCTGTCCGACTCTTCGTGGTTGCAGTTAGTACAATTATGTGAAGGCAGACTTGATAAGAGAATAGTTGATACTAATCATTTATTTGAAGTGCGTGATGAAACCCTGCAGGAGATTGAGAGTACAGATAGTCTGCTTTCTGTAGAAATTGATGAAGAGAAAATTGGAAAAATCTATAAAAAGATTATTAAATTAGAGCATGATAAGAGTAAGAAGGAAGTCGAGCTTGAGGAATGTAGAAGAGAAAGACCACACTTTAATAATGCTCAGATTAAGGCAACTACAGAATTTAATAGATATGTGGAGGGTATGTTGAAAAAATTAGAAACAAGTGATGATTATGATAGGATCGTCAAGTATTCTCATCTCGCTACAAGTGTGCTTTCAGAATATAAGGTTAAGCTTCAGGAGAAGAAGATTGGGAAATTAGCAGATGCTATGACGCAATGTTACAAACAGCTTGCGAACAAAAAAGGAATGATTGTTCGTATAGAAATGGATCCGGTAAGCCTAGATCTAAAATATCTTAATGATAAGGAAGAGGAGATTCCTAAAGAACGACTCTCTGCAGGAGAAAAGCAGCTTATGGTTGTATCTCTGTTATGGGCATTAGCAATATGTTCAAGTAGAAAATTACCTGTGATTATAGATACTCCATTATCGAGACTTGATTCTAAACATAGAATGGCGTTGATTAAGACCTATTTTCCTAATGCTAGTGATCAAACAATCGTATTATCTACGGATTCTGAAATATATGGCAAGTATTACAGTGCCCTAAAGAAAAATGTAGGGAATGAATATACACTTGATTACAATGATGAAACAAGAAGTACTACAATTCTGACAGGATACAGATGGGAGGAAGAGCAATGATAATGAGACAGATTCGTTTATCAAATCGTGCAAAAGAACGATTGTCAAGGTTGAAAGGAAAGACTGGAATAAAGAATTGGAATGTTCTCTGTAGATGGGCATATTGCTATTCTTTGAAAGAAAACACAATTCCTACACCTGAAAATATAGATGGTGACAGTAATGTAGAAATGTCTTGGTATACATTTGCCGGAGAATATAGTGAATTGTATGAGGCTTTAATTATAGCATGGTGTAAGAAGATGGATATTCCTACGGATAATGAGACTATGGCTAAATATATTAAAATGCACATTGAAAGAGGAATATCATATTTGTCGGGAACCAATTTTATTAGGGAACTTGATGATTTGTTGAGATTAGGAGCAGCGGGATAATGAGTGTATATTTAGATTATAATGCTTCAGCGCCAATCGATGATCGTGTTGTGGATTTTATGGTGGATATTTACAAAAACAATATTGGAAATGCTGACAGTAGAACTCATGATTATGGTGATAACGCAAGAGTTATTGTGGAAAATGCGAGAAAACAAGTTGCTTTATTACTGGATATTCCTTCTGAGGATGTGTTCTTTACTAGTGGAGCAACAGAGAGTAATAATATTGCTATTCAAGGTCTTAAGGAATATGCTGAAAAAACTGGTAAAAAGCATATTATTACCACAAGTATAGAACATAAAGCAGTATTAGAAACCGCTAAGTATATGAGTAATTATGGGTATAGAGTTGATATGGTGTCACCTGATCATACTGGTCGAGTATCGGCGGACGAAATAATTGACCTAGTTGATGATGATACATTATTGGTATCCATAATGCATGTGAATAATGAAACTGGAACAATCCAGCCTGTAAAAGAAATAGGTGATGGGCTTGCAGATAAGGATGTTTTGTTTCATATTGATGCGACTCAAAGCTGTGGTAAGCTGGTGGAGGAAATAAGACAAATCCAATATGATATGCTTTCTTTTAGTAGTCACAAGATGTATGGACCTCAGGGAATAGGTGCATTAGTGTTGCGTAGAAGGAATTATAAGTTACCACCGGTAAAGCCAATCATGTTTGGAGGACAGCAGGAGCATGGAATTAGCCCCGGGACGATTCCGGTAGCTTTGGTGGGTGGCTTAGGTAAGGCGTGTGAGATAGCGATTGAAGAATACGAAAGTGATGAGGCTGATAATATATTAATCAGAGATATGTTAATAGAAATGTTAGACAACTCAGGCATTAAATATATAATCAATGGAGATATAGATTATTTAATATCATCTACTTTGAATATTCAGATAGAAGGTGTTTCATCTGAAGCACTTATGTTATCTAGTAAGCAGTATTGCGGAATATCAAATGGTTCGGCGTGTACATCAAGTAGTTATTCACCGAGTTATGTACTCGTAGCGATGGGAATGTCAGAGGATGAAATAGACCAGTCAATTAGGCTAAGCTGGGGAAGAAATACAGATGTTGAAGCTTTAAGAAAGAATTTCGAGAAGCTATTGGAAGTAGCAAAGGAGCTTGTGTGACCTAAAAGATCGGAAGGTGAGATTTTGCCGGGATGGAATCTTAAAAGCGGAGAATTAAATAGAGTTTTCGTAAGTGAGGATGAATACTGGGCGTTGTTTAACTTTGTGTATTCTGATTCTTGCCTAAAGCGTAATACATATAAATATGGGCTTATAAAATCCATTATGGATAATCTTTTTAATTGCAGGTTTGAAAATGAGAATCAGGTTTATTACCTGACCTATAAAGATATCTTTCATAGATTTACAGTTAACTATTGGAATTTGGTGCTTAAGTATCATCTTAAACAGATGAGGCCTGATGGAAAATCTGTTGTGTCAAAAATAGAATCAATTTTGCTTGAACAGGTAACTGTCAATGAGGCCATAAAAAGTTTAGAGTTCTCATCGCTTAAAGATACGGATCAGACTGATATAGTGAAGAAAGTTTCTGAAGCATGCAGACATAATGTTGTAGGAGCTTTATACAATGATATGGATGGAAAACTATATGGATTCGATCTTAAGGGAAGTGGTATATATATTGCAGAATCAGGTTATAACTTTATGCTAAAATTCAAGGCAGAACTTGAAAAATTGAACTACTATGCATGGGCTAAGTTTATGGAGAAAATAAATGACGATAGTGTTCTGGTTAGATTGCTTGACAAGCTGGAACTAGCTACGCCAAGAAGAGATAATCTGTCTGTTTATAGAGATATATTATATAGAGAGTTTGAAGAATGTAATTGTTTTTACTGTGGGAAAAAACTTGGTTTTGATGGGAAGGGTACGCATGTTGACCATTTTATACCGTGGTCATATGTGAAAGATGACAAGTTATGGAATTTTGTTTTGTCGTGCCCGCGATGTAATGAAAAGAAGAATAATAAAATACCGGCTGAGAGATATCTAGAGTTTGTGTTAGATAGAAATGAGAAAATAAAAGCATCTTCTAATGAGATTGTGAAGATTGATTTTGAATGCTACAATCCAGAACAGTTTCTGAGGATTTGGAAATATGCACAGTTAAGTGGAATGAAGCAGTTTGCCAGTTTGTAATATGGTGTTGGGGATTTAAGCAGATTTATAAATATGTAGTTGTTTAAGTCGTGTCTGCTGATTAAACAATAACCTCTTGATTTTACTGACTTTATGCTCATTTTGTAGTATAATATTTGCAAGAGTTTTGTTAAAATGAAATCATTTTTCTTGCAGATTTTTAATATTTTTCACGACAAAGGAGCCCAAATATGTATAAATCGATTGATAAGTTACAGCATTCATTCTTGGATTTTAATCAGCTAATGGGACTCAAAATGAATCCTGAAAATCGTTGGATCAAAATGGCTGCTCTGATTCCATGGGATGAATTTGAAATTAAATATGCAGAACTGTTTCCAAGTGAAACCGGAAATGTTGCAAAACCACTTCGTATGGCATTAGGTGCACTGATTATTCAGACAAAGTTCCAATATGCGGATCGCGAACTTGTGGAACAGCTCACAGAAAATCCATATCTGCAATATTTTATCGGTCTTCCTGGTTATCAGGAAGAAGCTCCGTTTGATGCGAGTACACTGGTGCTTTTCCGGAAGCGTATTTCAGCGGAAATGCTGATGGAAGCAAATGAGTATCTGCTTGGACACAGGGATGATCACAATCCTCCCGGTTCTGGTGGTGCGGCTGATTCAGAAACAGAATCAGAACCGGAAAACAAAGGGACTATGATGATGGATGCAACCTGTGCACCTGCCAACATTCGGTATCCACAGGATGTTTCCCTGCTGAATGAGGCAAGAGAAAAACTGGAAACCATCCTTTACCGCTTCCATAAAGCATATGGGCTGCCACTTCCAAGAAGATATAAGCGGAAAGCCAGAAAAGATTATCTTGCATTTGCAAAAAGCAAAAAACATACGAACAAGAAGATTCGAAAAGCACTCCGCAAACAGTTAGGATATGTAGCAAGAGACATCAAATATTTAGAACAATTCATGAGTGATGGATATGCGTTAGAAAAAAATGAGATAGCATTGTTTCTAACCATCAACACACTATACGAACAACAGAAATACATGTATGATAACAAAACGCACTCTGTAGATCATCGAATTGTAAGTATCACACAGCCGTGGCTTCGTCCTATCGTTAGAGGAAAAGTAAAGACCCCCGTAGAGTTTGGTGCAAAACTTGACCTGAGTATTGATAGTGAAGGATACAGCCGAATAGAAAAAATATCATTTGAAGCCTATAATGAAAGTACCTGTCTGATTGAAGCAATCGAAAACTTCAAAGAGCGAACCGGATATTATCTGGAACGGGTATTGGCGGATCAGATATACCGAACCAGAGAGAATCGAAGATTCTGCAGTGACCACGGGATTCGATTATCCGGTCCAAAACTTGGAAGACCAAGTTCAAATACAAAAACAGATAAAAAACAAGAGTATCAGGATAATACAGACAGAATTGAAGTGGAGCGTGCATTTAGTTTGGATAAACGCTGCTATGGAATGGGGCTGATAACCACAAAGTTGGCAGAAACCCAAATGACTTCTATCGCATTATCTGTATTTGTCTCGAATCTGTTTCGGATGCAGAGACAGATACTTTATGCTCTTTTATATCTGTTCCTAAACTATGACAGATATGGAGAGCAAAAATTTCAAATATCTGCTTAATCAGCAGACACTATATAAAGGCGAGCTGGAATATTTGGAGATAGTTGTTGATAAATATCCGTCTTTAATCAGTTTTCGTGGAAAATATTATTATCGTTCTGGCAGTACCATGCGTGAAATTACTGGAAAGGAATTGGAGAGAGCATTGCTAAAAACATAGGGAAGAACATGGGATGGAGTGCCATTGCCAAAACTGTTAGTAGCTGATTTGAAGCAGGATGCAATACAGTTATTTAAGGAGAAAGCAGTAAAAAGAGGCAGACTTACAAAGGAAGAGGTAAGTGTAGGAGATACTATTTTGATGGACAACCTGCATTTGATTGATGAGGATGAATATTTGATAAGAGCAGCGATGCTGGCATTTTATAAAGACCCTGAGAAGTGGGTAACAGGTTCTTATATTAAAATTGGTTATTTTGGAAAATCAGATTCAGATTTGGTATATCAGGATGAGGTACACGGTCCTTTGATAGAGCAGGCGGATAAGACGGTTGATTTGGTTTACACAAAATACATGAAGGCATTAATTGACTATGAAGGAATTCAGAGAGTTGAGCAGTTCATGTTCCATAAGGGTGCTTTCCGTGAGATTTTGCTGAATGCCATTGTTCATAAGGATTATAGCAGCTGCAATCCGATTCAGATTAGCGTATATGAGGACAAGATATACATTTGGAATGATGGTGAAATGCCTCCAAATCTGGATTCTACGGACAAACTGTTTATGAAACACTCTTCGAAACCATACAATCCGAAACTGGCAAATGTCTTTTTCAAAAGTGGTATGATTGAAGCTTGGGGAAGGAGGTTTTGAGAAAATTAAGGAAGCATGCGGATTGTATGATGGACCATTGCCAGAGTATGAGATTAATGGGGCTGGAATCATGGTGCTGTGTAAGGCTTGTGATAGGTATTTGGAGTTGTTGAGAGATGATGGTCAACATCTTGGTCAGAGTGACCAAGATATAATGGAGCAGATAATTGAATTTTGTAAAGAACCAAAATCCGCAAGTGAAATAATGAAAAGATTCAATTTGGAGCGTTCATATTTTAGAAGGCATTATTTGGACAAAATGCTTGAAACTGGTGTTTTGCATAGAACTGAGCCGGACAAACCGAAGAGTAGGAAGCAGAAATATTATTCATAAACATGGTCACTAACCTGGTCAGAGTGACCATGTTGGCGGCGTGTAATGTAAAAAATACATTTAGAAAAATAGTGCAAGAGATGTTTCTTCTTCCAGTCGATATAGATAGATTGCATCATTCGGATTATCAAAGATAACAGTTGAGTTGCATTCCTGACAACAGATAAGAAGAATGGAGTTCTCGCAGGTATTAACAACGATAGAGTCCATAACAGGTTCATACATACCGAATTGGAAATTAAGATTGGTACTATGTCAAGTTTTAGTACAAATTAAATTAAATCGGCAAATTTTTAAATTTAGTTGAGGCTGTAAAAAATCTTGTGTCTATGAAATTTAGACTTTCCTGATAAGAATCAGATATGTAAGATTTTCT